>DATGBR010000187.1:0-21396 GCA_035312605.1 Candidatus Methylomirabilota bacterium
AAGCGCAGATCGAGCCCGCCGCCGTGGATGTCGAACCCCACGCCCAGGTGCTTTTCCGCCATCGCCGAGCACTCGATGTGCCACCCCGGCCGCCCGCGCCCCCATGGCGAATCCCACCCGGTATCCTCGTGCGGCTTCCCGGCCTTCCACAGCGCGAAGTCCCGCGGATCCTCCTTGAGCGGTCCGGGCTCCTCCGCCGCCATGTCCTCCGGGCGCGCGCCCGAGAGGCGACCGTAGTCGCCGAAGCGCGCCACGCGAAAATACACATCGCCCCCCGATTCGTAGGCGAGCCCGCGGGAGATGAGCTCCCGGATGAGGGCCACGATCTCCGAGACGGTCTCGGAGGCGAGCGGCTCGACATCGGGACGGCCGAGGCCGAGGCGGTCGGTGTCCTCGACGTACCAGCCGGTCGCCTGGCGGGCGAGCTCGGCACTGCCGATCCCGAGCCGCCTCGCGGCCTCGTAGATCTTGTCATTGATGTCGGTGATGTTCTCCGCAAGCGTCACCCGGTAGCCGCGGAGCTCGAACCACCGCCGGAGCCACATCGACAGGACGAAGGGGCGGGCATTGCCGATGTGGATGCGCTGGTATACGGTCGGGCCGCAGAAGTACATTCCGATCGGGCCCGGCGGCGGCGGGAGATCGTCCTTCCGGCGCGCGCACGAGTCGTACAGCTTGATCAGGAGTCTGCTAGGGCCGGACGACCTTGCTCGCCAGGATGCCGATGTGCTCCACCTCGGCCTCGATCCGGTCGCCCGCCTTGAGGAAGTTGCCGCTGGCCGCGCCCACCCCCTCGGGAGTCCCGGTCGCGATGATGTCGCCGGGCAGGAGCGTCATCCCCTGGGAGAGCACCTCGATGCACTGGGCCACCGGGAAGATCATCTTGGAGGTGTGGCTCGACTGCCGCAGCTGTCCGTTCACCCGTAGCGAGATGGCGAGGGCCTGTGGGTCGGGCAGCTCGTCCGCGGTGACCAGCACCGGCCCCATCGGGCAGAAGGTGTCGAGGGACTTGCCCTTGAACCACTGCTGGTGCTTCTTCTGCAGATCGCGCGCGGTCACGTCGTTGATGATGGTGTAGCCGAACACGTGCTTGAGGGCGTCGGCCCGCGCGATGTCGCGCCCGCCGGTGCCGATCACCACCGTCAGCTCGACCTCGTAGTCGAGCTCCTTGGTAATCGCGTGGTGCACCACGTCGTCGCCCGGCCCGACCACCGCGGTGGCCGGCTTGGTGAAGTAGACCGGGTGCTCCGGGGCCGCCGCGCCGCGCTCCGCGGCGTGATCGGCGTAGTTGCGGCCGAGGCAGAAGATGTTCCGGGAGGGCGACGGGATCGGGGCGAGCAGCCGGACCCGCTTGAGCGGGTAGGCCAGCCGCCGCTGCGCCAGCTCCTCCGCCGCGGTCTGGCCCACGAGCCGCTGCCCGTGCTCCACCGCCTCGCGCGCGAGGGCGCGGACCGCGTCGCTGCCCTGCACGATCTCGAGGATCGTGCGGGGAAAGCCGCCGCGCCCCCGGCGCACCGTGCCGCGCTGGACGGCCAGGTCCTTCCCGAGACCGCCCAGGTCGAGCACGTGCTCCTGCCAGAGCGCGCCCGGCTTGGGCTCTCCCCGTCCTCGCCGGAAGGTGACGAGGCGCACGGCCTACCCGCTCACCACCACCGCGCCCGCGCGCGGGGGCAGGGTCTTGCCGGCGGCGCGCGCGAAGTCCTCGAGCTCGCGCGGCAGGCCGAAGCGAACGTCCTCCTCGACCACGTGGACCTCCTGGACGCTGGAGCCGTGCTTGCGGCGCAGCTCCTCGACGACCTCGGTCACCAGGAACTCGGGAGTGGAGGCGCCCGCGGTCACCCCGACCCGGCCCAGGCCCTCGAGCCACTCCGGCCGGATGTCGTTCTTGTCGTTGATCAGGTAGGACGGCGTCCCCATCACGGTGGAGACCTCGACCAGTCGGTTGGCGTTCGAGCTGTTGGCCGCGCCGATGACCAGGAGCACGTCGACCGCCCCCGCCACCGTCTTCACCGCGGCCTGGCGGTTCTGGGTCGCGTAGCAGATGTCGTCCTTGGCCGGCCCGACGATCTTGGGGAAGCGGCGCCGGAGCGCCTCGATGCAGTCGCGGGTGTCGTCCACCGAGAGCGTGGTCTGGGTCAGGTAGGCGACCTTGTCCGGATCGGCCACCGCGAGCTTGTCCACGTCCTCCGGGTGGGCGATCAGGAACATCCGGTCCGGTGCCTCGCCCATGGTCCCGACGACCTCGTCGTGGTCGGCGTGGCCGACCAGGATGATCGAGTAGCCCTCCCGCGCGTAGCGCACCGCCTCCAGGTGTACCTTGGTGACGAGCGGGCAGGTCGCGTCGATCACGCGCAGCCCCCGCCGCTGGGCCTCCGCCCGCACCGCGGGCGAGATGCCGTGGGCGCTGAAGATCACGGTGGCGTCGTCCGGCACCTCGTCCAGCTCGTCCACGAAGTGGGCGCCCTTGGCCCGCAGCGCTTCCACCACGTGACGGTTGTGCACGATCTCCTTGCGCACGTACACCGGGGGCGGGCAGACCTGCAGGGCGAGCTCGACGATGTCGATCGCGCGGTCGACCCCGGCGCAGAAGCCGCGGGGACCGGCCAGCACGATCTGCTGCAGCGGAAGCGTGGTCATGATGCCCGTCACCTCACTTGAAGTGGAACGAGACGCCCACCACTCCCGAATCCGACTCGAAGCCCCGGTTGGGGTTGGAGGTGTGCCCGTTCGAGATGTGCTGGAAGCGAAAGCCCGCGTTGATCGCGACCGTATCGGTGACGAAGTAGGAGAGGCCGGCCCCGGCCTCGAGCACGAACGTGAACGTCGAGTCGATCTCGGGCACCCGCAGGCTGGTCCCCCCGGCCCCCGCGGTGGCCTCGAGGTACGGCACGAAGCGGCCGAGCCCGATGAAGTGATAGCGCCCGGTGATCTTGAGCCCCTCGGCGGTGGCCGAGTGCGGGGAGAGGTACTGCTGGAACCACCCCTCGAGCCCGGGCTCGAACGCACTCCGGAGCAGCCCCGAGCCGAAGGGGTTGAAGAACAGGTACGACAGCCGCGGGGTCTCGGTGATGAATGAGATATCGCTCTCGGTACGGCGGCCCTCGACGTTGTTCGCGGCGCCACCGCCGACCTGCAGTCCGAAGATCGTCGTGCCCCGGGCGAAGGTCGCCTCCGGGTCGAACGCGGCCGCCGGGCGCACCAGCGACAGCACCGCCAGCGCGGCCACCCCTACCCACTCCCACCGCCTTTGCGTCGCCTCGGCTCGGGTCATCGCTCCGGGTCCACCAGCACCTTCATGGTCTCACCGCGCTCCATCATCGCCAGCCCTTCTTTCACCTGCGCCAGTCCTATGCGGTGGGTCACGAGCGGCCCCGGATCGATCGCCCTGGATTCGAGCAGTTCCACCGCGCGTCGGACAAGGGCCGGCGTGTGGTGGAAGGCCCCCACCAGCGTGAGCTCTTCGTAGTGAGCCCGGCGGGTGTCCACTCGGATGGACGTGCCCGGGGCGCAACCCCCAAACAATACCACGGTGCCTCCCCGCCCCACCCCCTCTACGGCCTGCTCCCACACCTCGGGGCGCCCGGTCGCATCCACCGTCACGTCGGCCCCCCGCCCACCGGTCAGCCCCCGGAGGTGCGCGCCCATGTCCTCGACATCCTGGGCGTCCACGCACTCGCCGAGCCCCATGGTCCGCACCCGGTCGAGCCGCCACCCGGCCTTGCCCACGAGCACCACCCGGGCCTCGCGCTGGCGGGCCGCGAGGGCCAGCAGGCAGCCGAGCGGCCCGTGGCCGAAGATCACCACCGTCATTCCCGGCTCCACCCGGCCCCGCTCGATCCCGAGCAGGGCGCAGGCGAGCGGCTCGGCGAAGGCCGCGCTCGACGCGGCCAGGCCGGCGGCGATCGGGACCGTGTTGCAGGCGACGAGCCGCGGCGGCAGCGCGATGTGCTCGCCGTAGGCGCCGTTGACGAAGAGCAGATCCTCGCAGAGATTGGGCCGGCCCGCGGCGCAGAGCCGGCAATGCCCGCACGGGGCCGAATTGGCCGCGACGACCCGGTCGCCCTCCCGGATGCCCGTCACGCCGCGGCCGACCGCGGTCACCACGCCGGCCAGCTCGTGACCGAAGACGGTGGGCACGTGGGGAATCATCACCGGGTGGCCGCGCCGCAAGGCCTTCACGTCGGTGCCGCAGGTGAGCGCGGCCTGCACCCGCACCACGACGCCGCCGGGTTCGGGCTCGGGCACCGGGATCTCTTCGAGCCGGAGGTCGCCCGGGCCGTGGAAGACCTGCGCGCGCATGCTAGGGCGTGACGTAGACCTTCACCGCCTCGTGCCGTCGCATCAGCTCGACCCCTTCCCCGAGCCGCCCGAGCGGCAGCCGGTGACTGATCAGCCCGTCGACGCGCACGCGCCCCGTGACCAGCAGCTCGAACGCCTCCGCGAGCTCGGCCGGCGACGACGAGTAGGTCGCGCTCAGGGTCAGCTCGCGATGGTAGATCAGCTGCGGGGGCCCCGAAATGGCCCCCGCACTCCCCCTGGCCGCGGTCATACCGTCGAGGTCATGCCCAGCGCGAGGTAAGCCAGCAGCGGAGGGCGATGGCGACGCGGCGCGGGGTCGGCAGCGTCACGCGGCCGCTGAAGACGTCGAAGCGGCGCGCCTCGATGGCGCGGAGGAGCGCGAAGTAGGTGCGCCCCATGATCTCGGCCGCGAAGAGCCGACGGGCGTCGGCCGGAGGCAGCGCGGTCCACGCGCGCTGGTAGTACTCGCGGGCGCGCCCGGCCTCGAAGGCCATGAGCTGGACGAACTGCGGCGTGTAGCGGCCCTGGCCCAGATCCTCCGCGGTGACCCCGAAGCGCCGGAGGTCGGCCTGCGGCAGGTAGGTGCGGCCCGCGCGGGCGTCGACCTGCACGTCGCGCAGGATATTGGTGAGCTGGAGCGCGATGCCCAGGTTGACCGCGTACTCGCGCGCGCGCGGATCCGAGTAGCCGAAGATCTCGATGCAGCAGAGGCCCACCGCGGAGGCCACCCGGTAGCAGTAGGGATAGAGCGCGTCCCACGTCTCGTAGGTCGGGTGATCCAGGTCCATCTCGACCCCGGCGATGATCTCCTCGAGGGCGGTGCGCGGGATCGGGAACCGGCGCAGGGCCACCTGCAGCCGCTGGCCGGCCGGGTGCTCGGCCCGCCCCTCGTACACGCGGGCGATCTCGTCGCGCCAGCGGGCAAGCTCGGCGCGCTGGGCCGTCCGGTCCTGGCCCAGATCCACCGCGTCGTCCACGATGCGGCAGAAGGCGTAGCAGGCGTAGATGGCCTCGCGCTGGGCGCGCGGCAGGCAGAGGAACGCGTAGAAGAAGTTCGAGCGGCTCTTGCGGGTCAGGCGGGAGACGAACTGGCCCGCGTTCATCGTGCTCTCATCGGTTCACTTCTTCAGGCCCTTCAGCTGCGGGGGCCCAGAAATGGCCCCCGCACTCCCCCCGATTCCGTTTGGCGTACTCGCACGTGCGCGCGGTACCTCACTTCTCGGCTGGCACTCGACCGTGTTCCACGGCTCGTTCCGCTCATACTGCGCTTCGCTTCTTCCGTTTCGCGTTCACGTAACCGTGGTCTCTGAACCACGTCACCGCGTCGGCGAGAGCGGTCTCGGCGGGGGTCTGGGGGAGGCCGAGCTCGCGGATGGCCTTGTCCGCGCTGAAGAACATGGTCTTGCGGGCCATGCGCACCGCGGTGAGCGGCACGCGAGGGGCCCGGCGCGTGACGAGCGAGGCGGCTTCCATCGTCGCGGCCGCCATCCAGGCCACCGCGTAGGGCACGCGGAAGCGCGGGGCGGGCACCCCGGTCAGCGCCGAGAGCATGCGGAAGATCTCCAGCAAAGAGAGGTTGCGGTGGCCCAGGATGTAGCGCTCGCCCACGCGGCCCTTCTGGGTGGCCAGGATGTGGCCGCGCGCCACGTCGCGCACGTGGACCAGGTTGAGGCCGGTGTCCACCGATCCGATCATCTTGCCGTCGAGGAAGTCGACGATCATCTGCCCGGTCGGGGTGGGCTTGACGTCCCACGGACCGATCGGCGTCGACGGGTTGACGATCACGACCGGAGCGCCGCGCGCGGCCCACTCGTCGGCTACCCGCTCGGCCAGGAACTTGGACGCCTTGTAGGCTCCCACCATGTCGGCGAGGGTGACCGGCGTGGTCTCGTCGCCCGGCGTGCCGTCCTTGGGGATGCCGACCGCGCCCACCGTGGAGGTGTACACGACGCGCTCCGCGCCCGCCGCGGTGGCGGCTTCCAGCAGGTGGCGGGTGCCGTCCACGTTGGCGCGATAGAGCACGCGCGGGTCGGGAGCCCAGAGCCGGTAGTCGGCGGCCGCGTGGTAGACGTGGCGGACCCCGGCCACGGCACGGCGGAGAGAAGCCGGGTCGAGCAGATCGCCGTCCACGATCTCGACCTTGCAGCCATCGAGCGCGCGCCGGTCGCCGCCCGGCCGGGCGAGCACGCGCACGGTGTGGCCGTCGGCGAGCAGCTCGCGCACGAGGTTGGCCCCCACGAAGCCGGTGCCGCCGGTGACGAGCGCGTCCACGATCGGGGTTAGGCGGTGAACGCGGTCAGCAGGCGCGCGACCGCGGCGAGGGCTCGCTGGGTGGCGTGGCGCAGGGCCAGGGCCCGCGGCAGCACGTGCGGCCGGGTGACGCCGAGCGCCAGCGCGCGCACGGTGCGGAGCTTGCCCGCGTCGGTGACGAGGCCGATCAGCTCCGGCGGCACGCTCTCCCCCGCCGTGTCCGACACGCCGCGGACCACCAGCGTGGGGCAGCCGGCGCCGGCCGCGAAGGTGAGGATCAGCGACGACTCCATGTCCACCGCGACCGCGCCGGTCCGCGCGTGGAGCGCCGCCTTGTCGGTCGCGGTCGCGACCACGTCGCGCGAGGTGACCAGCGTGCCGTGGCGGGCGGTGGGCTCGAGCCCGGCCGCGCGGGCGTAGGCGGTCGGGGTCACGTTGAGGCGCTCCGCGGCGGGGCCGATCACGCTCTCGGGCAGGATCAGGTCGCCGGCCCGGAGGTCCGGGGCGAGCGCCCCGCAGACTCCGGCCGAGATCACCAGGGGCTGATCGAGTCCCAGGCGCACGCCCGGCCAGCGCTCCGCGAGGAGACCCGCCCGCAAGCCGACCGGGGCGAGCCGCAGGGTGCCACGACCGAAGGCGGGAAAGGGCAGCGAGGGGAGCGCGGGAAGCTCGAGCTGACGGGCGAGGGCCCGGGCCTCGAGCTCAACCGCGGTGAGGATCAGGATCCGGGACAACCTGCGCCGGGACCCGCTCCGCCTTCTCGCGCTCCTTGCGCTCGAGCCAGGCCTTCCAGCTGTTCCCGGCCGCGGTGTCCTTGCCGGTGAACTTGACGTTGGCGAGCTCGGAGTAGCGGAGCGTGAAGGGGCCCTCGCCGCTCTCGTCGAAGTACTCGATGAAGGGCTCCGGCCCGTAGGTGTTGCGGTTGAAGATGTAGCCGACGAACTCGGTTCCGTCGGTCTTCACGATGGTGGTGTTGCCCCGGTAGTCGAAGGCGAACTCGACCACCTCCGCCAGCGTGAGGTACTGGCCGACGTCGGGCACCCAGCCCTCGAGGCTCATGGCGGGCTCTCTACAGCTTGCCGGTCAGAGTGACCCCGACCGTCTCGACGAAGCCCTTGAGCGAGCTGAACGTGTAGTCCACCGCGGTGGCCTCGTACCCGCAGTGCACCATGCAGTCGCGGCACTTCTCGTTGCCGCTCTTCTTGCCGTAGTTCTCCCAGAGCGTGGTGTCCATCAGCTCCTGGAAGGTGCGCGCGTACCCCTCCTGGAGGAGATAGCACGGGCGCTGCCACCCGAACATGTTGTAGGTCGGGTTGCCCCACGGGGTGCACTCGAAGTCGTGCTTGCCCATCAGGAAGCGCAGGAAGAGGGGCGACTGGTTGAAGCGCCAGCGCTTCTTCGGGCTCGCCAGCATCTTGGAGAACAGCTCGTGGGTGCGCGACTGCAGCAGGAAGTGCTCCTGGTCGGGCGCCTTCGAGTAGCTGTAGCCCGGGGAGACCATCATGCCTTCCACGCCCAGGCTCATCATCTCGTCGAAGAACTCGCGCATCCGGAGCGGCGACGCCCCGTCGAAGAGCGTGCTGTTGGTGGTGACCCGGAAGCCGCGCGCCACCGCCTCGCGGATCGCGGGCACCACCTGGTCGTAAACGCCGTCGCGGCACACCGCCTCGTCGTGCTCGTCGCGCAGCCCGTCCATGTGGACGCTGAACGAGAGGTACTTCGACGGGGTGAAGAGATCGAGCTTCTCCTTCAGGAGGATGGCGTTGGTGCAGAGATACACGTACTTTTTCCGCTTCACCAGCTCGGCGACCAGGCGATCGATGTCCGGATACATCAGGGGCTCGCCGCCCGGGATGCTCACGATCGGCGCGCCGCACTCCTCGACCGCGGCCAGGCACTTCTCCACGCTCAGGTTCTTCTTGAGGATCTGGGCCGGGTACTGGATCTTGCCGCAGCCGGCGCAGGCGAGATTGCAGCGGAAGAGCGGCTCGAGCATCAGAACGAACGGGTAGCGCTTGCGCCCCGCCAGCTTCTGGCGCAGCACGTATGTCGCGACCGTCCACATCTGAGACAGCGGAACGCTCATGTTCGACGACCCTCTCGGCCCCTCAGGGCCTTGTTTCCCCGCCGGTCATGGCGGGAGTAGACAGAGACTCGGCTGTCCATCGGCCGGCCGTCACTCTATTGACGCCATACAGTAGCAGAAAGAGCCCGCCGTGGACCACTATTCCCGCGGTCGCCATCAGCTCCTCGCCGATCCAGAGCGTCACGCTCAGGTTGACCGCAAGAACCAGGTAGTACAGCACGATCCCGAGCCCCGGCGCACCTGGGTCGACCGCCTCGGGACCGGGGGACGGCTGGGCCCGGACGATCCCGCCCCAGACGATTCCCCCGATCGTGATCCAGCCGACGATCAGCCAGCCCAGGAAATTGGAGAGCGGCACCCCGAAGTAGAGCCCGCCGTCCGGGTAGTAAAAGATGTGGCCGAGGAACCACCGCCCGCCCCGGACCGCCAGCGGATCGATCACGACGTCGAGGAGCATCATCAGGGTCCCCGACACCGCGACCATGCGGACCCGGCCGGCACGGGTCGCGGCCCACCCGGGGCCGAGGGTCCGCCGCGCGAGGCAGAACGCGGCGTAGGCGAGGAAGGGAAACGACAGCGGCGAGAAGAACGGCACGTTGCCGAGGAAGAGCTCCGAGGCCCGGGTGTCGCCCGTGTAGTGGTAGAGGCCGAACGGAATCCCCACCCGCGTGGAGACCAGCTCGGCGACCAGGGCCACCGCGCCGCCCCAGAGCAGGAACGTGACCGCCCGGGCGAGCCCGAGGTCCCGGAGGGCCGCCACCAGGAAGAAGGCCAGGAAGCCGAACACGTACGGGCGGAGCTGGAAGGTCCCGACCAGCTGGCCCGCGACCGATGTGAAGCCAGCGAGCGCGACATCGATGATCGCCACGCGTTCACCTTACGGAAGTTGACCGTTTTTTTCAAGAACGGCGCCGGGATTCGCCGACCCCTATGCTAGTATCTAGCGATGTTTTCGACCCCAGGATCCGACATTTGGCCGTCGCCGCTGCGGCCCATCGCCGCGCTGGGGCGCCTGAGCGTCGAGATGGTCCAGGGCCTCGGGCAATTCGGCCGGTTCTTCCTCCAGGCCGCCGGGTACACCGTGATCCCACCCTTCAAGTTCGGCCGGCTGGTCGACCGGATCCACTTCATCGGCTTCCGCTCGCTGACCATCGTGGTGCTCACCGGCGCCTTCACCGGCATGGTCCTCGGGCTGCAGATCTTCCTGACCCTCTCGCGCTTCGGGTCGGAGGCCTATCTGGGCCCGGCGGTGGCGCTGTCGCTCATCCGCGAGCTGGGCCCGGTGCTCTGCGCGGTCTTCGTGACCGGCCTCGCCGGCTCGGCCCTGACCGCCGAGATCGGGATCATGAAGATCACCGAGCAGATCGACGCGCTGCAGGTGATGGCGCTCAACCCGATGCGCTACCTGGTGGTGCCGGCCATCGTGGCCGGCGTCATCACCTTCCCGCTCCTGGTCTCGGTCTTCGACGTGGTCGGCATCCTGGGCGGCTATCTGGTCGGGGTCGAGCTGCTGGGGCTCTCCCCCGGCACCTACTTCGGCGAGATGAAGACCTTCGTGGACTGGTCCGATCTCATGACCGGCTACTGGAAGGCGCTGTCCTTCGGGATCATCGTGCCGTGGGTCTGCACCTACAAGGGCTTCAACTGCGGCCACGGCGCGGCGGGGGTCGCGCGCGCCACCACCCAGGCGGTGGTGCTCTCCTCGGTGCTGATCCTGGTCTGGGACTACTTCCTGGGTTCCGTGCTGCGGTGATCCGCGTCCAGGGCCTCTACAAGCGCTTCGGCCTCCAGGAGGTGCTCCGGGGGCTCGACCTCGACATCGCCACCGGCGAGATCATGATCGTGATCGGGCGCAGCGGTGGCGGCAAGTCGGTGCTGCTCAAGCACCTGCTCGGACTGCTGCGCCCGGACGCGGGCGCGGTGCTCGTGGACGGCACCGACATCACCCGGCTCCGGGGCCGCGCGCTCGACCGGGTGCGGGAGCGCTACGGGGTGGTCTTCCAGGGCGGCGCCCTCTTCGACTCCATGTCCGTCTTCGAGAACGTCGCCTTCCCCCTCCGGGAGAAGAGCCGGCGCTCCGACGCGGAGATCCGCGGGCGCGTCGAGGAGAAGCTCGAGCAGGTGGGGCTGGGGGGCATGGGACCCAAGAACCCGGCCGAGATCTCGGGCGGCATGCGCAAGCGGGTGGCCATCGCGCGGGCCCTGGTGACCGAGCCGGAGATCGTCTTCTTCGACGAGCCGACTACCGGGCTCGACCCGATCCTGGTCAACACGATCCACCACCTGATCGTGGACCTGCACCGCAAGTTCCGGTTCACCGCGGTCATGGTGAGCCACGAGATCCCGGAGATCTTCGAGATCGCGGACCGGGTCGCGATGCTCCACGACGGCACGATCGTCGAGGTCGGCCCACCCGAGGCGGTGCGCGGCTCGGCGAAACCGGTCGTCCAGCAGTTCATCCGGGGCGACATCGAGGCGGTGCCCGCGGAGCACCATCGGTAGTCGGAGGAGATCACGATGAAGCGATCGGCACTGGATCTGGGCGTGGGCGTGTTCGTGCTCATCGGCCTGATCGCGCTCGGATGGATGTCGGTGAAGCTCGGCCGCATCGACCTCCTGGGCAATCGGGGCTACGTGGTGAGCGCGGATTTCCCCACCGTGGGCGGGCTGAAGGCGGGCTCGACCATCGAGATCGCAGGGGTCGAGGTGGGTCGGGTGGATCGCATCGTGCTGCAGGACTACCAGGCCCACGTGGTCATGGTGATCCAGCCCGGGGTGAAGCTGCAGGACGACTCGATCGCCTCCATCAAGACCAAGGGCCTGATCGGCGAGCGCTACGTCCGCATCAGCCCGGGCGGCTCGGACAAGATCATCCCGCCCAACGGGCGGATCCGGGAGGTCGAGCCGCCGGTCGACATCGAGGAGCTGCTCTCCAAGTACATCTTCGGCAAGGTGTAGACTCTCGAACCGGGAGGACGCGATGAATTGGTTTCACCTGAAGACCGCGCTGCTCGCCCTGGGGCTCGCCGTGATCACCGCGGTCCCCGCCACGGCGGGAGTGCCGACCGACCAGCTCCGGGGCGCGGTGGACCGTGTCCTCAAGACCCTGGACGACCCGAGCCTCAAGGGCGCGGACAAGGTCAACGATCGGCGAGTTGCCGTCCGGAAGATCGCCAACGAGATCTTCGACTTCGGCGAGATCGCCAAGCGCTCGATGGCCCGCCACTGGCAGCCGCTCTCCGAGCCCCAGCGCACCGAGTTCGTCGGGCTCTTCGCGGACCTGCTCGAGCGCTCCTACATCTCGAAGATCGAGACGTACGGCGGCGAGAAGATCCAGTACACCGGGGAGCGGATCGACGGCGAGTACGCGACCGTGTCCACCCGGATCATCACCAAGAACGGCACCGAGGTGCCGGTCGACTACCGCATGACCAAGCGAGGGGACCGGTGGCTCGTCTACGACGTCAGCATCGAGGGTGTCAGCCTGGTCTCCAGCTACCGCACCCAGTTCAACAAGATCATCCAGACCTCCTCCTACAACGAGCTCGTCTCCAAGCTGAAGAACAAGCAGGACGAGCTCCTCGCGGAGGACAAGGGGGCGAAGAAGAAGCTATGACCAAGAGCGGCCTCCTCCGCGCGATCCTGCGCCGGCCGGGTCTCGTGCCCATGGTGGGCGCCCACGACGCGCTCTCCGCCAAGCTCATCGAGGCGGCCGGCTTCCCGGTGGTGTGGTCCTCCAGCTTCGCGGTCTCCGCCGCGCAGCGGGCGGTGCCGGACGTGAACCTCCTGACCATGACCGAGAACCTGGAGGCCGCCCTGTTCATCGACGAGGCGGTAGCGACCCCGGTCATCGCGGACGTCGACAACGGCTACGGCAACGTGGTCAACGTCGTCCGCACCGTGCGGGAATACGAGCGCGCCGGCATCGCGGGCATCTGCATGGAGGACAACGTCTTCCCCAAGAAGTGCAGCCTCTACCCGGGCATGAAGCGCGAGCTGCTCTCGGTGGAGGAGTTCGCGGGCAAGGTGCGCGCCGCGGTCGACACCCGCCGCGATCCCGACTTCGTGCTGATCGCACGCGTCGAGGCCCTCATCGCGGGCTGGGGCATGAAGGAGGCGCTCCGCCGGGCCCACGCCTACGCCGACGCGGGCGCGGACATGGTGCTGATGCACTCCAAGTCCAAGACCGCGGCCGAGATCCTCGAGTTCATGCGTCTCTGGGACCGGCCGACCCCGGTGGTGGTGGTGCCGACCCTCTACCCGTCGGTCACCTTCGAGGAGCTCGAGCAGGCCGGGGTCAAGATGGTGATCTGGGCGAACCACGTGCTGCGCGGCGCGGTCCAGGGCATGCAGCAGACCCTCGCGACCCTCGCCCGCGAGCGCCGCCTCGACGCGCTCGACCCCCACATCGTGCCGCTGGAGGAGATCTACAAGCACGTGGGCGTCGACGAGTTCAAGGCGATCGAGGACGCCTACCTCCCCGCCTCCGCCGGCCCCGCCCGCGCGATCATCATCGCGGCGGGCTCCGGCAAGTCGCTGCTGCCGCTCACCGAGGACCGGCCCAAGTGCATGCTCGACATCAAGGGCCGCACCATCCTGGAGCGGCAGATCGACACCCTGCGGGCCTGCGGGGTGCAGGACATCGTGGTGGTACGCGGGTACAAGAAGGACACGGTCACGGTGCCGGGGGTGCGCTACTACGACCACGACCGGTACGAGGAGACCGGCGAGCTCGGCTCGCTCTTCGCGGCCGAGCGCGAGCTGCGTGGCCCCGTCCTGTTCCTCTACTCGGACATCCTGTTCGAGCAGACGGTGCTGGACAAGCTCTTGCGCGCGGAGACTGACTGCGCCATCGTCGTCGACCGTGCGTGGGTGGACCAGCGCGACCGTCTGCTGCCGCTGTCCAAGCCGCTCGACCTGGTGGTCACCGCCCGGACCCCGGAGGCCGGGCTGCGGGCTCTGCCCGGCGCTCCCGACGACCGGCTGGTCTCGGTGGGCCAGCGCATCGCGCCCGAGCGGGCCACCGGCGAGTTCATCGGGCTCGCCCTCTTCTCCGAGCGGGGCACCGCCGCGATGCGCGAGGCCTACCAGCAGCGGATGGCCGCGGGCACCGGGCCCTTCCACGAGGCGGACCGGCCGGAGCGCGGCGCCTTCACCGATCTGCTCCAGGAGCTGGTGGAGCGGGGCGAGACCGTCGCGTGCGTCGACGTCTACAAGGGCTGGCTCGAGGTCGACACGTTCGAGGACTACCAGCGGGCATGGGCGGCGATCAAGGCCTGACCGGCGCCGCCCTCGCCGGGCTGCTGGAAGCGCAGGGCTACGACTTCTTCAGCGGCGTGCCCTGCTCGATGATCGAGGGCCTGATCGCGACCCTCGAGACCCACCCGCGCCTGCCCTACGTGCCGGCGGTGCGCGAGGACGTGGCGGTGGGGCTCGCGGCCGGCGCGTGGCTCGCGGGCCGCCGGCCGATGGTGCTGATGCAGAACTCGGGGCTCGGCACGAGCATGAACGCGCTGGTATCGCTCTCCCTGATGTACCGGCTGCCCGCGCTGCTGCTGGTGACCTGGCGGGGCCACCGCGGCAAGGACGCGCCCGAGCACCTGCTGATGGGCGAGATCTCGCCCGCCCTGCTCGACATGCTGCGCATCCCGCACCGCATCCTCTCGGCCGAGACCATCGCCGACGACGTCGCGTGGGGCCGCGCGGAGTCGGATCGCCTGAGCCAGCCGGTGGCGCTGCTCCTGCCGCCCGGCATCCTCGACACTGCTTCCCACGCCGGCGTGGCGTCCGCCCCCGCCGCCGCGCCGGTCTCGCGGCCGACGAGCCAGGACGACCCGATCCCGACCCCGCGCATCTCGCGCTTCGAGGCGCTGCGCGCCGCGGTGGCTCCCCTCACTGCGGAGCCGGTGGTGCACGCCAATGGCTACATCTGCCGCGAGTCGTTCGGGGTCAAGGACCGCCCCGAGAACTTCTACATGATCGGGTCGATGGGGATGGCCTCCGCGATCGGGCTCGGAGTGGCCCTCGCGGTGCCCGACCGCTCCACCGTGGTCTTCGACGGCGACGGCAACCTGCTCATGAGCCTCGGCATCCTGCCGATGATCGGCGGCGGCCCGGTGATGGGCCGCCAGCGGCCGGCCAACCTGGTGCACGTGGTCTTCGACAATGCGCTCTATGGCTCGACCGGTAACCAGGCCTCGCCCTCGCGCGCGGTCGGCCTGCACCGGATCGCGCGCGCGGCGGGCTACGAGCGGAGCGTGGCGGTCGCGGGTGCCGACGAGATTCGTGAAGCGGTGACCACCGCGCTTCGCGGCGGCGGCCCGAGCTTCATCCTGGCCCGGGTGACCGCCGAGGAGCAGCCCGCGCCGCGCATCCCGTACCCGCCGGAGGAGATCCGCGACCGGTTCCGCGCCTCCTTCGGCAGCGAGCGCAGGTGAAGGCGGTCATCCTGGCCGCTGGGGTGGCGCGCCGCCTGGCGCCGCTCACCGATCACACCCACAAGTGCCTGCTGCCGGTGGGCGGGCGCTCCCTGCTCGATCGCATGCTCGACGCCCTCGCGGCCGCCTCCGTGGACGAGGCGGTCCTGGTGCTGGGCCACTGCGAGGACCAGGTGCGGCAGGCGGCGGGCACCGCCCGCGGCGCGATGCGGATCAACTACGTGGTGAACCCGGACTACCAGAAGGGATCGATCCTGTCACTACTGTGTGCGCGGGACACCCTGCTCCGCGACAGCACCCTCGTCATGGACGCCGACGTGCTCTTCCCCGATCGCTTCCTGCGCGGGCTGATCGATTCCCCCGCGGAGAGCGCGCTGCTGCTGGACCGCGGCTTCCAGGACACCGGGGAGGAAGTGAAGCTCTACGCGGTGGGCGACCGCGTGATCGCCCTCGGCAAGAAGTTCGTGCCCCAGGCCTGGGACGTGGTCGGGGAAGGGGTCGGCTTCTTCAAGTGCAGCGCGGCCCACGCGCCCGAGTATCTCCGCCTGATGGAGGAGTCCATCCAGGAGACCGGCGGCGCCAACGAGTACGAGGACGCGCTCCATCGCCTGCTGGCCCGGGTGCCGGTGGGCTGGGTGGACGTGACCGGCCTGCCGTGGACCGAGGTGGACTTCGCGGAGGACCTGCGCCGGGCCGAGGCGCAGGTCCTCCCCAAGATCGAACGGCTCGAGCCCTGATGTGGTTCGCGCGCTCCTGTATCTCCCCGACGCGGCCAGCGACCGACTAGCCGCGACTCCGGTCGCCGGCCGCACCCTCGCGGTGCGCGCCATGGTGGCGGCCCTCCGCGCCGGCGCCTCACGCATCGCGGTGCCCGCGACCCTGCGCGACCTGGCGGTGGATCGCGCGCTCTACCGGATGCCCGCGCTTGCCGCCGCGCTCGAGTGGCTCGGCCCGGGCGCCGACGCCCCCGCGGATGATCCGCCGGCCCACTGGTTCCTGCTCCCCGCCTCGTCGCTGATCCACGCGAGCGTGCTGGCGGGCCTGCTCGCTGCGCCCCTCGGGCGGCCCGCGGTGCTGGCCGAATCGGCCGAGGGGACGGCCCCGGTGGCGCTGCTCCCCGCGACTCCGAGCGCGACGCTCTGCCCGGTCGCGCTCGAGAAGGACCTGGCCGCCGGACGTCCGGTGGGCTCCGAGTTGGCTCGCTGGCTGCGCGAGGTGAAAGCGGTGCCCCTCGCGGTACCGGGGCCCTACGTCGACGTGCGCCGCCCGGCGGACCTGGCCCGCGCCCAGGCCGCGCTCGAGGCTTCACTCTCCCTCCCGGCCGACTCCGGCATGGACCGGCGGCTTCACCGTCGAGGCGCCCGCTGGATCACCCGCTTTCTCGTCCGCACGGACGTGACCCCGAACCACGTCAGCCTCGTGAGCCTGGCCTTCGGGCTCGGCGCGATCTGGTGCTTCTGGCCGGCCACTCCGGGGAGTGCCTTCGTCGGCGTCCTCCTCTACGCGCTCGGCTGCATCGTCGACCACGCCGACGGCGGGCTGGCCCGCCTGACCTTCCAGGAGTCGCGCTTCGGGGCGAGCCTCGACTGGACGATCGACACCCTCATCCACGCCGGCCTCGTGCTCGGCATCGGGCTCACCGCGGGCGGCCCCGCGATGCTGGTGGTGGGCCTGCTGGGCGCGGCCGGCGTGACGCTCAGCGCGCTCTTCGCCCGGTACCTGCCGCGCGAGGTCGAGATCGGCCCCACCGTGGGCGGCGTGCTCCGGAACATCGCCAACCGCGATCTCTTCTACCTGCTGCTGCTCGGCGCGGCGACGCTGCGCCTGCTGGCCCCGTCGCTGGTGAGCGTGGCCGCGGTGGTGGTGGCGGTGGGCTCGCAGGCGTACTGGGTCGGCTGCCTCGCGCGCATCCGGCGGCTGGATCGCGGGCGCGCCGCCTAGTGTCGCGCTGGTTCCGGCCGCTGCTGGTGCTGACCGGGCTGGCGGTGGTCGGCTACCTGGTCGCGCAGATCGGGCCGGCCGCGATCTGGTCGTCATTCGTCACGCTCGGGTGGCGGCTGCCGCTCGTGCTCGCCTTCCCCTACGCGCTGGCCGCGCTGGTCGACACGATCGCCTGGCGCCTGCTCCTGCCCGGCCCGGTGCCCCTCTCCCTGGTCTTCCGCGCGCGGCTGGCCGGAGAGGCGGTGAACCTGGCCACCCCGACGATGGCGGTGGGGGGCGAGCCGGTGAAGGCCCTGCTGCTCCGGCCGCGGGTCGCCCTCCTCGACGGCCTCGTATCGGTCATCGCCGACAAGACCACCATCGTGGTCGGGCAGATCATCTTTCTCGTCGGGGGCCTGCTGGCCGCCCGCCCCGCGCTCCCGCCGTCGAGCCGACTGGTGCCGATCATGACTGGCCTCCTCGCCGTCGAGATCCTCGCCATCGGCGGCTTCGCGCTGGTGCAGGCCAGCGGGGGACTCGGCGGGGGTGGACGGCTGCTCGGTAAGATCGGCGCGCGGGTGGGACTGGGCGGCGAGCGCTACCTGCAGGGACTGGGCGATCTCGACCGGGCGCTGGCCGGGCTCTATCGCCACGGGCGCCGCCGGCTCATCGCCTCGGCCCTGGTCCACTCGGTCGCGTGGGCCACCGGCGGGCTCGAGATCTACATCGTCCTCTTCTTGCTGGGGACGCCCATCTCGCTCGGGACCGCGCTGATCATCGAGTCCTTCGCGGGAGGCGTGAAGTTCGCCAGCTTCATGGTGCCCGCCTCGCTCGGCGCCCTCGAGGGCGGCTACGTGGCCTTCTTCGAGGCCTTCGGCCTCACCGCGACCGCCGGACTCTCCTTCGTGCTGGTGCGCCGGCTGCGGGAGATGGCCTGGGCCGGCCTCGGCTTCCTGGCCCTGGGCGTCTCCCAGCGCGCCCACCCGCCGCTGCCTCCCGAGGAGCGGGAGCGCGCAGCTTGAGGCGGGCCCCGCGCCCCTGTGCTAGACTTCGTGGAAACCTTTTGTGCCGCCATCAGCGGCGGCGACTCGCGAGGAGGCGTCTGTGGGATCTGTTCGCGTCGCGGTCATCGGCGTCGGTAACTGCGCGTCCGCTCTCGTCCAGGGGGTTCACTACTACAAGGGTGTCGCCGACGACGGCTTCATCCCGGGCCTCATGCGCCCGCGCCTCGGCGGCTACCACGTGAGCGACATCGAGTTCTCGGCCGCCTTCGACATCGACGCCAACAAGGTGGGGCTCGACCTGTCCGAGGCGATCTGGGCCAAGCCCAACAACACGGTGCGCTTCGGAGAGGTCCCGCGCCTGGAGGTCCCGGTGCAGCGGGGCATGACCCACGACGGGCTCGGCCACTACCTCTCGCAGATCATCACCAAGGCCTCGGGCACCACCGCCGACATCACCCAGATCTTGAAGGAGACGCGCACCGACGTGGTGGTGAACTTCCTGCCCGTGGGCAGCGAGATGGCCACCAAGTGGTACGTGGAGCAGGTCCTCGACGCGGGCTGCGGGTTCGTCAACTGCATCCCGGTGTTCATCGCCCGGGAGAACTACTGGCGCCGGCGCTTCGAGGACCGGGGGCTGCCGATCGTGGGCGACGACGTGAAGTCCCAGGTGGGGGCCACCATCATCCACCGCATCCTCACCAAACTCTTCATGGACCGGGGCGTGCGGCTCGAGCGCACCAGCCAGCTGAACGTGGGCGGCAACACCGACTTCTACAACATGCTGGAGCGCGAGCGCCTCGCCTCCAAGAAGATCTCCAAGACCGACGCGGTGCGCTCCCAGCTCGCCCACGACATGGCGGACGACAACATCCACATCGGGCCGAGCGACTACGTGCCGTGGCTCGCCGATCGCAAGTGGGCTCACATTCGCCTGGAGGGACGTAGCTTCGGCGACCAGCCCATCAACGTGGAGCTGAAGCTCGAGGTGTGGGACTCTCCCAACTCGGCCGGGGTGGTCATCGACGCGATTCGCTCCTGCAAGATCGCGATGGACCGGGGCATCAAGGGAGCGCTGCTCGCGCCGTCCGCCTATCTCATGAAGTCCCCGCCCGAGCAGTGGTCCGACGAGGTGGCGCGGACGCGCCTGGAAAAGTTCATCGGGGGCGCGGACTAGGCCCGCCGCTCACCTCCCGCACCACTTCCCGCACTGCCAATGGTCGCGATCTCCCGTACCGGCCGCCTGCTTCGCCGGCTGGTCCGGCTGTCGTGCCGGCGTCCCGCCCTCACCGTCGCGATCTCCCTCCTGCTCGCGGCGGTGTCGATCGTCTACACCATGCAGGCCCTCACGTTCAAGACCTCCACCCGCTCGCTCCTGCCCCAGGACGCGGGCTTCGTGGTGCGCTACGCGGAGTACGCCAAGGAGTTCGGCGAGCTCGAGGACATCGTGGTGGTGGTGGAGGCCGGGTCCTTCGAGGGGGCGCGGGCCTACGCGGCGCGCCTCACCGACGAGCTGGAGAGCGGGCCGGTCAAGTTCCACCGCATCGCCTACCGGATCGATCCCAAGCGGTTCGAGGGGCGCCAGCTCCTCTACATCTCGACCCCCGAGCTGCGCGAGATCCGGGAGAAGATCTTCGACCACCAGGAGTTCATGGAGAGCTTCGCGGGCGATCCGAGCCTGGCCCGGCTGCTGGAAGGCGTCAACACCCAGATGGCGGCCGCCTTCGTGTCGAACCTGTTCGACATCGGGCTCCAGGACAAGGACCTCCCGGTGGACACGCGCTTTCTGCGCGTGCTGCTCGACCAGATGGCGAGCCGGCTCGAGCGGCCCGCTCCCTACCGGTCGCCCTGGGGCACCCTCTTCTCGTTCGGCGAGGACCCGCCCGCCGACGCGGGCTACTTCCTCTCCGACGACAAGAGCCTGCTCTTCATCCTGGTCGAGACCCCGTCCAGCGAGAAGGGCAGCTTCACCGGGGATCAGGCCGCGATCGAGACGATCCGCGGGGCCATCGCCCGGCTGCGGCCCGCCTTCCCGAACGTGCAGGCGGGAGTGACCGGGGCCCCCGCGCTCTCCAACGACGAGATGACCACCGCCTTCCACGACAGCGGCATCTCGGACGGGCTCGCCTTCGCGCTGACCCTGGTGGTCATGACCCTGGCTTTCATGCGGGTCGGCAAGCCGGTGCTGATGCTAGGGGTGCTCGCGATCACGCTCGCGTGGTCGATGGGAGTGGTCACCCTGGTGGTCGGCCACCTGACCCTGTTCTCAGTCATGTTCATCTCGATCGTGGTCGGCATCGGCATCGACTACGGGATCTACTACCTCTTCCGCTACGAGGAGGAGATCTTCCTGGGCCGCAACCTGCGCGAGGCCCTCGAGCTGACCGCGGCCCGCACCGGCCCCGGCATGCTGATCGGAGCCCTGACCGCGGCCGGGACGTTCTTCGTGCTCATGCTGACCGACTTCCGTGGCATCCAGGAGCTGGGGCTGATCGCGGGCCTGGCCATCCTGATCGCCTGGGTCGGCATGATAACCCTGTTCCCCGCGGTCCTCATGTTCGTGGACCGCCACCACGCGGAGCGCCCAAGGCAGCGCCGCCCGCGCGCCCACCAGCTCGAGCGCATCCGGGTGCCGCTGCTCGACCGGCTCGTCACCTTCCCCTACACCGTGCTGATCGGGGCCGGGATCGCCACCGCGCTCGCGATCTGGGCCATCCCGCGGGTGGGCTTCGACTACAATGTGCTCAACCTCCAGGCCAAGGGCACCGAGTCGGTGGCCTGGGAGCGGCGCATCCTGGCCGGCACCGGCCGCTCCGGATTCAACGGGCTCTCCTCCGCCTCGTCGCTCGAGGAGCTGCGCCAGAAGCAGGCCGCCTTCGAGAAGCTCCCCTCGGTCTCCGACGTGGATTCTGTCCTCCGGGTCATCCCCGACGACCAGGCCGAGAAGATCGCGATCATCAAGAGCTTCGCCCCGCTGGTCGCCCCGATCCGGGTCGGGCGGTCGAGCCCGGTGGACCTCGACCGCCTCAAGAAGGCGCTCGCCGACATCAAGCGGCGGTTCGACGTGGTGGCCGCGGAGGCCGGGGCCAGGCTTCCCGCCGAGGTGCGGGTGGTCCGGGAGAAGACGATCGCGGTGATCCGCCTGCTCGAGCGGAGCCACCGCGACTCCGCGGAGGCCGCGCTCAACTACCTGCAGGCCCAGCTCTACCGCGACTTCGTGAGCAAGTTCTACGGACTGCAGCGCAACCTGGGCCCGACCGGCATCACCATCAAGGACGTGCCGGACGAATTGCGGCGCAAGTTCATCGGCGAGAGCGGGCGCTTCCTCATCCAGATCCACCCCAAGGTCGACATCTGGGAGAAGGCGGGGGCGGCCCAGTTCGTGCGGGAGATGCGCACGGTG
>DATGBR010000188.1:0-10662 GCA_035312605.1 Candidatus Methylomirabilota bacterium
GCGGCGGTGAGCGTGGCCGCGCCCGAGCTGTCGGTGCTCCTCCCCGCGTTCAACGAGGCGGAGAGCGTGCCGGTCATCTGGTCGGAGCTCGGCCCGGTGCTCGATGCCATCGCCCGGCCGGCCGAGGTCATCTTCGTGGACGACGGCAGCGCCGACGCGACGCCCGAGATCGTGCGCTCGATCCGGGCCGCCGACGCGCGCGTCCGTCTCGTCCGCCTGGCCGCCAACGCGGGGCTCTCGGCCGCGCTCGACGCCGGCTTCCAGCGCGCGCGGGGCCGGATCATCGTGACGCTCGACAGCGACCTGCAGAACGATCCCCGCGACATCCCGCGCATGCTGGCGTCGCTCGAGGGCTACGACGCGGTCACCGGGTGGCGACAGCAGCGCGACGATCCGTGGCTCAAGCGGGTGTCGTCGCGGGTGGCCAACGGGGTCCGCAACGCGATCACCCGCGAGCACGTGCACGACAGCGCGTGCACGCTGCGGGTGATCCGGAGCGGCTGCCTGCCGAGCCTGCCGCGCTTCCGCGGATTCCACCGGTTCGTGCCGACGCTGCTACGCCTGGCCGGCTGCCGGGTGCTGGAGCTGCCGGTGGGTCACCGAGCCCGGCGCTTCGGCGTCTCGCACTACGGCATCCGCAACCGCGCCTTCGTGGCCTTCGAGGACCTGCTCGCGGTCAGATGGATGCAAGACCGCTGGCTCCGCTACGACGCAACGGAGGAGCCTTAGCGGCAGAAGCGAGCTGTGGCGCGGCCCGCGAGTCGTATCAGGGCTGTGAAGTCCCACGTCATAGGCTCGGGCGGGGGCCGGGGGGCTGCTCCCGGGGACCGTGGCTTCTGCGCGTCACCGAAGCCGCACGCTCTATCTCGTGGCTCCAATGAGAGCCCACCCACCGGTTGCGACTCAGCGTGTCCCCGGGAGCAGCCCCCCGGCCCCCGCCCGAGCCGCGCGATGCGTCGCTCTAGAGCTTGTGACTCGGGGGCAGCCCCGCCATCTGGGCGAGGACGTCGAAGAGAACGGCGAAGTCGTAGTGGGCGAGGCCGAGGCCCTTGGCGGCGGTGAGCAATTCGTGGGTGAGGGCGACGCTGGGCAGCGAGACGGCGGAGGCGCGGGCCATGTCGAGAGCCAGGCGCAGGTCCTTCTGCATCATGTCCACGTCGAACCACGCCTCGGCGGGCATGCCGAGGACGAACGGGCCGCGGTACTTCACCATCGGCGAGGCCAGCACGCTCTTCAGCAGCACCTCGACCGCCCGCTCGCGCGCGACGCCGGCTTTCTCGGCGAGCAGCACCGACTCGGCGAAGACGAGCATCTGCACCGCGAGCCCCTGATTGACCGCGATCTTCATGCTCTTGGCGAGCCCGGCCGGGCCGACGTGGGTCATGGTGGGGCCGATGGCGGAGAGGAACGGACGGGCCCGCTCGAGCACCGCGGGGTCGCCGCCCACCATGAACGAGAGCTGGCCCGCGTCGAGGGTGGCCGGGCTCCCCGAGACGGGCGCGTCGAGCAGCGCGGCGCCGCGCGCGGCGACCTCGTCGGCGAGGCGATGGATGACCGCCGGGCTCACCGTGCTCATCTCGATCAGGATGGCGCCCGGCCGCAGCCCGGCGAGGATGCCCTGCGGCCCGCGCGTCACCGCGTCGAGCGCGGCGTCGTCGGTGACCATGGTGAACACCACCTCCGCCCGCTCGGCCGCCTCCCGTGGCGAGGCCACCCGCGTCATGCCCGCGGCCACGAGGTCCGCGGCCTTGGCCGCGGTGCGGTTGTAACCGTGGAGCGCGAAGCCTCCGTCGAGCAGGCGCCGCGCCATGCGCCCACCCATCGCTCCGAGGCCGACGAAGCCGAGGGTGGTGGTCATTTCCGGCGAGTCGCCTTGCGGCGGCGCTTCGCAGGCCGCGGGCAGATCGCGATGACACTGATCTCGATCTTGCAGTTGGCGTGGGTGGCCAGGCGGGAGACCTCCACCGTGGTCGTGGTGGGGCGATGGGCGCCCAGGTAGGAGGCCCACACCGCGTTGAGATCGTCCTGCTCGGCGACGTCGGTGAGGTAGCGGGTGGCCGAGACCACGTCGGCCAGCGTGCAGCCTGCCGCCGCCAGCGTGGTCCTGAGGTTCTCCATCAGGAGCACCGCCTGCTCCCGCATGCGCGGGGGCAGGTCGAACTCCTCCTCGCGGTGCGGATGGCTGTGATAGACCGGGGCCGCGGTGAGCCCGGAGAGAAACAGGAGCTGGCCCCCGCGCACCAGCAGGGCCGGGGCGTAGGGCATCTCCACGTGTCGCTTGTCGGGGTGGTGGACGGCGCGGACGATCTCTCGGGCCATGACAGCGCATCATTGACGCGGACCCGCCCGGCGTCAAGGGATCGGGGGCCGTCTCGGGGCCCTGGAACCTTGACACCCCGAGCCATGTTTGCTAAAAGAAAGGCCCATTCCAGCACGGGCCCATCCGCTCGATCACGCCTCTCAGGAGGATTCTCATGATCATGACGTCCTTCAGATGTCTGGGCAAACGTCTGGCCCCGGTGGCTCTCGCGGGCGTGGTGGCGGCGTCGCTGCCGCTGCCGGCCGGCGCGCAGACTCCCATCAAGATCGGCGCCTCGATGTCGGTCACCGGCACCTACGCCAAGCCCGGCAGCTACCAGAAGGAAGGCTACGACGTCTGCATCGACGAGCTGAACGGCAAGGGCGGTCTGCTCGGCCGCAAGGTCGAGCTGGTGATCTACGACGACCAGTCGCAGCCGGCGACCGCGGTGAAGCTCTACGAGAAGCTCATCACCGAGGACAAGGTGGACGCGGTGATGGGGCCCTACTCCTCGGCGGTGAGCGAGGCGGTGGCCAACGTCACCGAGAAGTACAAGAAGGTGATGGTGGCGCCGCTCGCGGCCACCACGTCGATCTTCAAGAAGGGCCGGAAGTACATCTTCATGGTCATCACCCCGGCCGAGAACTATCTCGACGGCCTGATCGACATGGCGGCCAAGCGCGGGCTCAAGACGGTCGCGATCATCAACGAGGACACGCTCTTCCCCAAGGCCTCCGCCGCCGGCACCGCGGAGGCGGCCAAGAAGCGGGGCATGCAGGTGGTGCTGCAGGAGGCCTACCCGAAGGGCAACACCGACTTCTCGGCCCTGCTCGTGAAGATCAAGGCCGCGAATCCCGACGTCATCGCGGCCGGCACCTACTTCGACGACGCGGTCGCCATCACCCGGCAGATGAAGGAGCTGAACGTCAATCCGAAGATGTTCGGGCTCACGGTGGGCGGGGACCTGCCCGAGTTCTACGATCTGCTGAAGCAGAACGCGGAGTACATCTACGGCTCCACCCAGTGGGACGAGTCGCTGCCGTATCCCGGCCAGAAGGAGTTCCTCGCCGCCTACACCAAGAAGTTCAAGCACGAGCCCTCCTACCACGCGGCGGCGGGCTACGCGGGCTGCCTGATCTACGGGGAGGCGGTCAAGCGGGCGGGCACCCTCGACGCCGACAAGGTGCGCGAGCAGCTCCTGAAGATGGAGATCAAGACCGCGTTCGGCGACTACAAGGTCGAGCCGGACGGCTTCCAGGTCGCCCACAAGATGGTCATGCTCCAGTGGCAGGACGGCAAGCGGGTCGTGGTGTGGCCGGACGACCTCGCGAGCGGCAAGATGCGCTACCCGACTCCGGAGTGGGGCAAGCGATAAGCTCACCGCGCGCCCGCCGGGCCTCCGGCGGGCGCCGTCGCGCCTCGGAGGGGCCGTGAGCGTCCTGATCACGCCGACCATGGTCGGCCAGGTGGTGATCTCCGGCCTCCTGGCCGGCTCCATCTACGCGATGGTGGCGCTCGGTCTCGGGCTGATCTTCGGGGTCATGCGGGTCCTCAACGTGGCCCACGGCCCGCTCATGATGCTGGGCGCCTACACGACCTTCTGGCTCTTCCAGCGCTTCGGCCTCAACCCGTACCTCTCGATCCTCGTGTCGATGCCGGTGCTCTTCCTGATCGGGGTGGCGCTGCAGCGCTTCCTGGTGCGCCGGGTGGTGGACGCGCCCGAGCTCTCCTCGCTCCTGCTGACCTTCGGGGTGTCGATCGCGCTCGTCAACCTGGCCCAGCTCGCGTTCACCTCGGACCTGCGCTCCGTCGAGTACCTGACCGGGTCCTTCGTGGTGGGGCCCTTCGCGCTCTCCAAGCCGCGCCTCGCCGCCTGCGCCTTCGCGATCGGGATCACCGCGGCGTCCTTCGTCTTCCTCCGCAGCACGCGTCTGGGCAAGGCCATTCGAGCAGTCTCCCAGAGCCGCGAGGTCGCCCAGGTGTGCGGCATCGACGTGCAGCGCATCCACCTGCTCGCGTTCGGCCTGGGCTCGGCCCTCGCCGCCGCGGGCGGCTCGCTGGTCGCGGTGATGGTGGCGATCCAGCCCGAGATGGGCCAGGTCTACACCTTCAAGTCGTTCCTGGTCATCGTCCTGGGCGGCGCCGGCAACTACCCCGGCGCGCTCCTGGGCGGGCTCCTGCTCGGGCTGGTCGAGCAGCTCTCCTCGCTGTTCCTCACCGCGCAGGTCAACGAGGCGGTCGCGTACGTCCTGCTGGTGCTGGTGCTGCTGATCCGGCCGACGGGGCTGCTCAAGGGGCGCGTGTGAAGCGCTGGTTTCCGGTCGCGCTCGGGATGCTGGCGGTGGGCCTGGCCCTCTACCCGCTCGAGGCCACCGGCTACGGGGTGCGGGTGGGGCTTCAGCTCTTCATGTGGATCGCGCTCGCCCAGTCCTGGAACCTGATCTCGGGGCTGACCGGGTACGTGTCCTTCGGGCACGTGGTGTTCTTCGGCACCGGGGCCTACGCCTCGAGCCTCCTCGTCAACGCGGGCCTGCCGTGGCCGGTCGCCTGCCTGGGCGGCGGCGTGGCGGGCGCGGTGCTCGCGCTGATCATCGGCTGGCCGTGCCTGCGGCTCAAGGGGCCGTACTTCGCGATCGCGATGCTGGGGCTCAACGAGGTGATGCGGGTGATCGTGTCGTACGCCGAGGGCCTCACCGGAGGTGGCAACGGGCTGTCCCTGCCCACCCTCGACGCGAGCCGGTCCATCTACTACGCGATGGGCCTGGTGGCGGCGGCGGTGACCGCGGTGACCTACGCGATCGTCACCTCGCGCTTCGGGCTCCGGCTCATGACCATTCGCGAGGACGAGGTGGCCGCGGAGGCGATGGGCATCGACACCCTCCGCTACAAGATCTACGCCTTCATGCTCTCCGCGATCGGGCCCGGCATCGTGGGCGGGCTCTCCGCGCGCGACCAGGGCTACATCGAGCCCATCTCGGTCTTCCCGCTGATCATGACCATCACCATGATCGTGATGGCGCTCTTCGGGGGCAAGGGAACGATCTGGGGGCCGGTGCTGGGCGCGGTCGTGCTCTTCGTGTTCCAGGAAGCGGTGTGGGCGCGCTTCGTCTATCTCCACCAGCTCCTGTTCGGGGCGATCATCGTGGCGGTGGTGCTGATGATGCCGCGCGGGATCCTGGGCGTGCTGCAGCAGAAGTACAACCTGCCCCGGACCATCTAGTCGTGGCCCCGATCTTGGAGGTCCGCTCCGCGATCAAGCGCTTCGGCGGCGTCGCCGCGGTCAACCGCGTGTCGCTGGCCCTCGAGCCGGGGCGCATCTACGGGCTCATCGGCCCCAACGGCTCCGGCAAGACGACCCTCTTCAACTGCATCACCGGGGTCGACCACGTCGACGAGGGCGAGATCCTCCTGAAGGGCCGCCGCGTCGATCGGCTGAAGCCGCACCAGATCTTCCACCTCGGGGTGGGCCGCACGTTCCAGGTGATCCGGGTCTTCCCGGAGCTGACCGCGCTCGAGAACCTGCTGGTGGTGACCACCGGCGGCTACCCGGAGGCCCGGCGGCGCGCCCAGGAGCTGCTCGCGCTGGTGAAGCTCGAGCGCCTCGGCGACGAGTTCGCGGGCAACCTCTCCTACGGCCAGCAGAAGCTCGTCGAGTTCATCCGGGTGCTCATGACCGATCCCGAGCTGATCCTGCTCGACGAGCCGGCCGCGGGCGTCAACCGGACCCTGCTCAACGAGCTGCTGGACGCGGTACGCCGCCTGCGCGACCAGGGCAAGACCATCCTGCTGGTCGAGCACGACATGAAGGTGGTGATGGGGCTCTGCGAGACGGTGTTCGTGCTGGATCACGGCGAGAAGCTCGCCGAGGGAGCGCCGGGCGTCATCCAGGCGGACGAGCGGGTCATTGAAGCTTATTTCGGCCGCTAGCGCCGTCCTGCTCGCGTACCTGGTCTGGGGCTCGCGCGGCTGGCCCCTCATCCACGACGCGCCGCTGATGCACTACATCGCGTGGCTGATCGAGCAGGGGGCGGTGCCCTACCGCGACGCCTTCGACATGAACCTGCCCGGGGTCTATCTCCTGCACCTGGCGGTGCTGCGCGTCGGCGGGGCCGGGGATTGGGCCTGGCGGCTCTTCGACCTGGGCTGGCTCGCCGCGACGTGCGGCCTGCTCCTCGCGTATTGCCATCGCATCAGCCACGGCTGGGCCGCCGTCTCCGCCGCGCTCCTCTTCGCGCTCTATCATTTGAGCGGCGGCGCGTGGCACGCGGGCCAGCGCGACTTCCTGCTCTGCCTGTTTCTCCTGCTCGGGGCCTGGGGCGTCGCCCGGGGCACCGAGCAGGCCTCGTCCGTGGCGCTCGGCTGGGGCGGTCTCGCGCTCGGAGCGGCCATGACGCTCAAGCCGCACGCCGCGCTCTACTGGGTGCTCTGCGCGGCCATCGCGGCGCGCGATCGATCCTGGGCCATCTCGGGCTGGCGCGCGGCCTCGCTCGTGATCGTGGCCGGGCTGCTGGTGCCCGGCGCGGTCTTCGGCTGGCTCGCCTGGCGCGGCGGCTTGGGGCCGTTCCTCGAGATCCTCGGCGGCTACGTGATTCCGCTCTACAGTCGCGTCGGCCACGTCTCGCCGTGGCAGGCGATCGCGTGGCACTCCTTCGGCCGCTGGGTCGCCGGGCTGTTCCTGATCTTGACCGCGCTCGCCCTGCTCGCGCCGCCGCCGCGGGAGCCCGCGCGCAAGGGACTGGCCCTGGTGGGCGCGCTCTACGGGCTCGTCCACTTCGTGGTCCAGGGAAAGGGCTGGGAGTATCAGCTCTATCCGCTGATCCTCTTCTGCTGCGCCCTGGCCCCGGCGGCGGTGGCCTCGTGGCGGGCGGTCGGCTGGTCCCGCGTGCTCGACCTCTTCGGCGCGCGCCGTCCGATCGCGCTGGCGGTATGGGCCCTCCTGGTGATCGTGCTCGGGGCCAAGGGCGTGGAAGCCCTCGACGCGCCCTGGATCGCGGAGAAGGCCCGCCGGGTGACCGCCATCACGCGCGACCTGGGGCCGCTGGCCCCGCCGGGCGCAACCGTGCAGGTGCTCGACACCACCTCGGGCGGCATCCACGCCCTGCTGCGCCTGGGGATCCGGCAGCCCACCCGCTTCATCTACGACTTCCACTTCTTCCACGACGTGGACGACCCGCGCATCCAGGCGCTGCGCGCCGAGCTGGTGGCGGGCCTCGAGCGGGGGCGTCCCGCCGCGGTCGTGGTCCTCGAGGAGAGCTGGCCCGAGCTGGGCTACGCGCGCCTGGCCGCCTTCCCCGAGCTGGAGCGGACGCTCGATCGCTCCTTCACCCTGGCGGTCACCGGCGCGGGATACCGGATCTATGCGAAGCGAAGCGATTCGTAGCGTCATCCGCGCCTACGACGATCCGGTGGTGCGCGCCTACTGCTGGGGCCGCTTCTGGATCCTGCGCCAGCGCTTCCTCGACGAGATCGGCCAGTACCTGCCCGCCCGTGGCCGCGTGCTCGACCTGGGCTGTGGCTTCGGGCTCTTCTCGCTCTACTACGCGAGCGTGCACCCGGGCCTCAGGGTCGAGGGCTTCGACCGCAACGCGCGGCGGATCGGCATGGCCCGGGCCGCCGCGGAGCGCCTGGGACTCGGCAACGTGCGCTACCAGGTGGGCGACGTGATGGACTTCCGCGGCGGGGAGCGATTCGACGCCGCGTACATGCTCGACATCGTGCACCACATCCCGGAGGAGGCGGTGCGCCCGCTCCTCGAGCAGGTGGCCAAGACCCTGCCGGAAGGCGGGCGGCTGCTCGTCAAGGACGTGGATCGGCAGCCGGCCTACAAGCGTTGGTTCACCCACGCGCTGGACCGCGTGATGGATCCGGCCACGCCGGTCCGCTACTGGGGCACCGAGGAGCTGCAGGCGCTGCTCGAGGACGTGGGCTTCGACGTACACCGCCACCTGATGGTCGACGTGCTGCCGTATCCCCACGTCCTCTACATCGCGCGGCGCCGCCCGTGAGCGCGGAGACGAGCCCGATCCTCCTGCGCGCCGAGGGCCTGACCGCGGGCTACGGCAAGATGGCGATCCTCCACGACGTCACCCTCGAGGTGCGCGCGGGCGAGATGGTGAGCGTCATCGGGCCCAACGGCGCGGGCAAGTCGACCGCGTTCAAGACCATCGTCGGCTTCCTGCGTCCCACCAGCGGCCGGGTGCGCTTCGACGGCCAGGACATCACCGGGCTCCGACCCGACCAGGTGCTGCCCCGGGGCCTCGCCTACGTGCCCCAGGGGCGCATCGTGTTCCCGCAGATGACGGTACTCGAGAACCTCGAGATGGGAGCCTACATCGAGCGCGACCGGGCGCGCATCCGGGCCGCGCTCGAGCGCGTCTACGCCCTGTTCCCGATCCTGGCCGAGCGGCGGAGCCAGAAGGCCGGCACCATGTCGGGGGGCGAGCAGCAGATGGTGGCGATCGGGCGCGCGCTCATGACCAGCCCGAAGCTGATCATGCTCGACGAGCCGTCGCTTGGCCTGGCGCCGAAGTTCGTCTCGCTGATCTTCGAGAAGCTGGGCGAGATGCGGCACGCCGGCTACACCCTGATGGTGGTGGAGCAGAACGCGGCCAAGGCCCTCTCGGTGGCCGATCGCGCGTACGTGCTCGAGCTCGGCCGCAACCGGTTCGAGGGGGCGGGGCGAACCCTGCTGGAGGACCCCGACGTCAAGCGCCTCTATCTTGGAGGCTGACTCGTGGGGCTGACCTGGGGCTGCCGGGCCAGCCCGGCCCTCGATTCGGCCCGCGATTCGGGTAGAATCGCGGCCGTGATGCTCCGGCGCGTGCTGATCGTGGCCCTCCTGGTGTACGTGACGCTCGACCTGTCGATCCCCGCGATGCCGGGAGCGTTCGGCTTCGATCCGGACGATTCGGTCGAGAGCGTCTATCAGACCCGCGCCCGGGCCGCCGCCGAGGTGGCGATCCCTCCCGCGTCGGGGGCCGCCGTGTTCGTGCTGTCCGAGGTGCCGCCCGATACCGGGCGTCGGCCGGCCCCGGTCGGCCCGGCCCGCGAGCGGTCACGCTCGAGCCGGCGATCCTCGGCCTCCGACGAGCCGCCGCCTCCCTCCGAAGACCCGCACTAGCTCTTCCCGCTCGCGATTGAATCGACGACCGCCCCACTCCGGGGCGGCCGGCCGCTTCCAACACGTGTGCTCTGCAGGGAGGACTGTTCATGACGGAGGCAACCGATTCGAGGGCCGGCGCATCCTGCCGGATCACCCTGGGGAGCAGGGAGACGATCCTGGTCAACCACAGCAAGGGAGGGTTTCAAGGCGGGATCCTCGCGGTGGAGATCCTGACCTTCATGGGGCTGTGCTCCGAGCGTCTCTTCGCCTGCGATCTGGATGGGCCGGAGGGCCGGGCCGTCCTCGCCCGGTTGACCGGTGACGGCGCCCCCGCGGGCGTCGCGCCGACCCCGCTGGCCGCCTTCGTGCGCTATCTCGAGGGCTCGGCCTCGCGGGCCGAGCTCGAGGCCCGGTGGGAGGCCCTCATGTCGGGCCTCCACCGATGATTTTTTCGTCTATGCTTCCGGCCGCGGTTTGAGTATATTCGGTGGGGTTTTCCAAGGGGGACAGGCCGAACCTCATGCGTATCCCACGATCAGCCGTCGTCGGTAGTGCGGCCATCGCGGCCGTGCTGATCGGAATCCTCATCGGATTCCCGATCTCCGCCGCCAAGTCCGCCACCGCCCCGGCCTCGGGACAGAAGGGTGAGCACGCGCCCGCCGGGCACGGCAGCGGTCACGAGATCGACCCCCGGATCATCGCCCGGGGCAAGGCCACCTTTGCCCAGTACTGCGCCAACTGTCACGGCAACGAGGGCAAGGGCGACGGGATCGCGGGGCAGAACCTGCCGATCAAGCCCCAGAACCTGACCGAGGGGCGGATCCTGAACGCGCTGCCGGATCACTTCCTGCACACCCTGATCGCTCACGGCGGCCAGGCGGTCGGTCTCTCGCCGCTCATGCCGAACTTCACCCCGTACCTCTCGGACGGGCAGGTCGGCGAGGTCATCGCCTACGTCCGGACCCTGGCCGAGCCGCCCTACGACCCGAAGGGCGTGCTGCCGGTGGCCACCACCCGCCAGGGGCCGGAGCAGCCGATCTTCTTCAGCCACGTGATCCACGCCGGCTCGTACCAGATCGCCTGCCAGTATTGCCACTCCGGCGCGCGCCGGAGCAACGCGGCGGGCGTGCCGTCGGTGGAGCGCTGCATGGGCTGCCACAAGATCGTGGCCGCCGAGGGCAACCCCGAGGTCAAGAAGCTCCACGGCTACTGGGATCGGCAGGAGCCCATCCCGTGGGTGCGCATCTTCAAGGTGCCCGAG
>DATGBR010000189.1:0-6175 GCA_035312605.1 Candidatus Methylomirabilota bacterium
GCTTGTTGTTGCGCGTGTCCACGAACTCCACCGGCCCGTCCACCAGGTCGAAGATGGCCAGGTCGGCCGGCGCGCCGATCGCGAGCGTGCCGAGCCCCGGCACCTTGCCGATGATGCGCCCCGGCTCGGAGGTGGAGCGAGCCACCACGTCCTCGAGCGGCATTCCGAGGGCCAGGAACTTGGACATGACCCACGGCATGGTCGGGTACCCGGGCGTGTTGATGGAGACCGCGTGGATGTCGCTCGAGATGGTGTCGGGGCCGAAGCCCTGCTGCATCGCGGGCTCGCACACCGTGAAGTCGAAGCTGCCGCCGCCGTGGCCCACGTCGACGATCACCCCGCGCTGCTTGGCGGCCAGTGCGGCGGGCAGGACCCGCCCGTTTTGCACCGTGTTGTTGCCGGCCCCGCTGTAGGCGTGGGTGAGGATGTCGCCCGGGCGGAGCAGGTCCAGCAGGTCGGAGAGGCTACCGGGGGCCGACCCGATGTGGCACATCACCCGGAACTGCTTGCCCGCCATCTCGGCGGCGCGGATGGCGCGCCGGAGCGGCTCGAGGCCGTTCTGCCCCACCACCGAGTCGGTGATGCGCACCTTCACGCCGAGGGCCAGGTCCGCGTTCTCGGCGACGGCCTTGGCGCAGGCCTCCACGTTGGCGTACTCGATGTTGAGCATCTCGCCGGGGGCGAGTCCGCCGGCGAGGCCGATGGAGGCGATGTGGACGAAGCCGAACAGGCGCGTGCGCGACTGGGGCACGACGCCGTGGCGGAAGTTGCCGAAGGTGTACGCGCCCGCATCGCCCGCCGACACCGCGGTGGTGGTCGCAGTGATCGGCACCAGCTCGTCGGCGGGCAGCCCGATCCCGAGATGCGGGCAGAGGTGCGTGTGCAGGTCGATGAGGCCCGGCGTCACCAGCTTGCCGGCCGCGTCGATGCGCTGCACCGCCCGGTCGGCCGGGACGCTCGGCGCGATCGCCGCGATCTGGCCGAAGCGGATGCCGATGTCCCGCTTCGCCCGCGTCTTCTGCACCGGGTCGAGCACGTCGCCGTTGGCGATAACCAGCTCGTACTTCAGCGAGGCGTCCGCCGGATTGAAGCCGAGCGGGGCGGGCGTGCCAGCCTGGGCGAGTCGCCGGGGCGCGTCAAGCGGCGCGGCGGGCACCGCCGAGGCGTCGCCCGCGCCGGCGAGCGTCCCGCCCGCCGCGGCCGCGCCGGCCGAGAGCTTGATGAAGCCGCGCCGGGAGAGTTCCATGGCCGCCTCCTCTTACGGATTCCGCCCGCGCATCGAGGCGGGCTGGCCCGGCAGTGCGAGCTTCTTGCCGGTGTCGGTGATCTTCGTGCCGTCCACCTTGAGCCGGGCGGGATCGTGGCACAAGGCCCGGCCCTCCGCAAGCGCGCGGGCCGCGGCGCGCCTCAGGCCCGGGGGTCGCGGAGGCGGCGGTAGCGGCGAATCAGGGCGTTGGTGGAGCTGTCGTGGTCGAGCCGGGGCTCGTCCGCGGCGGTGAGCTCGGGGGCAACGCGCCCGGCCAGCGCCTTGCCCAGCTCCACCCCCCACTGGTCGAACGAGTTGATGCGCCAGATGGTCCCCTGCACGAACACCTTGTGCTCGTAGAGCGCGACCAGCCGCCCGAGGGCGGCGGGGGTCAGCTCCTCGGCCAGGATGGTGTTGCTCGGCCGGTTGCCCTCGAAGGTTCGGTGCGGGACCTGGGCCGCGGGCACTCCTTCCGCCGCGACCTCCGCCGCGGTCTTGCCGAACGCGAGCGCCTCGGTCTGGGCGATGAGGTTGGCGGTCAGGAGATCTTGGTGACGCCCGAGCGGGGTGAGGCTGCGCGCGAAGCCGATGAAGTCGGCCGGGATGAGCCGCGTGCCCTGGTGGATGAGCTGGTAGTAGGCGTGCTGGCCGTTGGTCCCCGGCGTGCCCCAGATCACCGGCCCGGTCTGGTAGTCGACCCGACGCCCGTCCCAGTCCACCGACTTGCCGTTCGACTCCATGTCGAGCTGCTGCAGGTAGAACGGCAGCCGGGCCAGGTACTGGCTGTAGGGCAGGATGGCGTGGGTCTCCGCCCCGAAGCAGTTCACGTACCAGACCCCGAGCAGTCCGAGCAGCACCGGCAGGTTCCGATCGAACGGGGCGGTGCGGAAGTGCTCGTCCATCTCGTGCATCCCGCCCAGCATGGCGCGGAAGTGCTCCGGGCCGATCGCGACCATGAGGGAGAGGCCGATCGCGGAGTCGAAGGAGTAGCGGCCGCCCACCCAATCCCAGAACTCGAACATGTTCGCGGTGTCGATGCCGAACTTGGTGACCTCCGCCGCGTTGGTCGACACCGCCACGAAGTGCCGCGCCACCGCGCGCTCGTCGCCGAGGGCCTTCAGGCTCCACGCCCGCGCCGCGTGCGCGTTGGTGAGCGTCTCCTGGGTGGTGAAGGTCTTCGACGAGACGACGAAGAGCGTCTCGGCCGGGTCGAGGTCGCGCGTCGACTCGACGAAGTCGGCGCCGTCGACGTTCGAGACGAAGCGCAGGGTGAGGCGTCGGTCGCTGTAGTGGCGCAGGGCCTCGTAGGCCATAACCGGGCCCAGGTCGGAGCCGCCGATGCCGATGTTGACCACGTTGCGGATTGGCCGCCCGGTGAAGCCGGTCCAGGTGCCGCTCCGCACCCGCGTGGAGAAATCGGCCATCCGGTCCAGCACCGCGTGCACCCCCGGCACCACGTCCACCCCGTCCACCAGGATGCGGCGATCCCGCGGCGCGCGCAGGGCCACGTGGAGCACCGCGCGGCCCTCGGTGACGTTGATCTTCTGCCCCGAGAACATCGCGTCGATGCGCGCGCGCAGGCCGGCCGCCTCGGCGAGGGCAAGCAGCAGCCCCAGGGTCTCCTCGGTGACGCGGTTCTTCGAGTAGTCGAGGTAGAGACCGGCGGCCTCGAGGACGAGCCGCTCGCCCCGCTTCCGGCCCTCCGCGAAGAACGTCCGCAGATGGACGTCCCGGATCTGCTCGTGGTGCCGCCGCAGCGCCGCCCACGCGTCCCTCTCACTGGCCACGGTGTCTCCTCTCGCCGTTGGGGAACAGGACCCCTCGGGTGTGCCGCGCGATCATCAGATCCTCCCGGGTCGCCCCGATCCGTACCTGGCAGGCGCTGCCCGGCATGCCGGTCGGATTGCCGTGCGCCGCGTTACGCGCCGGATCGAGGTGAACGCCCAGGTGGCCGAGCCCGTCGCAGATCTCCGCGACGCCCCCCTTCGTCGCGCTCGCCGGGCGAGGTGCCCCAGTGGTCGAGCAGCCGGGGCTTGACGTGCGCGGGCGTGAGCGGCTCCCGCAGCAGCGGGTTGTCGCGGAGATAGACCTGGCCGACGGTCAGGTAGTTCGCGGCCCGCCAGTGCGCGTCGAGGAGTCGGATCTGCTCGGACGACATCGCCATGCGCTCATCTCCCGCTAGCCGGTCCTGCGGCGACGCCGGCGGAGGCGCGCGCCCGCAGCGTGGACAGGTCGACGTCGACGAGGTCGCCGATACGCTCGACGGTGAGATCGGCGGCCGGAGTGGTGGCGAGGATCTCCGGATCGCGGGCGTAGTGGCCCTGCCGGGGGAACACGGTGGTCACCCGGGCACCCCACGCGCCCTTCACCGAGGTGAGGACGCGGAGCTTGTCGTCCACCAGGACGTAGTGATCGGCGGGGTATCGCTGCTCGACGTCGTCGAGCTCCCGCTCCTTGTGCACGTAGATCAGGACCCCATCGACCGCGTCGCCCAGGCCGGAGCGCTGGATCTTGCGCGGCTGGAACACGACGTCGCCGTCCGACAGGATCACGGTCGGGCCCCACCCGCGGAAGCGCTCGAGCACGTCGAGGGAGCCCGGGTAGAGCCGGTTCGCGAACGGGTAGTCGATCAGGAACGCGGACACGGTCAGGAGGTGCGGGTCGCGCGGGAACTCGAGCCGGTAGCGCTGGAGCGCGCCCAGGTAGTCCGCGTACCCGAGCTCGACGCGGAGTCGCTCGAAGTGGGCCCAGTAGCGCGCCCGGCCCTCGGGACCCACCGTCCGGTCGAGGTAGCGCCGGAGATCCTCGGTGACGCGATCGTTGTCGAGAAGGGTGTTGTCCACGTCGACCAGGAACGCGACCGCGGCGGGCCTCGAGCTCACGCGGGCTTCTCGTGGTGGCCGCCGATCACGAAGGCCGGGAGCGACGCGGCCCCGGAGGCGCCCTCGCGCGCGAGGGCCGACACCGCGTCGGCGTGCACGTCGTAGACCACGCACTCGTGCCCCGCCTTCTGCACCCGCCGCACCATGTTGGCGCCCATGCACCCCAGTCCGATCATGCCGAGCTGCATCCCTCGCTCCTTTGCGCGGTGGCCACGGCCGCGATGACGGCCGCCCCCGCGCTGGTCGAATCCTTCACGAACGCGATCTCCACGCGGTCGGCGCGCTCCCGACCGAGCAGCTCGGCCAGGGCTCTACGCACGAGCCCCTCGAAGCCCGGGTAACCGTCCCAGAGACTTCCGTCCACTGCGATGGTACGCCGATCGTCGAGCCGCGGATCGACGAAGCGCAGCGTGCCGACGAACGCGGCGGCCACCAGCCGGGCCGCGCGGCGGGCGATGGCCGCGCCGAGCGCGCCGAGGCCGTGCCGCTCCTCCCGCGTGCTCTCGATGCCGAGCGAGCGCAGCAGCGCGTCGACGTCGTCGAGCGCGCCGGTGCGATCGGCCGCGATGCGCGAGAGGTACGCGCTGTCAAGCGCGAACGGGGTGGCGATCACCGGCGCCGCCGACCAGTGGAACCATCCGGTGCGCGGCCCGAGGTCCACGAGCGCGCGCCGCAGGATCTCGCCGAGGTAGTGGCCGGAGACCATCTTCTCGAAGCGCTGCGCCCCGGGCGGCGGCTCGTCCAGCTCCCGGTCGAGGGCGACGTCATACGGCGTATCGACGGCGCCCACCCCGTCGAAGTTCCCCGACTCCAGATTGCGGATACCGGCCGGGCCCAGGTCCGCGGCCAGGTTGGTTCCGGTGCCCAGGATCAGGCCGACGTCGGCCGGGCGCGTCTCCCCCTCACGGCTCCGCGCCTGATAGCTCTGGAGGATGAGCGCCGCCACCGTATCGTTGGCCACCGCCGCGAGCGTGATCCGCGCGAGCCCGGCGCGCCCGAGCGCGGCGGTGAGCATGGCCGCCACGTCCCGCCCCACCAGGCCCTGGAGCCGCCAGCCCTTGGTCGAGGCCAGCGCCACCGCCCGATCGATGCGCTCGAGTCGCGCCGGGTAGGAATAGACGAAGGCGAGCGGCGCGGCGTCGACCCGCTCGGCGCGGGCCACCCGGCCGACCGCGCCCGCGATGAGATCGAAGACCGGCTCCGGCGCCCCGCGCTTCATCGCTTCCGGGAAGGTCAGCGCCTCCTCGGTCACGATGCGGACCGAGCCGCCGCCGGCCAGCTCGACCAGGCCGGCCCGCGCCTTGGTGCCCCCCCAGTCCACCACCACGACCCGGCCCCGCTCCCGGCCGGACGGTTGCCGCGTAAACGTGCGCAGCATCTTGAGCGAGCCGCCCTCGCCGGCCAGGCCCTGCGCGATCTGGGCCTGAAAATCCTTCGCGATGGCCTGAAGCGTGAGCGCCGCGGCCTCGAACGAGGCCACGGCGCGCGCCAGGAGGGCCTCGGCGGAGGCGGACATGGCCGTCATGATACTCCCCGGGTGGGATGGTACTATTGGCATCGCGCCAATGAGCACTCCCGAGCGGCGGAAGACGGTGGCGGTGGACGTGGGCGGGGTCCGGGTGGGCGGCAAGCGGCCCATCGTGGTGCAGTCCATGACCAACACCGACACCGCGGACGTGGCCGGCACGGTGGCCCAGGTCAACGCGCTCCACGCCGCGGGCAGCGAGCTGGTGCGCGTGACCGTGAACACCGAGGCGGCGGCCCGCGCGGTGCCCGCGATCGTCGAGCAGGTCACCGTCCCGGTGATCGGCGACTTCCACTACAACGGCCACGTGCTGCTGACCAAGTACCCCGACTGCGCCCGGGCGCTCGCCAAGTACCGAATCAACCCGGGCAACGTGGGGGGCAAGCACCACGACGACAACTTCCGCGCGATCGTCCAGGTCGCGGTCGACAACAGCAAGCCGGTGCGCATCGGCGTCAACTGGGGCAGCCTCGACCAGAACCTGCTCACCCAGATGATGGACGCCAACGCCAAGAGCAAGGA
>DATGBR010000190.1:0-29884 GCA_035312605.1 Candidatus Methylomirabilota bacterium
TCAACGCCAACTACATCCTGAAGCGGCTCGAGGGCGACTACGACCGCTCCGCGCCGGGGCCGTGCATGCACGAGTGCGTGCTCTCGGCGCGGCGCCAGAAGAAGCTCGGGGTGACCGCGATGGACATTGCCAAGCGGCTGCTCGATCTGGGCTTCTACGCTCCGTCGACGTACTTTCCCCTGATCGTCGAGGAAGCGCTGATGATCGAGCCGACCGAGACCGAGTCCAAGGAGACGCTCGACCAGTTCTGCGACGCGATGATCCAGATCGCCCGGGAAGCCGAGACCGACGCCACCGTCATCCACCAGGCGCCGCTGACGACGCCGGTGCGCCGGCTCGACCAGACGCTGGCCGCTCGCCAGCCCGTCCTGAGGTGGCGCCAGTCGCCGTAACCCTCTCCCCGCTGGGGAGAGGGCAGGGTGAGGGGCTCGAGGGTGAGGGGTCGTGACGACCCCCTTTCGCCTCCTGGTCACCGAGCCGCTCGACGGCGCGCTCAACATGGCCCTCGACGAGACGCTGCTCGAGGGCCGGCTCGCGGAGACGGCGCCGCCCACCCTCCGGTTCTTCGCCTGGGAGCCCGCGACGATCTCGCTCGGCTACGGGCAGCCGCTCGACCAGCGCATCGACGTCGCGGCGGCCGCCGCGCTCGGCATCGGCCTGGTGCGCCGGCCCACCGGAGGCAGCGCGATCCTCCACGAGGGGCCGGATCTCGAGCTGACCTACAGCGTGGCCGCGCGCGCGGGGGATTTCGAGGGCGCGGACGATCTGCTCGAGACGTACCGGTGGATCGGCGCCGCGCTCGCGGCGGGCCTGCGCCGCCTCGCCGCGCCGGTCGAGATGGTGCCGGTGCAGCCCTCCGATCCCGCCGCGATGCCGACCTTCTGCTTCGCGCGCACCGGCTCCTACGAGCTCGAGGTGGGCGGGCTCAAGCTGGTGGGTAGCGCGCAGCGCCGGCAGGGAGCGGGCTTCCTCCAGCACGGCTCGGTCATGCTGGGCGCCGCGCCCGAGCGGCTGCGGCGCGTCTTTCCTGGAACGAGCGGGCCGACCGAGCGCGACCCGCTCGCGGGCATGACCACCCTCGAGGCCGTGCTCGGGCGCCGGCCCGGCTTCGACGAGACCATGACCGCGCTGGCCGAGGGCTTTCGCGAAGTCCACGCCCTCGAGCTCTCGCCCGGCGGGCTCGCCGTCCCCGAGATGGAGCGGGCGGAGACGCTCGTGCGCGAGAAGTACGGGACCGAGCGCTGGACCCGGGCCGGCCGGTCCATCAGCGCCCGGACCATCTCGAGTCCGGGCGCGGCCCGCGGAAGCGTTCGGTGACGTTCGCCCGCGAGTATCCCGACGCCCCGCGCGTCGGGGTGGGCGCGGTGATCCTCGACCGCGACCGGGTCCTGCTGGTCAAGCGCGGACAACCCCCGTCGCAGGGCAAGTGGAGCATCCCGGGCGGGATGGTCCACCTGGGCGAGCGCATCGAGGACGCGCTGCGCCGCGAGGTGCAGGAGGAGTGCGGGGTCGAGGTGCGGCTCCTCGGGCTGTGCGGGGTCATCGACCGGGTGCGGCACGCGCCGCCGGACGGCGCGGCGGCCCCGCGCGTGCACTATCACTACGTGATCATCGACTACGTGGCGTCCGTCGACTCCGGCGTGCCGCGGGCCGGCAGCGACGCGGCCGAGGTGCGCTGGGTGCCGATCCCGGAGCTCGAGGCGTACGATACGACCGAAGGGCTGGCCGACATGGTGCATCGCGCGGTTCACCTCACGGGAGGATGAGCGGAATGGATCTGGCGCTGGAGACCCGGAAGCCGTCGGAAGCGAAGGCGGACGTGCTGGTGCTGGGGCGGTACGCCGCCGACGGCCGCCCGCCCGCCGAGTTCGCGGCGGTGGACCGCGCCCTGGGCGGCCTGCTCTCGAAGGTGCTGGCGAGCGAGAAGTTCGAGGGCAAGCCGGGGCAGCTCTCCTACGTGCACACCGGCGGCAAGATCCCCGCGGAGCGGGTGCTCGTGGTGGGCCTGGGCCCGCACCGGCGGAGCGACCGGACGCGCGCGGACGCGGAGCCGATGCGGCGCGCCGTCTCCGCGGCGATGCGACGGGCGCGCGACCTGGGCGCGGCCACCGTCGCGGTCTTCGTGCCGCCCGACGGTCTCTCGCCGCGGGAGCGCGCGCAGGCCATCGTGGAGGGCGGGCTGCTCGGCACGTATCGGTTCGAGAAGTACCTGAAGGAGAAGAACGGCAAGGCGGTGCGCGCCCTCACCGTGCTCGAGCCCGATCGGCGCAGCGCGGCGGGTGGCCGCGACGGGGTGCGGCTCGGGCAGATCTGGGCCGAGGCCACGTGCCTCACCCGCGACCTGGTGAACGAGCCGGCCAACGTGGTGACGCCCACCTTCCTCGCCCGCCGCGCGGGCGAGATCGCGCGCGAAGGCGGGCTCAAGCTCAAGGTCATGGATCGTGCGGAGTGCGCCCGCATGGGCATGGGCGCCTACGTCGGCGTCGCGCAGGGGAGCGAGGAGCCGCCCAAGTTCATCCACCTCACCTACACCCCGTCGGGGCGCGCGCGGCGCCGGGTCGCGATCATCGGCAAGGGCATCACGTTCGACTCGGGCGGGCTCGATCTGAAGAGCGCGGACGGCATGCTGCGCATGAAGGACGACATGGCGGGGGCCGCCGCGGTGCTGGGTCTCTTCCAGGCCCTGGCGCGGCTCAAGCCGCCGGTCGAGGTGCACGGGCTGATCGCGGCCACCGAGAACATGCCCTCGGGCACCGCCCAGCGGCCGGGCGACATCGTGCGGGCCATGAACGGGCTCACCGTCGAGATCGGGAACACCGACGCGGAGGGACGCCTGACCCTGGCCGACGCGCTCGCCTACGCGGTCAAGCACATCAAGCCGGACGAGATGATCGACATGGCCACGCTGACCGGCGCGGTGGTGATCGCGCTCGGGCAGGGGCTCTCCGGGGTGATGGCGAGCGACGACGGCCTGTGCACGCGCGTGCTCGCCGCCGCCGACGCGGCGGGGGAGCGCATGTGGCGCCTGCCGCTCCACGACGAGTACCGGGAAGGGCTCAAGAGCGACATCGCGGACCTCAACAACATCTCGAGCCAGCGCGGGGCGGGGGCCATCGTGGCCGCGCTCTTCATGCGCGAGTTCACCTCCGGGGTCCCGTGGGCGCACCTCGACATCGCGGGCACCGCCTTCACCGAGCGCGAGCTGCCGCTCGGGCCCAAGGGCGCGACCGGGGTCACGGTGCGCACGCTGCTCGGGTACATCGCGTCCGTGGACGGCCGGCGGTAGGGCTTCCCGCGCGATGGCGGGCGGCGTCGACCTTCACACCCACACCACCAGCTCCGACGGCACCCTGCGCCCGCGCGAGCTGGTGGCGGAGGCCACGCGGCGCGGGGTGCGGGTGCTCGCAGTGACCGACCACGACTCCACCGACGGCCTCGCGGAGGCAATGGAGGCCGCGCGGGAGCACCCGCCGCTCACCATCGTGCCGGGCATCGAGATCAACTGCGACGTGGAGGGTGCGGAGATCCACGTCCTCGGCTACTGCATGGACTACCAGGCCGCGTGGTTCCAGGAGTTCTGCCGCGCCCAGCGCGAGGAGCGGCGCGCCCGCGTGGTGCGCACCGCCGAGCGGCTCGCGGCGCTGGGCCTGCCGATCGACGTGGCGCGCGTGTTCGCCCTGGTCCAGGAGGGCTCGGCGGGGCGCCCGCACATCGCGCGGGTGATGCTCGAGCGCGGCTACGTGAAGACGGTGCGGGAGGCCTTCGACAAGTATCTCGCGGCGGGCCGGCCGGCCCACGTGCCGCGCAAGAAGCTCTCGCCGGAGGACGCGGTGCGGCTGCTCCGGCGTGCGGGCGGGGTGCCGGTCTTCGCCCATCCCGGCCTCGCGGACCGAGACGCGCTCATCCCCGCGCTGGTGGAGGCGGGTCTCATGGGCATCGAGTGCTACTACTCCGAGCACTCCCCGGCTCAGCGGGGCGCCTACGTGGAGCTCTGCCGCCGGTACGGCCTGGTCGCCACCGGCGGCTCCGACTTCCACGGCCCGTCGGTGCGCGCGGGCGCGCTCGGCAACCCGACCGTGCCGCTCGCGGTGTGGGAGGCGCTGCAGGCGAAGGCGGCGGAGGCGCGGGCGAGCGCGCCCGGTCAGCCCGCGTAAGCGGGGAACATCCGCGCGAAGACCTCCGGATCGGTCCGCGCGCGGAAGAAGGGCATCTGCCGCGCGGAGTACTCGGCGCCGGGGCGGAAGACGATGGTCGCGACCGCGAGCAGGGTCCCGTCGGCCCCGAGCACGCCGGCGCGGGTGCGCCAGAAGATGCGGCGGCGGTCGACCGGCGTCACGTCGGCGAAGCGGCCCACCGCGGTGACCGGGCCCGGCGCGGCCGCGTCGGGACGTAGCAGCGTGACGCTGATGCGGTTGGTGAGGCCGCCCTCCTTCGTCACGAGCGCGCCGAGCCACCACGCGACCTCGTCGAGCAGCACCGGCGCCAGCGCGGGGTCGAGGCGATCGCCCGGCCCGCGCCACGGCGCGCGCGGCAGGAAGCGCGCCCACACCCCGTCGTCGTCCCAGCGCAGGCCGAGCTGGAGGCCGAGCGGGTTGTGGGCCCCGCACGCCAGGCACTGATCGGAGAGCGGCATCGGCCAGCCCTCGCGGCCGGCCGCGCTCCACTCTCGCGGCGCGGGCTCCGCCGGGTCCGCCGCGCCCGCGTCGACGGTTACGCCCGCGTCGACGGTTATGCCCGCGTCGACGGTTACGCCCGCGTTGACGGTTACGGAGGTCAGGGGCTGGGCGCGCTCCAAGATGGTCACGGTGGCAGCGTCGCGCTCCGCGTGGCCCTCGAGATCGAGCGCGGTCTCGGTTGGCACCGACGAGGTGAGGCGGCCCTCGAGGCGTCGCGGCCCGTCTCCCGCGCCGAGCGCGTGCGCGGCCGCGTCGAGCAGGGCCACGAGCCCGCCGCCGTGGACGATGCCCGGCCAGCTCTGCAGCGCGGGGGGCGCGAGGAGCCGGCCGCGCCCGTCCGGCGCGAGTCGCGCGGCGGCGGCCATGACCTGCGCGACGGTCTCGGGCGTCCGGCCCGCGCGCGACCACGTGCTATACTCGCGAGCGTTCATGTCGCCGGTCATTCTACGGTCGCGGTGGATACGGCCGCAACGCGGGTGACCGGCCCCGCCGCCGAATTCCTGAGACATGGTCCGTTCGCGCGGATCATGCTCACCAACTTCTTCTTCTTCGGCGCCCTCAACGGGTTCCTGCTGTTGCCGCTGTACATCCAGCAGCTCGGCGGCGACGAGGCGGACATCGGGCTCGTGCAGGGCTTCTACAGCGCGGCCGGCATCGTGTGCCAGCCGGTGGTCGGCGCCCTCATCGACTACCTCGGGCGGCGGTTCTTCATGCGCCTCGGGGTCGGGCTCCTGGTGGTCTCCTGCGCCCTCTTCGTGGTGTCGAGCCCGCTGCCGCTCCTGGGCGCGCTGCGCGTGCTGCAGGGGGTGGCCTTCTCCGCGTTCTTCGTCGCCAACTACATCCACGTGGTGGAGATGGTGCCGGTCGAGCGGAGGGGCTGGGCCCTCGGCATCTTCGGGCTGTCGGGCCTCGTCTCCACCTCGCTCGCCCCGCTCTTCGGCGAGCTCATGATCCGCCGCTTCGGGTTCCCGTGGTTCTTCGCGGCGGCCACCGTCATCGCGGGCGGCGCGCTCGCGGTGTGCTGGAACGTGCGCGACGTCCGGCCCGCCGCGCTCGGCGCCCGCCCCGGGCTGCACGTCATCCGGGAGGGGCTGCTCGAGCTGCGGCACATGCACATGGTGCTCGGGTTCTTCTTCGGGCTCGGGACCGGGACCATCTTCACCTTCCTCCCCACCTTCGGGGAGACCCTCGGGGTCACGAGCGTCGGCCTCTTCTACACCGCGTACGCGGTGGCCGCGATGCTGGTGCGGGTGATGGGCGGCACCCTGATCGACGTGCGCGGCCGGCGCGCGGTGATCATCCCGTGCATGTTCGTGCAGGCCGCCGCGACCTGCATCATCGCGATCGTGGCGCTGCTCTTCTGGCCGTCCCTGCGGCTGCCGGTGCTGCCGTTCCTGTTCCTGGCCGGCTTCCTGGCCGGCGCGGCCCACGGCTGGCTGTACCCCGCGATGTCGGCGCTGCTCATGGACGTGACGCTCGAGCGGCGCCGGGGCAGCGCGGTGGGCATCTTCAGCTCGGTCATCCTGCTCGGCAACACCACCGGGGCGGTGGTGTTCGGCTACGTGGCGCACGGCCTGGGCTACGCGATCATGTGGAGCGCGCTGACCGTGCTGCTCGCGGTGGGCTCGCTCATGAGCACGCGGCTGCGGGTGGGCTACGCGGCGCCGTCGCCCGCAGTCTCCGGCGCGACGCGCGGTTGACTTGCCCGGTGGGGGAGGTCGATACTGCTCGCACGACGCTTCCGGGGAGGTCCGGTCGACCATGGTGAAGCTCCGCCGACTCAGCCGTTTCGTCCTCGTGCTCGGGCTGGGCGTGGTCCTGTCCGGCGCGCGCAATCCGAGCGAGATCGCCGCGCCCGCGGCGGGCGGGCCGCAGGAGGTCTCGGTGGTCGGCGTCTACAGCGACCCGCAAGGCCAGCACGGGGTCATGATCGAGGGCAAGCGCGACAAGCGCCGCGTGCTGATGGTCATCGGCCCCGCCGAGGCCACCGCGATCGCGCTGCCGCTCGAGCACGTCACCCCGCCGCGGCCGCTGACCCACGACCTGTTCCTGACCCTCTTCGGCCGGCTCAAGGTCGGGGTGACCCGGGTGGTCATCACCGATCTGCGGAACAACACCTACTACGCGACGCTCCACCTGACGGTGGACGGCGCGCCGATGGAGCTCGACTCGCGGCCGTCCGACGCGATCGCGCTCGCCATCCGGGCGAAGGCCCCGGTGTTCGCGGAGGATCGCGTCTTCGAGAAGTCCGAGCGGCTGCCCGGGGGCCCCGCGGGCCCCGGCGAGCGGATCTAGGCGCGTGGCCTCCGAGACCCCGCGCGACGGATCCGCGGCCGCGCCGGCCGACGTCGAGGGCCAGCAGTGGGCGATCCAGCGTCGCCTCGGCGAGATCTTCGGCAAGCTCGGGGAGAAGCTCGCCGAGCTGACCGGCCGCGTGGACGTGGCGGTCAAGGCCGAGACGTCGTTCGCCGACATCGCGGGCCTGGCCGAGGCCAAGGGCCTCGTGCGGAGCTTCGTGACCGCGCTCACCGACCCCGAGCTCTACGGCAAGTGGGGCATCGCGCCGCCCAAGGGCATGCTGATCTACGGCCCGCCCGGCACCGGCAAGACCCTGCTCGCGCGCGCGCTGGCCACCGAGGCGGGCGCGGTCTTCTACCACCTGCGGCTCGCCACCCTCACCTCCAAGTTCGGCCCCAACACCGGCGAGCTGCTGCAGGAGGTGCTGGGCCTGGCCCGCGAGCAGGGCAAGGGCGTGGTGCTGCTCGACCAGGCCGACGCGCTCGCGCTCGAGCACCTGCTGCCGCCGGCCCAGGCCCGCGAGGCGGGTGCCCGCATCGTGGCCGCGCTGTGTGAGAAGCTCGACACCCTCGACGCCTCCGCGCGCCTGGTGGTGATCGCGGCCACCAGCCGCACCGACGCGGTCGACCCCTCGCTGGTGGCGCCCGGCCGCCTGGACCACCTGGTCGAGGTGCGGCTGCCGGACGCGGCGGCCCAGGAGCAGGTCATCGCGCTCACCCGCGCGCGGGCCGAGCACAACGCGGGCCGGCCGCTGGTGGCCGACCTCGACTATCGCGTGCTGCTCCCGCCGATGGGCGGCATGAGCGGCGGGGAGATCCGCGACATCGTGCGGCGCGCGCTGGAGGAGAAGGTGCACGCGGCGGGACAGGGACAGGAGGCGGGGCTCGTCACCACCCAGGACCTGCTGCGCCAGGTCGACGTCTATCGGCGGATCCGCGCGGTGGTGGAGAAGATCCGCTACGGGCAGTATCTCTAGGCAGTCGGGAGAGCGCATGCACTCACTCGTGAAGATCGGATGGGCGGCGGCCCTGGCGATCGCGCTGCTCGCGGTGACGACCCCCGCGCCGGCGCAGCTCGACAAGCTGCTCAAGGGGCTCTCCGGGCAGGGCAGCGGGCTCTCCGACGCCAAGATCGCGGACGGGCTCAAGGAGGCGCTCCAGGTGGCCACCGGCAAGACGGTGAGCCTCACCGGCAAGACCGACGGCTACTTCGGCAACCAGGCGATCAAGATCCTGATGCCCGAGAAGCTCAAGACGCTCGAGACCGGGCTGCGCACGGTGGGCTACGGCCCGCAGGTCGACGAGTTCGTGCTCAGCATGAACCGGGCCGCCGAGAGCGCGGCCCCGCGGGCCAAGCAGATCTTCCTCGACGCGATCAGCAAGATGAGCTTCGACAACGCACGCAAGATCCTGAACAAGGGCGACACCGCCGCGACCGAGTTCTTCCGCTCGAAGACGACCCCGCAGCTCACCACCGCGTTCCGGCCGGTGGTGTCGAAGTCGATGAACGACGTGGGGGTGACCCGCCAATACAAGGACCTGGTCTCGCGCTTCGACGCGATCCCGTTCGCCCGCTCGCAGACCTTCGACCTGGACGGCTACGTGGTGGACAAGGGCCTCGGCGGCCTCTTCCACGTCCTCGGGGATCAGGAGAAGGACATCCGCACCAATCCGTTGGCGCGCGCGACCGACCTCCTGAAGGAGGTCTTCAAGCGCTAGATCTGCTCGCCGGCGCGGGCGAGCCACATGGGTGACCGGACCGGGAGCCCTTGACGGGACCCGGTCCGTCGCCTATAAGTGCCCGGTGCCCTCCGTGACGCGCGTGCGCGTGCGCTACAAGGACACCGACACCATGTCGGTCGTCTACTACGGCAACTATCTCACCTACTTCGAGGTCGGGCGCGTGGAGTACCTGCGCGAGTACGGCTGGCCCATGTCGCGGGTCAACGAGCGGGTGCACCTGCCGGTGGTGGAGGCCTTCGTCAAGTACGTCAAGCCGGCCCGCCTCGACGAGCTGCTCGAGATCACGTCGCGGGTGAGCGAGCGGCGGCGCGCCAGCTTCCGCTTCGCCTACGAGATCCACAACGAGGCCCGAGACCTGATCGCCACCGGCCACACGCTCCACGCGTGCTGGAACCCGGCCACCGCCCAGATGATTCCTATCCCCGACTGGCTGAAGGAGATCATGCCCGATGCCGACCTCGACCCCGTCCCGGCCCGACGCTGACCGGAGGCCCCGTCCGATCGCGGAGATCGCGCGCGATCTGGGCCTGGGCGACGACGAGTGGATCCCGTACGGCCACGACAAGGCCAAGGTCCGGGTGGGCGCGCTCGCGGCTCGCGCGGGACGGCCCGACGGCAAGCTGGTGGTGGTCTCCTCGATCACGCCCACCCCGGCGGGCGACGGCAAGACCACTATGACCATCGGGCTCGGCCAGGCGCTGTGGCGGGTGGGCGGCCGGCCGGTCATCGCCCTGCGCGAGCCGTCGATCGGGCCGACGCTCGGCATGAAGGGCGGCGGCACCGGCGGGGGTCGGTCGCAGGTGGTCCCGATGGACGAGATCAACCTGCACTTCACCGGCGACTTCCACGCGATCACGTCGGCACACAACCTGCTCGCGGCGGCGCTCGACAACCACGTGCACCACGGCAACCCGCTCGGCATCGACGTCCGCCAGGTGGCCTGGAAGCGCATCCTCGACGTCAACGACCGGGCCCTGCGCAACGTCATCGTCGGACTCGGGGGCCGGATGGACGGCGTGCCGCGCGAGGGCGGATTCCTGATCACCTCGGCGTCCGAGATCATGGCCGCGCTCTGCCTCGCCGAGGACCTGATGGACCTCAAGCGGCGGCTCGGCCGCATGCTGGTGGCGCTCACCGCGGACGGCAAGCCGGTGACCGCCGACGCGCTCGGGGTCACCGGGGCCATGACCGCGCTCCTGCGCGACGCGATCCATCCGAACCTGGTGCAGACCATGGAAGGCACCCCCGCGCTCGTGCACGGCGGGCCGTTCGCCAACATCGCGCACGGGTGCAACTCGGTGCTGGCGACCCGGCTGGCCCTGAAGCTCGGCGACATCTGTCTGACCGAGGCCGGGTTCGCCACCGACCTGGGGGCGGAGAAGTTCTTCGACATCAAGTGCCGCCTGGCCGGGCTGAAGCCCGACGCGGCGATGATCGTGGCCACCGCGCGGGCGCTCAAGTATCACGGAGGCGTGCCGGTGCCGGAGCTGGATCGGGAGAACGTGGCCGCGCTCACCACCGGGCTCGACAACCTGGAGGCCCACGTGGAGGCGGTGCGGCAGTTCAAGGTGCCGGTGCTGATCGGCCTGAACCGCTATCCGTCGGACACCGAGCGGGAGTACGCGGCGGTGCGGGAGCGCTGCCGGCGGCTCGGGGTCGAGGTGCACGTGGCCGACGTGTTCGGACGGGGCGGGGAGGGCGGCGAGCAACTGGCCCGCGGCCTCCAGAAGCTCCTGGCCACCGAGCGCTCGGGCTTCCAGCCGCTCTACGCGCTCGACGACCCCATCACGGTGAAGCTCGACACCATCGCCCGGCGGATCTACGGGGCGGACGGGGTCGAGTATCCGGCGCGCGTCGAGCGCCAGATCGCCCAGGCCGAGAGCCTGGGCTACGGGAAGCTGCCGATCTGCGTGGCGAAGACCCAGCGCTCGCTCTCCGACGACCCGTCGCGGCTCAACCGGCCGCGCGGATTCACCATCACCGTCAACGAGGTGCGCATCTCGGCGGGGGCCGGGTTCCTGGTCGCGATCACCGGCGACATCACCACGATGCCCGGCCTCCCCCGCCGGCCCAACGCGGAGCGCGTCGACGTCACGCCGGACGGCGCCATCACGGGGCTGTTCTGAGCGCGTGATATACTTTCGGGCGGCGCGGGGGAAAACCGGGCCACACCCATGATCCAGGTCGACAATCTGACGAAGCGCTACGGGCCGGTCACGGCCATCCACGACGTGTCGTTCAGCGTGGACAAGGGCCGTATCGTGGGCTTTCTCGGGCCCAACGGGGCGGGCAAGTCCACGACCATGAGGATCCTGTCGTGCTTCATGCCCGCGACCGGCGGCACCGCGCGGGTGGCCGGCTACGACGTGTTCTCGCAGTCGCTCGAGGTGCGCCGGCGCATCGGCTATCTCCCGGAGAGCGCCCCGCTCTATCCCGAGCTCTCGGTCGCCTCGTACCTGGACTTCGTGGCCGAGATCAAGGGAGTGGGACGCGGGGAGCGCCGCGGCCGGGTGGCCGACGTGATGGAGCGCTGCTTCGTCACCGACATGCAGAACCGGCTGATCGGCAAGCTCTCCAAGGGCTACCGGCAGCGCGTCGGGCTGGCCCAGGCCCTGCTGGGTGATCCGGAGGTGCTGATCCTCGACGAGCCCACCATCGGGCTGGATCCGCGGCAGATCGCGGAGATCCGCGCGCTGATCCGCTCGCTGGCCGGCCAGCACACCGTGATCCTCTCGACGCACATCCTGCCCGAGGTGTCGATGGTGTGCGACGGCATCGTCATCATCAACCACGGCCGCATCGTGGCCCAGGGGACCGAGTCGGAGCTGGTGCAGCAGGTGTTCCCGACCGCCCGCATCGAGGTCCGGGTTGCGAACGCGTCGGGCGACGTGGCCGGTGCCCTGCGGGCGGTGCCGGGGGTGGTGGCGGTCGAGCCCCTGGCCTCGCGCGACGGGGGGGTGGGCTTCGTGGTCGAGTCGGAGCGAGATCGGGACGTGCGGGCCGACCTGGTCCGCCTCGTCACCGGCAAGAACTGGGCCCTCCAGGAGCTGCACCAGGTGGGCATGAGCCTCGAGGAGGTCTTCATCCGGGTGGTCGCGGGCGAACAGGTCGCGCCCGACGTGGTGGCCGCCGAGGAGGAGGCCCGCTGATGCGCTGGCTGCCGGTCTTCAAGAAGGAGATGCAGCTCTACTTCGGCTCCCCGGTGGCCTACGTGGTCTTCACGTTCTTCCTGTTCATCTCCGGCATCTTCTTCGGCTCGATCTTCTCGTTCTACAGCGACGCGTCGATGCGCTCGTTCATGCAGCCGCAGTTCGGCCAGAACCTCAACGTGATCGAGAACGTGATGCGTCCGCTCTTCAGCAACATGAGCGTGGTGCTGCTGTTCTTCATCCCGATGCTCACGATGCGCCTGTTCGCGGAGGAGCGGAAGTCGGGGACCTTCGAGCTGCTGCTGACCTACCCGGTGCGCGACGGGGAGATCCTCGCCGGCAAGTACCTGGCCGCGCTCGCCCTCTACGCGGTCCTGCTCGCCTTGACCCTGCTCTATCCGGGGCTCGTCGCCTACTTCACCCGCGTCGAGTGGGGCCCGATCCTCACCGGTTACCTCGGCCTGGTCTTGACCGGCGCCGCGTTCCTGGCGGTGGGGGTGCTCGTGTCGTCCTTGACCGAGAACCAGATCGTGGCCGGCTTCGGCACCTTCGGGATCCTGCTCGCCTTCTGGATCGTGGGATGGGGCGCCGAGTTCGCGGGGGGCGGCCTGCGCGGGGTGCTCCAGTACCTGTCGTTCACCGATCACCTCGATGGCTTCACGCGCGGGCTGATCGACACCAAGGATCTCGTCTACTACCTGACCGGCATCGTGCTCGCGCTGTTCCTGACCCTCCGGTCCCTCGAGTCGAAGCGGTGGAGGGGATAGCGTGACGAGCCTGCTCAAGCGCCAGGCGCTCACCGGAGCGGTGGTGTGCCTGCTGATTGCGGCCGCGCTCGGGTTCTTCTTCCCGGTGCCCGCCCAGTGGGTGTTCCTGGGGCTGGGCGTGGTCCTGCTGGCGCTCTCGCTCGTGCTGAACGCGCGCGAGGCCCGCACCGCCATGGGCACCCGCACCGCGCGCTACGGGGCCGGCGCTGCGGTCATGGTCCTGCTCGCGCTCGGCATCGTGGTGGCGGCCAACGCGATCTCGGTCCGGCACAACACCCGCTGGGACCTCACCGAGAACAAGCGCAACAGCGTCTCGCCCCAGACCATCCAGGTGCTGCGCACGCTCAAGTCGCCGGTGACCGCGATCGCGTTCTATCGTTCCGACACTCCCGGGAAGAAGACCGCGGAGGACCTGCTCGCGCAGTACAAGACGTACTCGGGGGGCAAGTTCGAGTGGCGCCTCGAGGACACCGACAAGGCCCCCGCCCTCGCGCGCCAGTACGGGGTCGAGAGCTACGGCACCGTCGTGCTCGAGGGCGGGCCCGCCGGCCAGCTCCGCACCGAGAAGGTGCTCGACGCCGACGAGGAGAAGCTGACCAACGGGATCGTCAAGGTCACCCGCGCGGGCAAGCGGGTGGTCTACGTCGTGAAGGGGCACGGCGAGCGGGAGATCGGCGCCGCCGACCGGGGCGGCTTCAGCCAGGCCAAGGAGCAGATGGAGAAGGCCAACTACGAGGTCAAGGAGCTGTTCCTGGCCCGCGACCCCAAGATCCCCGACGACGCGGCCATCGTGATGATCCCCGGCCCCAAGACCGATCTCTTCCCGCAAGAGCTGGCCGCGATCGACGCCTACGTCTCGCGGGCGGGCAAGGTCTTCTTCATGGCGGTGCCCTTCCAGGCCACCCCCACCACGAAGTACCTGAGCAAGTACGGCATCACCGTCGACGACGACGTGGTCATCGAGCTGAACCCGATCGGCCAGGTCTTCGGAGTGGGCCCGCTCGTCCCGGTGGTGGGCCAGTACGATCCGCACCCGATCACCAAGGACATGGGCGGGGTCATGACCCTGTTCCCGCTGACCCGCTCCGTCGAGCCGGCCAAGGCTCTGCCCAAGGGCGTCCAGGCCTCGCCGCTCGCCCAGACGAGCCGCCAATCGTGGGGAGAGACCGACAAGAGCGTCTTCCAGACCGGCAAGGCCACTCCGGACCCCGGCGAGAAGACCGGCCCGCTGCCGGTCGCGGCCGTGGCCACGGTGGACGCGGAGCCCCCCGCCAAGGCCGAGGGCGGCGGCGAGGCGCCCAAGAAGGCGGCGAAGGCCCGCATCGTGGTGGTGGGCACCGCCGACTTCGCGTCGAACCAGTTCCTGGGCGCCCAGGGCAACCGGGACTTCTTCCTGAACGTGGTCTCCTGGCTCGCGGAAGAGGAGGACCTCATCTCCATCCGGGCCAAGGATCCCAAGCAGAACCCGGTCGTGCTCACCTCCGCGCAATCCCGGCTGGTATGGGGCCTGCCCCTGGTGGGGCTGCCCGGCGCCGTGCTGATCTGCGGTCTCGTGGTGATCGCCCAGCGCCGCCGCGCGCGCTAGCGCATGTCTCGCGGGCGGACGATCCTCGTCCTGCTGATCCTCGCCGCCGGGCTCGGCGGCTTCTTCTACTACGACACCTACTCCCTCGCGCCCCGGCGGGAGAAGGCGGAGTCGGCCAAGGGCCGGATCTGGACCGTCGAGCCGAAGGACGTCGAGCGGGTCACCGTCGCGCGCAAGGGCGAGACGATACGGCTCCAGCGCACCGCCGACGGGAGCTGGGAGATGCTCGAGCCGATCAAGACGCGGGGCGATCGCGGGGCGGTCGACGACATGGTGACCGGCCTCGCCACCGCGCGCATGGACCGGGAGATCGACGCGAACCCGGCGAAGCCCGCCGATTTCGGCCTCGATCCTCCGGAGGCGGAGGTCAAGCTCGAGGTCAAGGGCCGGGCCGAGCCGCTCGTGCTGCGGGTGGGTAGCAAGAACCCGACCGGCGTGTGGGTCTACGCCCGCGAGGGCGGCAAGCCGGCGGTCATCACCCTCTCGGAGAGCATCGCGCGCGATGCGACCCGGCCGCTCGCCGACTTCCGCGACCGCACCGTCATCGCCTTCGACCGGCGCAACGTGAGCGGCATCGACCTCGACGTCAACGGCGACCAGATCGGGGTGGTCGCCGACGAGCCCGGCAAGTGGCGGATCGTCAAGCCGCGCCCGCTGCGGGCCGACACGGACCTGATCTCCGAGTTCCTCGACAAGCTCGAGGGCGCGAAGGCGGTGGAGTTCGTCGACGACGCCCCGAAGTCGCTCCAGCCCTACGGGCTCGACAAGCCCTCGAAGGTCACGGTCTGGGTCGGCAAGGACAAGGATCGCGCGGCCCGCACCCTGCTGGTCGGCCGGCCGGTGCCGGAGAAGAAAGGCGTCTACGTCAAGCGCGAGGGCGAGCCCGGCGTCATCCTGACCGCGGAGGCGGTGTGGACGGTCTTCCCCAAGACGGTGGGCGCGATCCGCGACAAGACGGTGGTGAGCTACGCCTCCGACAAGCTCGCCAAGATCGAGATCACGCACGGGCGCGAGACCCTCGGGCTCGAGAAGGAAGGCACGGGATGGAAGATCACCGCGCCGGAGGCCCTGCGCGCCGACAGCGGCGCGGTCACCCAAATCTTATGGAAGATCCGGGACCTGCAGGCGCTGGGCTTCCTGTCCGAGGGGGCGGCGGAGGTGCCGCGCTTCCTCTCCAAGCCCGAGGTGATCGTGCGGCTGTGGGAGACGGGGGCGAAGGAGCCCAAGACGCTCCTGCTCCAGTCCTCCAACGAGCGCCGCGGCGGTCAGCCCGCCGCGCTGGCCGCGGTGCAGGGCGAGGGGCCGGTGGTGCTGGTCGCGGGCAAGGCCCTCACCGAGCTGACCCCGAGTGTGGCCCAGCTGCGGGACCGGACCGTGTTCCCCACGTTCGACCTCGGCGACGTCAAGCGCGCGCGGGTGAGCGGCGGAGACAAGCCGCTGATCGTCGAGAAGAGCGGCGAGACCGACTGGAAGCAGGTCGAGCCGGCGCGCGGCGCGACCAAGGACGGGCGCGTCGCGAACGTACTGCTCGCGCTCAAGTCGCTCAAGTGGAAGGAGATCGCCTCGAAGGGCGGCGACGACGCCAAGTTCGGCGTGGACCGGCCCGAGCTCGAGGTGAGCGTGTTCAAGGCCGATGGCACCGAGGTCGGCACGCTGCTGGTGGGCAAGACCGACGGGGCGGTTACCTACGTGAAGGTCAAGGCCGAGCCCGGTATCTTCGCGGTGTCCTCCAAGGACCTGGAAGACCTGAGAAAAGCCCGCACCGACATCCCGGTCTGATTGCGGCCGCGTCGGTGGCAGAATGGAGGGGCGAATAGAGGTCTCACGGCCGGCGTCGGAGGGGACATGAAGGCACTGGTGGTCGGCATCGGATTCGTGGTCGCGGTGACCGGCTCGACGGCTGGGGTGGCGTCGGCCGGCGAGGTGTTGAAGCCCACCGATTTTCAGCCCAACCCCTTCGCCATGACGCCCCCGCCGACTCCGCTCGCGCCGCGCCCCGCGTCCCAGGTGCCGGCCGGGCCCCCGCCGGGCCATTACCGCCCGCCGCCGGTGGTGACGTACCCGTGCTGCGCGCCAGCCCCGGCGTCCGGCTACTGGGCGTATCAGTGGGTACCGACGGTCGCCACCGCCTACGTGTGGGTCCCGGGATACGTCACCGCGGACGGCAGCATGGTCGCGGGGGGCTACCAGCCGCAGCTCGTCGGCAGCGGCTACTACCAGCCGGTCTGGGTGCCCGGATACTGATGCCGACGGGCCTCTACCTCAAGCAGGTCGAGGTGGGCCCGATGCAGAACTTCGTCTACCTGATCGGTGATCGGTTCACGCGCGAGTGCGTGGTGGTGGATCCCGCGTGGGAGATCGACGGCATCGCCGATCTGGCGGCCGCCGACGACATGGAGCTCACCGGCGTGCTGGTCACCCACACCCACCAGGACCACGTGGGCGGGCACCTCTTCGGTCACGACATTCCCGGCATCCCGGAGCTGCTGGCGAAGCACCCCGCGAAGGTCTACGTGCACCGCGCGGAGCGCGAGTTCCTGAAGGGCTTCGGCTCGGACCTGGTGAAGGTGGAGGCGGGTGACACGCTACAGGTGGGCGCGATCCCGCTGACGTTCGTGCACACGCCGGGGCACACCCCGGGCTCGCAGTGCTTCCTGGTGGACGGCTGCCTCATCTCGGGCGACACCCTCTTCATCCGCTCCTGCGGGCGCACCGATCTGCCCGGCAGCGATCCGCAGGAGATGTACACCTCGCTCACCCAGCGGCTGGGCGCGCTCCCCGACGACACGGTGGTGCTGCCCGGCCACAACTACGGGGGATCCCAGACCACCATCGGGGCCGAGAAGCGCCAGAACCCGATGATGCGATTCGCGTCCATGAGCGAGTTCCTGGGGGCCATGGGCGGCGGCCGCGCCGGCCGCACCTAGCTCCGCTCCGCCGCTCAGCGCACCGACATCCCGCCGTCGACGAAGAGCACCTGCCCGGTCACGTAGTCGGAGCACGTGGCGAAGAACCGCACCGCCTGCGCCACGTCCGCGGGCCGGCCGGGGCGCCCCATCGGGATCTGCGCGGCCAGGCGCCGGCCGCGCTCGCGCGGGAAGCCGGCCGGTAGCAGGACCACTCCCGGGGCCACCGCGTTGACCTGGATGCGCGGAGCCAGCGCGGCGGCGAGCCCGCGCGTGAGCATCACCACCCCCGCCTTGGAGATGCCGTAGGGCACGTAGCCGGGCCAGGCCCGCACCGCGCCCACGTCGGCGATGTTGATGATGCGCCCGCCGCGGCGCCCCATCGCCCGCGCGGCGGCCTGGCTGCAGAAGAACGGGGCGCGCAGGTTCACCGCGAGGAGGCGGTCGAACTGGGCGGGGGTGGTGGTCTCGACCGGGGTGCGGAAGAAGAGCGCCGCGTTGTTGACGAGGACGTCGAGGCGGCCGAGTCGCTTCACCGCGGCGGCGACGAGGGCCCGCGCCTCGCGGGGACGGCCCACGTCCGCGCGCAGGGCCACCGCACGCACCCCGCGCGCCTCCAGCTCGCGCACCGCCGCGCGCGCGGCCGCCGCCGAGCGCAGGTAGCCGATCGCCACGTCGGCGCCCGCGTCGGCGAGCGCGCGCGCGATCTCGAGGCCGACGCGCACCGCGCCGCCGGTCACCAGCGCGACCCGGCCGGTCAGTTCCTTGACTTGTCCGGAGCCGTGTGTTGTCATCGATCCAACATGTCGGGTAGTTTCCGCAACTGGGTGAAGACTCGCTTCATCACCGGGCTGTTCTCCACCATCCCCGCGATCGCGACCGCCTGGCTGCTGTGGGTGTTCTGGAACGCCATCGACGACTTCTTCTCCCCGGTGTACACCCAGATGCTCGGGCGGCGCATCCCCGGCCTGGGCTTCCTGACCGCGGTCGTCATCATCTTCATCATGGGCACCATCGCCCGCAACGTGTTCGGCCGGCGAGTGCTGGCCCGCATCGAGATGCTCTTCGACCACGTGCCGATCTTCCGGAGCATCTACCCTTCCGTGAAGCAGCTGCTGGAGTCCTTCTCACCCCAGAAGCTCAACTCCTTCAAGTCGGTGGTGCTCGCCGAGCATCCCCGCAAGGGGGAGTACGTGTTCGGGTTCGTCACCTCCGAGGTCCTCATCGAGGGCCTCGAGGGCAAGCGGCCCATGGTCACCGTGTTCGTGCCCACCAACAACCTGTATCTGGGCGACGTGATCGTGCTGCCCAAGGAAGAGATGCTGCCCACCGGCCTCACCGTCGAGGAGGGCATCCGCATCATCCTCTCGGCCGGGACCGCCACCCCGGCCCGCCTGCCGCGCGAGCGGCTCTGATTACCGGGCGGGCGGTGCTCCCGTCACCCATGCCCGGATGGCCTCCCCGAGCGGGTAGAGCTTGCCGAAGAAGAAGTGGTCCGCGCCCTCGATGATCCGCTCCTCCGCTCCAGTGGTCCGGGCGAGCTGGTGGAGGGCGTCGACCGGGCAGTAGGTATCGCGCGTTCCCGCCACCACGAGCATGCGGCCGGCCGGGGGCGTCGGGAGCTGGAAGTCGAACATGCCCAGGGGGGGCGCGATGAGGCCGAGCGGCGCGTCTCCCGGCCGCATGGCCCGGGCCGCGGTCCAGGCCCCGAACGAATAGCCGATCACCCCGACCGGGCTGGCGGGCGGAAGGCGCCCGGCCAGGGCCGCCACGGCGGCCCGCACGTCGTCCTGCTCCCGAGCGCCCTTGTCGTGGCTCCCGGTCGAGGCGCCCACCCCCCGGAAATTGAAGCGCAGGGTGGCGTGGCCGGCCTCCTGGATGACCTCCGCGGCCCGCATGACCACCGGATTGTCCATGTCACCCCCGTAGAGTGGGTGAGGGTGGCAGAGGACGAAGCCCCCCTTGGGGGCGGGGACGAGGGCCAGCCGACCTTCCAGGCTCGGGCCTCCCGGCACCGACACGACGAGGGGCTCTTCCATGGCGCTCCGACCTTAGGGGGTCGCCGGGGAATATTCAAGGGGCAGCCCGCGTCTGAAGCTGCGAGGTTATAATTTCTCTCATGCCGATGCTGGGATGCCTGTGGAGCCGCCCTCGGCTCGAACGCCTGGTCGACGGAGTCCTCGGGCCCCGGATGGGGCGCGTGACCGCCTCCCACGCCTCCCGCTGTGGGAACTGCCGGGCCGAGATGGACCGCCTCCGCCGCCTGCGCGCCCTGGTGCAGAGTGCCGAGGTGCAGATGGCTGATCCCGACTGGGCGGCCTTCTGGCCTGCCGTCCGTCAGCGTATCGCGGCGGAGCGCCCGGCGCCCGTCCGGGACGCGTGGTGGCTACCCTACTGGAAGCCGGTGTGGGGGCATCCGCGCGTGGCCCTGGGGGGCCTCGTGGTCTCGAGCCTGGCGGCGGCGCTGGTCCTCTGGCCCAGCCCCGAGACCACCAAGGCGGCGATGGCGGCGCCGGTGCAGGTACAGGACGTGTCGACCGCCGATCCGGATCGCAGCGTGATGGTGTACTCGAATCCGGACGACGACGTCACCGTGATCTGGGTCTTCAACCCGTCCGAGCAGGACGAGCAGTCCTGACCCCGCGCCGCGCCGGGTGGCGCGGCCGCTCTTCCACGACGGGCGCTACTCCTTCAGGCTGGCCAGCCGCTCCTTCGCCAGCGGGGCCTCTTCCGACTGCGGGAAGTGCTCCACCAGGTACTGCAGGCGCGCCTGGGCGAGCGCGGTCTGCTTGAGCTCCACGAGCGCCAGCGCTTCCTTGTAGAGCGCGGTCGGCACCTTGCTGCCCCGCGGGTAGGCCACCATCACCTTGCGGAACTCCTGCACCGCCTGCTCGAGGTTCTCGCGGGCCTTGTCCGGCTGGCTCGCGGTGGCGCGCGCCATGCTGAAGTAGGCCTCGCCGATCCAGTACTGGGCGCTGTCCGCGAGCGCGGAGTCCGGGAAGCGCCGGAGGAAATCGCGGAACTCGGTGATCGCGAGCGGGTAGAGCCCCTTGCTGAAGTCGAGATACGCGGCCTGGTAACTCTCCTCCGCGCTGCCGGCGCCGCCGGACGCCCGGGGGGCCGTCGCGACCGAGCCCGACGGAGCGGGAATGGGCGCGCCGCCGGAGCGGGTCGGCGGCGGAACGCCGGCCCCACCGCCGCTCGGCGCGGAACGCCCGAGCGCGTCCATGCGCTGGGACAGCTCGTCGAGCCGGGCGGTGATCCGCGCCACCTCGGCGGAGAGCGCGTCCACGCGCGCGCCGAGGGCCGCGGTCTGCTTGGCGGTCTCCGCGTTCTGCTCGCGGGTGCGCCGGTCGAGCTGGCCCACCACGGTGTCGGTGTCCCCGCGGCTGCGGTGCACCGCGAGGGTCAGCGAGTTCAGATCCTGGCGGATCTGCGCGACGTCCTGCTGCAGGCCCTGCCCGGAGCCGTCGGCGCAGCCCGCGGCGGCGATCGCGATCGCGGGCAGGAGGGCCCAAAGCACGAAGGGGAGCCGATGGCTCCCCTTCGTGATCTCGCGGCGCACGGGAGGCAGCCCCGTGCGGATCAGCGCGCCTTCACCAGGAAGTGCGCCCGACGGTTCTGGGCCCAGCAGGACTCGGAGTGCTCGGTGCACGTCGGCCGCTCCTTGCCGTAGGAGATGATCGTGATCCGGCTCGCCTGCACACCCTGCGCGACGAGGTAGTTCATGGCCGCCTTCGCGCGCCGCTCGCCGAGGGCCAGGTTGTACTCGTTGGTGCCGCGCTCGTCGCAGTGGCCCTCGACCAGGACCAGATTGTCGTTCGACTTCAGCCAGGCCGCGTTGGTGTCGAGCGTCTTCGCGTCGGTCGGCCGGATGTCGTACTTGTCGAAGTCGAAGAACACGTCCTTGAGGTTGTCGGTGGCCCGGAACTCACTCGGCGCGGGCGGCGTGGTCGCGGCGGTCGACGGCGCCGCCGGTGACGGCGTCATCGACGGCGACGGCGTCGTCGAAGGGGCGGCGGCGGAGGGCGTCGGCGAGCCGGTCGGAGGAGGCGCAGAAGCCGCGGTCGTGGCAGGTCGCTTGGGACAGCCCACCAGGAAGAGCGAGAGGGCGAGCACCGGCACGGCGAACAGCAGCGCGCTTCTCCGTCGTTGCGCCATTAGTCCAATCCTCCTTGAGTTCGTCGAATTCGTCATATCACCGCGAGTTTGCATTCCCAAGGCATCCTATCACGGAAGGCGCGGCGACCAAGCGGCACTTGTCGATTCGCCGGGGGTCCGGGGGATCGCCTGCTGCTCGGATCCGTCCGCGAGCATGGTGAACAGCTGGTATCCGCCGGACCGGCTCGACTGGAAGACGAGGTGCCGCCCGTTGGGCGCCCAGGAGGCGCCCTCGTTGTTGCCGGGACCCGCGGTCAGGCGCCGCAGGTTGGACCCGTCGGGGCTGACCGCCCACAGATCGAAGTTACCCTGCCGCGAGGTGAACACGATCGTGTCGCCCTTCGGCGACCAGCGTGGCTGGGTGTTGAAGCCGGCCTGGGTGAGGCGGCGCACGTTGGCGCCCTCCGCGTCCATCACGAACACGTGGGCCCCGCCCGCCCGCTCCGACACGAAGGCGATCTCGCGGCCGGTGGGCGACCAGGTGGGCTCGGTGTCGATGCCGCTGTAGCTGGTGAGCCGCCGGAACGCCCCGGTGGCGAGGTTCAGGACGTACACCTCGGGGTTGCCGTCCCGGGAGAGCGTCATCGCGAGGAAGCGTCCGTCGGGGCTGAAGGCGGGCGAGCTGTTGATGCCGAGGAATCCGGCCACCACCTGCACCGGCCGGTTCTCGAACGGGAACATCCGGTAGAGGTAGGGATACCCACGCATGTACGACGTGAAGGCGAGGGACCGCGTGTCCGGGCTCCACATCGGCGACAGGTTGATCGACTTGTTCGACGTCACGTGGGTGGGCCCCGCGCCGTCGTAGTCCATCAGGCTGAGCTCCTTGGCGCCCCCTCCGGTGTTCACGTAGGCGATCTTGGTGTCCGCGATGCCCGCCTCGCCGGTGAACTGCATCACCACCTCGTCCGCGATCTTGTGGGACAGGCGCCGGGGCTGGTTGGCGGGCAGCTCGATCTTTTTGGTCGCGATCAGCCGGAACTCCGGCGAGGTCAGGTCGTAGAGCCGCATCTCCACCTCGGTCCGGTCGCCGCGCAGGCTGATCAGGCCCTGCAGCCCGGCGTGGGCGCCCGCCGATGCGAAGTTGGCAAAGGTGGCGCGGACCGCGGCGGGGTCGGCGGTCGGGATCGGTGGCACGTCGGAGACGACGCTGAACAGCGCGGAGAACGTGAGGTCCCGGGCCGTGACCTGCGGGAGGCTCCGGCCGAGCCCCCCGGTGTCGGAGCCGGCCACCACCGCGAAGTTCGGGATCACGATGTTGAGCTTCTTGGCCCCGGTGGCCAGCACGTTCACGAAGATGTCGGATTGCGATCGGACCGGGGGCGGCGAGGCGAGCACCCCGGCCAGGACGAGCACGACGACCGAGGCGACGAGACAGAGGAGCGGCCGGCCCGGGCGCATCATCGGCGCGCCAGGTCGAAGCTGATGTGAAGGCGCAGCACGCTCCCCCCCACCCACTCGTCCGGCAGCTTCGGGAGCGGGCTGGCCGCCATGACCGCGCGCACCGCGGCCTGGTCGTACACGCTGTTGCCTGAGCTCTTCTCGATCATGGGGATCCTCGCTATGGAGCCATCACGCTGAACCTCCACCAGGAGCTGAGGCTTCTGGGGCGGCTCGCTGAATTGGTTTTGTCGTTGCCACTGATCCTGCACCTTGGCGATCGCCGCGCGGACCCACCACGCGTAGGGAAAGTCCGAGACGTCCAGGGTCAGCGCGCCCTGACCGGCGGCCGAGCCCGTCGGGGCGCCGAGCGCCGCGGTCGGCGGCGGCTGGGGCGCCTCCGCGGTCTTCTCGCCCTTCGGGCTCCCCGAAGGCGGCGTGGCCAGCGGGGGCAGCTCTTTCTCGCCGGGGCGCGCCAGCGCGGTGCTGCGCGGCGGGAGCGGCTTGGCCGCGGGGAGCGACGGCGGGGGGAGGCTCGGGGCCTCGCGCCGCGGCGCCTCGCGGGGCGCGGTGGTGGCCTTCGGTTCGGGCTCCGGGTCGGGCACTCGCGGGGCCACCGGCGCCTGCGGACGGGTTGGCAGGGGCGGAGCCGGGGGGGCGTTGGGCGTGCCGACCGCGGCGACCATCGGGACCAGGTTGACGACCTGGACCTTCTCGGGACGCCAGCCGGTCCACATCACGAAGACGGCCATCCCGCCGAAGACCAGGACGTGGGCGATCGCGGAGAAGCCTATCGCGGTCAGGGGCAGGCGCGACCGTCGAAGGGCCGGTCCCGGCCGCCTCAGACCGGGGTCGGGGAGCGGGCCCATGGAATAGCGGTGGGCCGCCATCGTGGAGCTCATCGAGCGCGGGTCGGCTCCGTCACCATGCCGAGCTTCTCGATGCCCGAGCGGCGAATCCGATCCATGGTCTCCACCACGAAGCCGTACTGCAGCGCCTGGTCCGCGCGCAGGTAGAGGGTCTTGTCCTGGCGATTCTTGAAGAGATCGCGCAGCGTCTGCTCGAGGGAGCCGAGCGGTACCGGCTTCTCGTTGACGTAGATGGTCTGCTCCTTGGACAGGGTCAGGACCATCCGCTCCTCGGTCACGGTGGGCTTGCCCGACGTCTTGGGCAGGTTCACGTCGATGCCGCGGTACATCAGGGGGGCGGTGAGCATGAAGATCAGCAGCAGCACCAGCGTCACGTCGACGAGCGGGATGATGTTGATCTCGGCGAGCGTGCCCCCGATGCGGTAGCCGCCTCCCCCGTTGTCGGAGCCGTCGACCTTAATCGCCATCTTTCGCCATTCGCGCCAGCTTGTGCACCGGGCGGGCGAACGCGTTCAGCAAGTCGAGCGTGAAGCCCTCCATCTCCATCGCCCAGTGCTTCGTCCGGTTCACGAAGAAGTTGTAACCCATGACCGCGGGGATCGCGGCGCCGAGGCCCGCCGCGGTCGCGATGAGGGCCTCCGAGATGCCGGGCGCCACCACCGCGAGGTTGGCCGAGCCCTGCTGCCCGATGCCCTGGAACGCGGTCATGATGCCCCACACGGTGCCGAAGAGGCCGATGAACGGCGCCGAGCTGGCCACCGTGGCCAGGAACGGCAGGTACCGCTCCATGCGCGCCACCTCCGACGACCCGGCCCGGCGGAGCGCCCGGCTCGATGCCTCGAGCCGCTCCGCGGGCAGCCCTTCGTCGGCGTCGTCCAGCACGTGGTCCACGATCTCCGCGTTGCCGTACGCGGTGACCAGCTCCTGGCCCGCCGACACGTAGAGCTGGGCGAGCGGACTGTCGCGGTGCTTCTTGGCCGCCGCCCAGACCACCGAGAAGCGGCGCGCCTCGCGGAAGATCTGGCGGAAGCGCAGCGACTCGCGGCGGATCTTCCGGAACTCCCACCACTTCTCGACGATCAGCGCCCAGCAGATGACCGAGAAGACGGCGAGAAGGAGCAGGATTAACTTGGCGACGGGACCGGCGCTGAAGACGAGCTCTGCAACGCCGCCGTTGACGCTTCCTGACCCTGGCACTCGGAGCTCCTTATCGGGTGGATGGTGAACGACGACCAGCGGAATTGCTCCTCTTGATGATACCGGACGATTTTTGAGAGTGTCAACAAATTCGCCGGCAAAACGCCTGAAAAGTCGCTGAATTATTGACAGTCCCGGGCCGGCGCCGTATAAGCCTTCTATGTTCCACTCGCCCGGTGCGATCGCGCTGCACGTGGGGCCGATCGCGATCCGGTGGTACGGCGTGCTCATGGCCAGCGCGATGGCCCTCGGTCTCTGGCTCGGCCACCGGGATGCGCGCCGGCGCGGCATCGATCCCGAGAGCCTGCTCAAGGCGGCGGAGCTGGCCCTGCTCGGCGGCCTCGTCGGCGCGCGCCTGTACTACGTGCTGTTCAACCTCGACTACTACGGCCAGTTCCCCGGTAAAATCTTCGCCCTCTGGGAGGGCGGGCTCGCCATTCACGGCGGCGTGATCGGCGGCATCCTCGTCGGGGGCGGGTACGCCTGGCGGCGGGGCCTGCCGGTGCGGCAATACCTGGACATCGCCGCGCCGAGCCTCGCCCTCGGGCAGGCCATCGGGCGGTGGGGTAACTTCTTCAACGAGGAAGCGTTCGGCCGCCCGACCGATCTGCCCTGGAAGCTGTTCATCTCCCCGGTGCACCGGCCGCTCCAGTACGCGCAGTCCGAGTACTTCCACCCCACGTTCCTCTACGAGTCGCTCTGGGACCTGATCGTGTTCGCGGCCCTGCTCCTGGGCCTGCGGGACCGCCTCGAGCGCGCGCCGGGGGCGCTGTTCCTGGCCTACCTCGGGCTCTACTCGGCGGGGCGGCTCTTCACCGAGGGGCTCCGCACCGACGCGCTGATGCTGGGCCCGCTCCGCATCGCCCAGGTCGTGAGCCTGCTCGGCATGGCGGTGGCCGCGGTGGGCGTGCCGCTGCTCCTGCGTCACCAGAGCCGCGCCGCCTGAGCGGGCCGCGCGTGAAGCGCTACGCGAGCCGCGACGGCCGGCTCCGTCTGCGGGTCGGAGACAGCCGCCGCCTCGCCGAGATCCCGACCGGCAGCGTCGGCTGCGTGCTCACCTCGCCGCCCTACTGGGTGCGGGGGCAGGGCCGCGCGCGCGCCGAGCGGTACGCGCGCGAGCTCGCCACCGGGTTCGGCCCCGAATGGCGCCGGGTCCTGGCCGACCACGGCGACGTGTGGCTCGTCATCGGCGACCGCCACGACGGTCTCGAGTGGATCGGCATCGACGGCCTCATGACGAGATGGCTCGGGCGGGTGGGGTTCCGTCTCCAGGCCAAGGGGCTCTGGGCCCAGGTGCGCTCCCGGGAGCGCTGGGACAACCGGGTGAACTACCTCCTGCGGTTCCGGAAGGCGGGACACCCGGTGCGCCCGGGCGGCGCTACCCTCTGCTGGATGCTGCCGCTTCCGCGCTCGCACCCGGACAGCCTGTGGGACGCCACGCCGGACCCGGTGCTGCGCGCCCTGCTGGAGATCTCCGCGCGGCGCGGGGCGGTTCTCGACCCGTTCGCGGGGGCCGGCACGGTGGGGCGCATCGCGGCCGCGCTCGGCCGCGAGTGGATCGGAGTGGAGCGGGATCCGCACATGGCCGCGATAGCCGCGCGACGGCTCCGGCTCCGCCCGGTCACTCCTTCACCGTGTTGAGGGTCACCGGCCGCCCATCGCGCAGGACGACCACCGAGATGGTGCTGCCGCGCGGGAGGCTCCGCAGCCGGGCCTGCAGCGCCTCGTAGGTCTCGGTGCCGATCTCCCGCTCCTGCACGGCGAGGATGATGTCGCCCCCCAGCAGGAACGACTTGCCCTCGATCGAGGCGGGGATGACCCCGGGCCGGATATCCATGTGGGCCGCGGGCGAGTTCGCCGCGACCTGCTGCACCATGAGCCCGACCGCCTGGGGCAGGTTGAGCGCGCGGGCGACCTGCCCGCCGATGATCACCCCGCTCATGCCGCTCCAGAACGAGCGCTGCTGGAGCAGCAGACGTCGGGCCATGTTGATCGTGACCACGAAGCCCAGGCCCTCGGAGCCGCCCGACTTGGTGATGTTGTGGCTCGCGATCCCGATGACTTCGCCCGCCATGTTGAACATGGGGCCGCCCGAGTTGCCGGGGTTGATGGCGGCGTCGGTCTGGAAGAACTCGGCCAGCGCCATCTCACTGTAGACGGTGTTGGGCTTGCGGCGGCCGGTGACGTAGCCCACGCTCAGCGTGTGCGCGATCCCGTAGGGCGCCCCGATGATGAAGACCTGGTCGCCGACCTCGGCCCGATCCGAATTGCCGAACCGGGCCACCGGCGCCGTCGCGGGGACCCGGTCCAGCTGGAGCAGGGAGACGTCGGCCTCCGGCTCGGAGGCGATCACCCGCGCGTTCACCACCTCGCCCCCCAGGAACTCGGCGGTGATCTCGTCCGCGGTCTGCACCACGTGGGCGGCGGTGATCACCTTGCCGTCCGGCGAGATCAAGACGCCCGAGCCGACCTCGTTGACGCCCCCGATCTGGCCCGAGCTGCCCACCTCCTTCCAGCGCGCCCGGATGATGACGACCGACGGGTTGACCCGCTTGAAGGTCGGCACCAGGCCCTGGGCCTCCGCGCGCGGGGCGGGGGCGATGACCAGCGCGAGCAGGACGGCCGAGAGCAATCGCTTCATGTCGAGCCTCCGAGCAGGGAGTGGACGAGCCGCCGGAGCGAGGCCTCGTCGAAGGCGGTGGCCCGACGGCCGGGCCCGCTCGCCTCGGTCTTGAGCCCGGTCTCGCTCAAGATCACGCAGATGGTGGCGTCGGGGTCGAGGGTCCGGGCGGCCAGGAGCTTCCGCAGTACCGCGAGGGCCGCCACCCCGGTCGGGCCGGCCCAGATCCCCTCGGTTCGCGCGAGCAGGCGCTGCGTCTCGAGGATCTCCTCGTCCTCCGCGTCGCCGGCCAGCCCGCCCGTCTCCTTCAGGATGCGGAGGACCCACTCGCCCCTGCGCCCTGGGTTGCCGGCCGCGAGCCCCTCGGCCACCGTGTAGCCGATCTTCACCGGCGTGAGCGGACGTCCCTCGCGCCACGCCCGCGCGATCGCGTCGGCCCGGCTCGCCTGCGCGGCGACCATGCGGGGGCGCCGCGGGATCCAGCCGAGGCGCTCCATCTCCACGAAGCCGCGGTGGGTGGCGATGAACGTCTCGCCCACCGCGACGGGGGCCACCACCACGTCCGGGACCCGCCACCCCGACTGCTCGGCGATCTCGTAGGCGAGCGTCTTCTTGCCCTCGTGCTTGTAGGCGTTGCGCGAGGCGCCGCAGTCGAAGAAGAGCTGGTCCTCGACGAGGCGATCCCACAGGACGATCAGGTCGTCGTAGACGCCTTCGTAGAGGATCAGGTCGGTGGCCGTCGCGGCCATGTGCAGGAGCTTGGGCGCCGAGGTGCGGGCGTAGGCGAAGATCAGCGAGCGCAGGCCGGCCCGCGCGGAGTAGGCCGCGATCGACGAGCCCGCATTGCCGGAGCTGACCACCGAGGTGATACGGAAGCCGAACTGGAGCGCGGCCGCCACCGCGGTGGGGGAGGAGCGATCCTTCACGGTGCCGGTGGGGTTCGAGCCCTCGAACTTCACCTGGAGCCGCCGCACCCCGAGCGCACGGCCGAGGGTCGGGCAGTCGAGCAGCGGGCTCTCTCCCTCTCCGAGCGACACCCGGTGGGCCGGATCGGCGATGGGCAGCACCGGGGCGTAGCGCCAGAGCCCGCGGCCCTCGAAGATCGTGGGCCCCGCGCGGCGGAGGGCCTCCCAGTCGTAGTCGAGCTCGAGGAGGCCCCGGCAGGCCGCGCACTCGAGCCGGTAGTCGAGCGCGAACTCCGCGCCGCACTCGATGCACCGCAGCGCGGTCGCGAACGAGGCGGCGGTCACCGCAGGATCGCCAGCATCTCCTCGATGCGGTGGCGCAGGGTGTGCTCGGCGAGGGCCCGCTTGCGCGCGCGCTCGCCGATGTCGCGGGCCTCGTCCGGGTGGGCGAGGTAGTAGTCGAGATGGCGGCGCAGCTCGCCCAGGTCCTGGTAGACCACCGCTTCCTGGCCGGGCGTGAAGAGGTGGGCGAGCTCCTCCTTCGCGTCGACCAGCTGGCACGCCGCGCTGGCGGCCAGCTCGAAGGCGCGGGTGTTGACGCCCACGATGTCGTTCATCGGATGATGGTGGTTCAGGGACAGCGTGGAGCCGGAGTACACCGCGAGCTTGGCGCGACCCCACACCGGGCCCCCCGCGACCATCCCGCGGATCTCGGGCGCCTCCACCCGGTCCCAGCCCGCGCCCCAGAGGCGGAGCGGCGTGCCGGCGAGCTCCCGCACGAAGCGCTCCCGGTAGGCGTAGGCGCTGCCCACGAAGGAGAGCGGCGCCGCGTAGCGCCGCCTCTCCTCCGGCGAGAGCTCGATCGGGTGGTGCATGTCGGGCACGCAGTACATCGGCAGGTAGTGCAGGTTGCGCAGGCCGGCCTGCTCGAGCGCGCGGAGCGCGTAGCGCTCCTTGGTGAAGAACGCGTCGTAGGCCTCGATGCACTCGAACGGGATCATCCACAGCGGGTTGTCGGGAAAGAAGTTGAGGAAGCGGGTGTCGATCCGCGCCTTCACCCGCCGCACGAGCCCGGGGGTGACCGGCCCGCCCTTGATCACCAGCACGAAGTCCGGTCGGTAGGCCACGCACGCCCGCTCGAGCCGGCGCAGGATGAAGAGCTGGTAGGTGGCCTTGGTGGACCGGTTCTTGTAGAGCGGGTTGTCGCGGCGGTAGGCGAAGGTCCGCGCCTCGTGTCCCATCGCCACGAGCTCGTCGCGGAAGTCCATACCCATGTGCCCGGGACGGGCGAACGGCAGCACGATCAGCCAGCGCACGGCGGAAAGCGTATCACACCGTGGCCGGCGGTCAGGCGAAGGCGGGGCGGACCTCCTTCGCGATCAGCTCGAGCTCGCGCATGATGTGCCGGTGGGGCATGCCCGGGAAGAAGACGCGGCAGATCAGATGGGTCGTGCCGTACTCGGCCACGAACGGCTTGAGCGCGCGGATGACCTGGTCGGGCCCCCCGATGAGGAAGCGGTTCTTCATCAGCGCGTCCAGATCGGTGGCGATGGAGGCGTCGATGAACGGGTGCCGCCAGCCTCCCGCGTACTCCTTCCGGTAGGAGATCATGATGTGCTTCTGGGCCAG
>DATGBR010000191.1:0-23824 GCA_035312605.1 Candidatus Methylomirabilota bacterium
ACATCGACCTCCGGCCCGCCCTCGCGGCCATCGCCAGCCCCACCCTGGTCGTGGTCGGCGCCCTCGACGTCACCACCCCGCCCGCGCTGGCCCGGGAGCTCGCGGCCGGGATCCGCGGCGCCGCCCTGGTCGAGATCCCGGCGTGCGCGCACTGCCCGCCCATCGAGAAGCCGGCCGAACTGCTGGCCGCGCTGGAGCCCTTTCTCGACGCCCCCGTCCCACGATAGAATGCGGCCGTGAACCCCGGCCTCTCCACCCGCGACGCCCAGCTCCCCGCCGCCTACTCGGCGCGCCTCGACGCGCTCGCGGTGGCCCCGCTCTGGACGGTGCTCCACTCGCTCCTGCCGCACGAGCGGACGACACGCGTCCTCCCGCACCACTGGCGGTGGCGCGAGCTGCGCGAGCCGCTGCTCGAGGCCGCGCGCCTGGTGCCGATCGAGCAGGCCGAGCGCCGGGTGCTGATGCTGTGCAATCCCGGCATGCCCGGCAACGCCTCGGCTACCGCCACGCTCTACGCCGGCTTCCAGATCATCCTGCCCGGCGAGGCGGCCCCGAGTCACCACCACACCGCGGCCGCGCTCCGGCTGATCGTGGAGGGCGAGGGCGCCTACACTACGGTGGACGGGGTGAAGTGCGTCATGGAGCGGGGCGACCTCATCATCACCCCGCCGATGCGCTGGCACGATCACGGTCACGAGGGACGCGACCCGGTCATCTGGCTGGACGGTCTCGACATCCCGCTCGTGCGCAGCGTGGAGGCGAACTGGGCCTCCGCGATGAAGCCCGCCTCCACGCCGTCGAGCGACGTCGACTCGTCCCAGGACGAGTTCACCGGCGCGGGCCTGGTGCCGCGGCAGTCGCGCTACGAGGAGACCGGCTACCCGCAGGTGCGCTGGCCGTGGCGGCAGGTGCGCACGGCCCTCGCCGCGCTCGCGGCCACCGCGCCCCGGCGCACGCCGGTGGTGCTGCGTCACGTGAACCCGCGTACCGGCGAGTACCCGCTCCGCACGATGGGCTCGGAGGCGCGTTGGCTGCGCCCGGGCGAGGACGCCCGCCCGGAGCGCCGCACCGGCAGCGAGGTCGTCTCCGTGGTCGAGGGGCGGGGCGAGAGCCGGATCGGCGACCGGGTGATCGCGTGGGAGGAGGGCGACGTGCTCGCGGTGCCGCCGTGGCACTGGGTCGAGCACCACAACCGCTCCGCCGGCGGCCCCGCCTGCCTCTTCCACCTCAACGACGAGCCCGCGCTGCGCGCACTCGGGCTCTGGCACGAGGAAGTCGGCGCCTAGCCCGTCGTCCCGTCGGAGAGTCGAATGGAATCACGCTACGAGGCGCTGATGGACGTGATCCGGGGCCGCATGACCAACCGCGCCTTCGCCCCCGCCGAGATCCCGCGCGCGCACGTGGAGATGATCCTGGAGGCGGCTCGGCACGCGCCCTCGGGGGCCAACGCCCAGCCCTGGCACTACGTCGTGGTCACCGATCCCGACGTCAAGCACGCGATCGGCCAGTGCTTCGTGGACGAGCAGCAGCGCCGCGCCAAGCTCCGCATGGGCTTCCCCACCCCGAACTACAACGGAGTCAAGACCGCGCCCGGCCTCGTGGTGGTGGTCGCCGATTTCCGGTTCGTGCGGGCCTTCCCGGTGCTCGACGACGGCTCCGAGACCGATCGGCGCTACCGGCAGAACGCGGAGCGCATCCTGCTCCAGTCGGTGGCGGCCTCCACCATGTCCGCCCACCTGGCCGCGGCCGCGCTCGGCTACGCGGTGTGGTGGATCACCGCGATCGGGCAGGACGATCTCCAGCAAACCATCCGGCCCCTGGTGGGCGTGCCGGAGTTCCTCTCCATCATCGACGTGATGTGCTTCGGGCCGCCGCTCAAGCCGTCCTACAAGCGCTGGAAGAAGCGCCTCGACCAGATCGTGAGCTGGGACCGCATGGACCCGAACGACGTCATGACCGACGAGCAGATCGACGAGTGGGTGAAGACCACCCGCCACAAGGTCATGTACCGCGACGAGGCGAGAATCGACTGATGCTGTCCCTCACCCAGGTCGATCGCATCTCGGTCACCACCGTGGTGGACAACTACGTCGATCTGCTGAGGCAGGACGAGAAGGTCGCCCGGCGATTCGGCGCGTTCGCGGCCCGCCAGATGCCCGACCTGCGCGCCGAGCACGGCCTCGCCCACTACGTCGAGGTCTCGCGCGGGAGCGAGACGGTCCGCATCGCCTTCGACTTCGGGTCGTCCGAGAGCGCCTTCGCCCACAACTTCCGGGCCCTGGGGCTCGACGCCGCGGTCATCGACGTGCTCGCGCTGAGCCACGGGCACTGGGACCACTGGGGCGGCCTCGGCGGCCTGCTCCGCGCCTACCGCCGGGTCATGAAGAAGCACCTCACCTTCTACGGGGGCGAGGACCACTTCCTCCCGCGCTTCACCCAGCGGGGCACCGACCGCATCAGCATGGGCCGGCTCCACCGCGACGAGATCGAGCGCTACGACATCCGGATCGAGTCGGTGCGGGCGCCCCTGATGATCGCCGACGGGGTGCTGCTCAGCGGCGAGATGCACGAGCAGGAGCTCTTCGAGCCCATCCCCGACAACCTGAAGGTGGAGCGGGACGGCGCGATCGTGCCCGACTCGTTCCTCGGCGAGCAGACCCTGATCGCCAACCTGAGGGGCCGCGGCCTCGTGATCGTGACCTCGTGCTCGCATCGGGGCATCGTGGGCATCTGCCGTCACGCCGCCCGCATCACCGGGGTGCCGAAGGTGCACGCGGTCATCGGCGGCTTCCACCTGAGCGGGCTCAAGGAGGAGCGCGTGACCCGGGTGGTGGATGCGTTCCGCGACCTCGAGGTGGACTGGATCGTGCCGCAGCACTGCACCGGGCTCGAGGCGATGGCCAGCATGATGCACCGGCTGCCGCAGGAGATGGTGCCGAGCTCGGTCGGCTCGGTCTTCACCTTCGGGAAGTAGCGCCTAGAGATCCCGCGCGGCGGGCAGCCCCGCCACCCCGGTGGCCGCGCGCACGCCCCGCACGATCGCGCGGGCCACCAGGTCCGCCAGCGCGCGGCCCAGCGCCTCGACCGGGGCGTCTCCGGTGCCCACCGAGAGGCAGAAGAGGGTGTCGCCATCGGTGGCGAGATGCGGCGGCGACAGCGCGCGGGTGAACCCGTCCATGGCCAGGCGGGCGACCCGCCCCGCCTCCACCTTGTCGAGCGCGGCGGTGGTGGCCACCAGACCGATGGTGGTGTTGACCGGCCGGAACGCGGGAGCCGGCACGCCCGCGGCGAGGGCCGCCGCCGTGTCGATCAGCCGCCGGCCGTCGGCCGCGTCGCGGGCGCCCGCGATGAGCCGCCCGGTCTCGGGATCGCGCACGTCGCCGACCGCGTTCACCGCCATGATCGCGCCCAGGTGCACGCCGTCGAGCTCGCCCACCGCGCAGCCGAGGCCGCCCTTGGTCGCGCGCGCCACCCCGCCGAGCTTGCCCACGGTGGCGCCGGTGCCCGCGCCCACGTTGCCTTCCTCGACCGGACCGGGGCGCGCCGCGGCGGCGGCGCGGTAGCCCATGGCCCGATCGGGCCGCGCGCGCGGATCGCCCACGCCCAGGTCGTAGAGAATCGCGCCCGCCACGTGCGGCACCACGGTCTGGCTCGTGTGGAAGCCCACCCCGCGCTCCTCGAGGTACTGCATCACGCCCCAGATCGCCTCGAGGCCGAAGGCGCTGCCGCCGGCCAGGACGACTCCGTCGAGCGTGGGCACCAGGTGGCGCGGGTCGAGGAACTCGAGCCCGTGCACCCCGGCGGCCCAGCCGCGGATCTCCACGCCCCCGACCGCGGGCGCGTCGCTCAGGATCACGGTGCAGCCGGTGAGCGCGGTCGCGTCGGTGACGTGGCCGACCCGCAGCCCAGGAATCATGAGCGCGTGCGCCGCGACGGGGCGCGGCTGACGTCGTCGAGGCGCGCACGGCCGAGGGCGACCTCCGCGGCCATCTCGAGCCCGCGGGCGGCCAGCGCCCGCACGAAGGGGATGGTCGCGGCCGGGCGGTCGGCGTCGGCGAGCGCGGTCGCCACGGTGCGCGCGAGCGTGGCCTCGTCGGCGCGCCCGGTCATGCCGAAGATGTCGGCCATCTCGCGGAGCCGGCCCGCCCAGCGGAGGCGCGCCGCGGCCGGGAAGTGCACCTCGATCACCCCGTCGATGATGGCCGCCTCGCGCTCCGCTTTGATCTGATCCGACACCACCAGCCGGCTCTCCCGCGCCTGCAGCAGGGCGAGCGCCTCCGTCGCCACCCGCCCCGGATCCACGAACCACCCCCCCAGCTCCGCCAGCTCCAGCAGCGAAGCCGACCGCTCGAGCACCAAGGGATCCACACCAGAGGCAGACAGCTGCCCCCTGGAGGGATCCACGTCAGAAGCAGACGGTTGTCTGCTGGACGGTTGTCCGCCGTGGGGGGAGTGCGGGGGCCATTTCTGGGCCCCCGCAGATGAAAGGCTTGAAAAGCTTGAAACGGTCGAACTACCCGACACGCTCGAAACGGTCGAACTGCCAGAAAAGCTCTTGCGCCACCGCGCGAACTCGGGCGGCGGCACCGTCCCGATCCGCTCGTGGAGCGCCAGCGCCTGCCCGACGAGCGCGCAGGCGCGCGCGCCGTCGACCTCGACCCACGGCAGCTTCTGGCTCTCCCGCAGCCCACGCAGCTCGGCCTCGAGCCGCTTGCGCGCGATGGGGCCGCCCGCCGCGTCCATGATGCCGGCCTCGTCGTTCAGGATCAGCGAGCAGAGCCGGAGCCCGCCCCCGAGCCCGCCCTCGAAGAGGATCCACGCCGCGCGCGAGCCGCTGCCGTCGATGCCGGAGAGCCAGGCGCGCACCGGGTGCTCAGCCTCGCGCGCGACCACCGGGCGCACCGGGGTCGCCGCGGGCGCGCGGGCCGGCCGCTGCCCCGATTGCTCGAGCCGGTAGAGCGCGCGGCGCGCGGCGCGCCGCTGCTCCTTGTCGGGCGCGGTCTCGGCCAGCCGCTCGAGCAGCGGCACCGCGGCGGCCCCGTGCCGCCGGGCCAGCGCGCGCAGCGCCTCGTCGAGATCGGCCGCGCGGCCCGCCGGCAGCGCGGGCGGCGTGGCGTCGCCGAGGGCGGCTTCGAGCACGGCGAGGCAGGCCGCCGCCGCGTCCGAAGGAGCGGCGGCGGTCATTCGGAGAGCAGGGCGCGGAAGAACGGATCGGAGGGCCACGCGGAGGCGGGCACCGCGTCCGCGCGGAAGTAGACCTTGCGGGCGTAGGTGAGCGCGCCGGCGTACATCTCGAAGCGATTCGCGAGGCGGCGATAGAGCGAGGCGTCGGACCCGGCCCCGCCGCGCGCCAGCTCCGCCACGAAGCGGTAGGCGCGTCGGCCCTCGTCCTCGTAGTAGCCGGTGACCGCGAGGCGGTCCACGTGATCGCGGAAGATCCCGGTCATGAACAGCGCGTAGTCGCCGATCTGCCGTCGCAGCACCCGCTCGGTGCCCGGGTTGAAGCCGGGGGTATCGGTGGCCCACACGTGCTGGATGGCGAGGAGCGAGTCGGTCACCGAGTCGAGGCGCCGCCCCGGCAGCTCCCGGATCGTGCGGAGCGCCTCGGTGCGGACGAAGCGGGTCAGGAGGTCACTCAGGTAGCGGAGGGCGGGCGCGTCGTCGATCGCCAGATCACCGAAGGCCTGCCGGGTCACGCTCTCGAAGAAGCGCGGGAGCAGTCCCGTCTGCACGCCCTCACTCTAGCAGATCGTGATCCCGCAAAGCTTTGGCCGGGTGGCGATCCGGGTGGTAGGCTTCCGGGCATGAAGCCGGACGGCATGGCCCTCCCCGTGACCAGATCCATCGCCTCCCGCCTCGCCCGGCGGATCCGCCCGCGGCGGCCGTGGATGCTGGTCGGCTCGTGCCTGCTGCTGGTGGTGCTGACCGTGACCCTGTGGGGGAAGTGGGTGGAGAGCCGCGACCGGGCCGACCGCCTCTCCGCGGAGCTGAAGAAGGTCTATGTGGAGGCGGAGAAGCTGCGTACCGAGGGCGCCGCCGCCAAGCAGCGCATCGCCCAGCTCGAGCGCCAGCTCCGCGGGCGCGGGGCCCGCGCCACCGCGCCCGCCCCCACCGCGCCTGCCCCCGCCGCGCCAGACCGCCGCTAAAGCCGGTCCCACACCTCCAGCAGCCGCGCGTTCTGCTCCGCGGTCCCGACCGCGATGCGCAGGTGCCCGGGGAAGCCCACTCCCGCGCCGTCCCGCACCAGGATCCCGGCCTGGAAGAGCGCCCCGCGCAGTGCGTCCGCCCGCTCGCCGGCCTTGGCGAGGACGAAGTTGGCCTGCGAGGGGGGCGAGGGCGCGCCGCGCTCGGCCAGCGCGGCTTGCAGGAGCGGCCGCTGCTCCAGCACCACCCGGCGCGTGCGCTCGAGATGCTCGGGGTCGCCCAGCGCGGCCACCGCCGCCACCTGGGCCAGGCGGTTGACATTGTAGGGCGCCCGCACCCGGTTCAGCCGCTCGATGTGCTCGGGCCGCGCGATCGCGTAGCCCACCCGCAGCCCGGCCAGCCCCGCGATCTTGGAGAACGTCCGCAGCGAGAGCAGGCTCGGGTAGCGTTGCTGCAGCACCACGCCGTCCGCGGTGTCGTCGTCGTCGCAGAAGTCCCGGTAGGCCTCGTCCAGGATCATCAGCGGCGGATCCGCGCCGAGCGAGTCCAGGAAGCGCTCGAGGGGCCGGCGGCGCACGATGGTTGCGGCCGGGTTGTGCGGGGTACAGAGGATCACGCACTTCGTCCGCGGCGTGACGCGGCTGCGCATGTCGTCGAGGTCCTGGTCGTAGCCGCGCAGCGGGCTCGTGACCACCGTGGCGCCCGAGAGCGTCGCCTCGGTGCCGTAGGGCTCGAAGGCCGGGTGAGGAATCAGCACCTCGTCGCCCGGATCGAACGCGGCCCGTGCGAGCATTCCCAGGAGCTCGTCGGCCCCGTTGCCGACCACGATGGACTCGGGGCCGATGCCGAGCCGGCTCGCCAGCGCCTGCCGCACTTCCGTGCAGCCGCCGTCGGGATAGAGATGGATGCGCGGCGCCTCGCGCCGGATGGCCTCGATCACCCGCGGCGAGGGGCCGAGCGGGTTCTCGTTGACCGACAGGCGCAGCACGGAGTCCACGCCGAGCTCGCGCGCCACCGTCTCGAGCGATTTGCCCGCGTCGTAGGTCGCCACCTGATCGAGTACGCTTCGCCAGAGCCGTCGCATAGGGCGCCCATTGTAACTGCGATAGTTACTGTGATACAAGTTCGCGCCAAGTTTGACTTTCTTATCGCTCCACGCTACCGTTTCGCCATGTCTGCGGAACTGCTCCGACAGGTCCGCCGGGCCGAGGCGCAGGCCGAGAAGGAATTCGACGGCAGCGCGGCCGAGCTGGCCGAGCGTCGACGCCGGCTGCGGCTCGAAGTGCTGCGCCAGCACCTCGCCTCCAACGTGGACTTCCTGCGCGCCGCGCACCTGGGCGGCGCGTCGGGCCAGCAGTCGGTCCAGGCCTACGCCGCCTTCATGGACGGTTTCCTCGGCACCCTCTATCGCCTGGCGGTGGACGATGCCCGGCGCGAAGGGCTGACCGCGACCCCGCTGGTGCTGGTGGCGCTCGGCGGCTACGGCCGCGGGGAGCTGCACCCGCTCTCCGACCTCGACCTCATGGTGATCTACGACGGCGAGATGGGGCCCTACGTCCAGCGGGCGACCCAGGGCCTCCTCTATGCGCTCTGGGACCTGGGCCTGCAGGTCGGCCACGCGGTGCGCAGCCTGCCCGACTGCCTGGCCATGGCCCGCACCGACTTCCCCAGCCGCACCTCGATGCAGCAGGCGCGCTTCCTGGTGGGCGACCGCCGCCTGTTCAACCGCTTCCGGAAAGTGCTCGCGGAGAACGTCTACCAGAAGGACTTCGCCCAGTTCCTCGAGACCACCCTCACCGAGCGCGACCAGCGCTACCGCAAGTTCGGCGGCTCGCCCTACATGGGGGAGCCCAACGTGAAGGAGTCGGCGGGCGGGCTGCGCGACATCCACACCGCGATGTGGCTCGCCTCCACCAAGTTCGGCACCCGGACCCTGCGCGAGCTCCTGGACAAGCGGCTCATCACCGCCCGCGAGCAGAAGGCGAGCGACGAGGCGCTCACCTTCCTGTGGCGGGTGCGCAACGAGCTGCACTTCCTGTCCGGGCACAAGAACGACGTGCTCTCGCGCGACATCCAGCCCCAGATCGCCAAGAACTTCGGCTACACCGCCGACGAGCTGTCGCTCGGGGTCGAGAAGTTCATGCGCGACTACTATCTCCACGCCCGCGTGATCCACCGGGTGTCCCGGCGCCTGATCGCCCGCTGCCGCGAGACCCTCTCGCGCCGCGCCTCCGTGCAGCGGCGCCTGCGCCACGAGGCGCTCGCCGACGGGCTCATCGTCATCGACGAGCAGCTGCACCTGGCCCAGCCGGACGGACGCGCGTTCCGGGAGGACCCGCTGCGGCTCCTCAAGGTGTTCTGGCACCGTCACCAGCTCGGCTTCGAGCTGGGCATCGACGTGGAGCGCGGCATCGAGGACGCCCTCGAGCTGATCGACGACGCCTTCCGCGCCTCACCGGAGGCCCGCGACCTCCTCCTCGACATCTGCCGCAACTGGGGCCGGGTCGCCCAGACCTTCCGCGAGATGCACGAGCTGGGAGTGCTGGGCCGGTACCTGACCGAGTGGGACGCCCTGACGTGCCTCGTACAGTACGACGTCTACCACAAGTTCAGCGCGGACCAGCACTCGCTGATCGCGGTGCAGAACCTGGAGGCCCTCGCGCCGGGCCAGTCGGCGGACTCGGAGGGCAACGCGCAGGTGGTGAGCGAGCTGGAGCGCCCCGGATTGCTGATGATGGGGATGCTCCTGCACGACATCGGCAAGGGGCGGGGGCACGGGCACGTGGCCAAGGGCATCCCGCTCATCGAGAGCCTCACCGCGCGCATCGGGCTCGCCGCCGAGGACGCCGACAAGGTGATCTTCCTGGTGGCCCACCACCTGACCATGTCGCACATCGCCCAGCGGCGTGACATCGACGACCCGAAGACGATCGAGTCGCTGGCCGCGATCTGCCGCACGCCGGAGCGCCTGCGCATGCTCTACCTGCTCACCTGCGCGGACATGCGCGCGGTGGGCCCCGGGGTCATGACCGGGTGGCAGGCCCAGGTCCTCTGGGACCTCTACGCGCGCACCCTCGCGCACCTCACCGGCGGGCAGCGCGAGCGGCCCACGCGCGAGGCGGTGGCCCTGCGGGTGACCGCGGCCATGCGCGGCGAGGTGCCGCGCACCACGCTGGCCGCCCACCTGGCGATGCTCTCCGAGCGCTACCTCGCCACCACCTCACCCCAGCGCATCGCGGCCCACCTGCGGCTGCTCGACCGCCTGGGCGAGGAGGGCGTCCTCGCCACCGAGCTCTTCCACCATCCGGATCTCGGCTCCTCCGAGCTGGTCGTTGCCACGCGCGACGTGCCCGGGCTCTTCTCCCTGATCGCGGGCACCCTCGCCGCGCAGGGCATCAACATCCTCTCGGCCCAGATCCACACCCGGGCCGACGGCATCGTCATCGACACCTTCCAGGTGAACGACCCCTTCGGGGAGGCGGTCACCGAGGAGGCGCGCTGGCGCCGGACGCTCGAGGCCCTGCGGCGCGTGCTGCGCGGCGAGGCGAGCGTGGAGGAGCTGCTCGCCCGGCGGCGGGGGGTGCACCCGGGCCCGGAGGGCGTGGCGGGGCCGCCCAAGATCTCGCTCGACAACCAGCTCTCCGACAGCCACACCGTGCTGGAGGTCAAGTGCCCCGACCGGGTCGGGCTGCTCTACGTCATCACCCGCACGCTCTCGGCCCACGGCCTCGACATCGCGAGCGCGCGCATCGCCACCGAGATCGACCAGGCCTACGACACGTTCTACCTGACCGACCGGCAGGGCCGGCGGCTCGAGGACGACCTGGCGATGGGCCGGGTGCGCGAGAGCCTGGAAGACGCCTTGCTGAAGCCGCTCTGAGATGCTGAGCCACTACAAGACCCCGCTCGCGCGCCTCGGCGACCCGGTCGCGCGGGTCCTGCTCCAGGCCCACGTGCGGCCGAATCATCTCACCGTGCTCGGCCTGGGCGTCAGCATCGTGGCCGCCGGCGCGCTCGCCGGGGGGCGCCTGCGGATGGGCGCGGTGCTGCTCACCCTCGCCGGGCTCTTCGACTTCTTCGACGGCTCGCTCGCGCGGCTCGCCAACCGCGTGAGCGCGTTCGGCGCCTTCCTCGACTCGGTGGTGGACCGCTACTCGGACCTGGTGGTGCTGCTGGGGATCGTGCTCTTCTACCACCGGGCCGCCGACGTCCAGGGCGTCTTCCTCACGATGATCACCGTGATCGGCACCGTCATGGTCAGCTACACGAAGGCGCGCGCCCAGTCCATCGGGCTCTCCTGCGAGATCGGGCTGATGGAGCGGCCCGAGCGGCTCATCGTGCTGATCGCGGGCGCCACCTTCAACCTGCTCACCCCGGCCATGATCGTGCTGGCGGTGCTCACCAACCTGACCGCGCTCCAGCGCATCTTCTACACCCGCGCGGCGTTCACGCACTCGGCGCCCTCGCCGGCGAGCGTGCCGGTGGTGGCGCCGCTCGCCGCGCCGGCCCCGGTGAGGGCCCCCGCCGAGCCCGACGTGACGCGCCTGCGGCCGTCGGCCTAGCCGAGCCCCGTCCACATTCCGGTACGCGGGGTCCACGCCGGGTGCTTGGTACACTGGCGACGATGAGATTGTTCACCACGGGGAGATTGCTCACCACGGGGAGACGGTTCACCACGGGGAGAAGTCTCACCGCGGGCGGGTGCCTGGTGTCGGTGGTGCTCGTGGGCGCGGCGCCCACGGGGTTGCCTCCCGACATGCGGGAGCGGTTCACCGCGGCGGTGGCCACCCACAAGGCGGGCGACTGGAGCGCGGCGGCCAGGGAGTTCGGCGATCCGATGTGGTCGGGGACGCCGCTCGAGGACTATGCGCTCCTCTACCAGGCGGACAGCGCGCTCCGCCAGGGCGATGCCGCCGCGGCGCGGGCGCTCGCCGCGCAGGCGGCCGATCGCATCCCCGAGAGCGGGCTCACCGCCTCGGCCCTGGTCTGGGCCGCCTCGGTGGAGACCGCGGCGGGTGACCCGGCCGCCGCGGTGAAGGTCCTGCAACGGGTACTCGCGAGCCACCCCGATCGGCCGGACGTGCCGCGCACGCGCTATCTGCTCGGCGAGGCGCTGCGGGCGGCGGGCGATCAGACGGAGGCGGCCAAGGTCTTTGCGTCGCTCTGGCTGCAGGCCCCCGCCTCTTACGGCGACGCGGCCGACGCGCAGCTCAAGGCGCTGGCCGAGGCCGGGGTGACGGCACCCGCGCCGACGCCCGGCGAGCGCGCCCTGCGCGCGGAGCGCCTGCTCTCAGGCGGCCTCATCGAGCGGGCCCGCGGCGAGGCGGAAGCGCTGGTGGCCGAGAAGCCCGCGCCCGACGTCCGCGAGCGCGCCCTCCGCGTGGTGATGAACACCTCGCGCCGCCTCGGCCGCGACGAGGCCGCGATCGCCGCCGCGATCGATGCCCTCGCGGTGGTGCCCGCCGAGCGCCGCCCGGGGTGGCTGCTCGAGCTGGGTCGGCTCCGCCAGCGGCGCGATCGCGAGACGGCGCTGGCCACGCTCGACCAGCTGGTCCGCGAGCACCCGAAGAGCCCCGACGCCGCCGACGCGCTCCTGTTGAAGGCGGAGCTGCTCGAGGCCGCTAACCGGGTCGCCGAGGCCGAGAAGACCTACGCGCGGCTGGCCGCCGACTATCCGGACGAGGACGAGGCTGCCACCGCGCTCTGGCGCCTCGGCTGGGCCGCGTGGTTCCGCGGCAACCTGATCGAGAGTGTTTCGCGCTGGACGCGCCTCCAGTCGGCGCGCGGGGGGGCGAGCCTGCGCGAGTCGGCGACCTACTGGCTCGGCCGCGCGTGGGAGCGCCGCGGCGACCGCGAGCAGGCCGCGCGGCAGTTCGGCGCGCTCGTGCGGGACGCGCCGCGGACCTACTATGGCCTCCTCGCGGCCAAGCGCGCGCCGGGTGTCGCCGCGCCGACCGGAGCGCCTCCCTTCGCCTTCCCCGCCGATCCCCTCGAGGCGTTACAGGGGGACGCGCGCTTCGCCCGGGCGGTGGCGCTCCGCGGGGTCGGGCTGCGCGAGTTCGCCGACGAGGAGCTGGACGATCTCACCCGCCGCGCGGTGGGCGAGCCCCGCCGCCTCTACGCGCTCTCCGCGGCCTACGTGGCCGACGAGCGCTACCACATGGCGCTGCGCATCCTGCGCCGGAGCTTCTTCGGCGTGGCCCGCAGCGGCACCGGCTCCCCGCGGGAGTTCTGGGAGATGTTCTACCCGCTCGGCTGGCGCGACGCCCTCACCACGGCCGCGGGTCGCGCCGCGGTCGACCCGTTCCTGGTCGCGGCGGTGGTGCGCGAGGAGTCGTCGTTCTACCCGGCGGCCCGCTCGCGCGTGGGCGCCCGCGGGCTGATGCAGCTCATGCCGGACACCGGCCGCGCGGTGGCCCAGTCCCGGCAGATCCCGTTTCCCGACGCCGACGTGCTCGACCAGCCGGTCACCAACCTGGAGCTGGGCAGCACCTTCTTCGCGGGCCTGCTGCGCGAGTTCGGCGATCCGCGGCTGGCCGCCGCGGCCTACAACGCCGGGCCCACCCGGGTGCGCGAATGGTGGGCCGGGCGCCGCTCCGACGATCTCGAGGTCTGGGTGGATCAGATCCCCTACAACGAGACGCGGGCCTTCGTGAAGCGCGTGATGCTCTCGTACGAGGAGTATCGGCGCATTTATGGAGAGAAGCCGGTCGAGAAGCCGAAGGGCGGGAGCGAGTCCTGAGCGAGGGGCGGCCGGCCGCGCTCTGGCGCATGGCGGTCGCCGCGGTCACCGACGCGCTGGTTGGCGTGGTGGCCTGGAGCCTGGCCGCGATGTGGCTGATGATCGCGCTGCGCCTGGTCCGGCGCCACCCGGACGTGCTGGACGTGGTGGTCCTCGTCGCGGGCGTCCTGCTGCTGGGGATCGCGCTCCACGTGGTCTATCACACCGTGCTGGTGGGCGGCTGCGGGCAGACCCTGGGCAAGATGCTCATGGGTGTCGCAGTGGTGCGCCGCGACGGCGGGCCCGCCGGCTACGGCCGCGCGCTGCTGCGCTGCGTGGGCGGGGGCCTGTGCCTGCTGACCCTCGGGATCGGCCGGCTGCCCGTGCTCTTCACCCGCGAGCACCGCGGGCTCCCCGACCTGGTCGCCGGCACCCGCCCTATTTCCCACCCTCTCCCCTCAGGGGAGAGGGCAGGGTGAGGGGTAAGAGGTGAGGTAGCTATCGCGGCGGCCGCACCCGCGCGACCGGATTGACCGGCTTCGCCGGCCCTTCGCGCGGCTCGAGCGCGGCGAGCCGCTCGTCGAGTGAAGGATGCGTGGCGAGCAGCCCCTCGAGCCCCTCCCGCTCCTTGGGCGCGTAGGCCGCCAGCGACTCGAGCGCGGAGGCGAGCGCGCGGCGCGGCGAGCGGTAGCCCATTGCGCGCAGGATCTCGACGGCCTTCTGGTCGGCCTGCATCTCCTGGTAGCGGCCGAAGGCGCGGACCACCAGCGGGTTGACCACGAAGTCGAGCAGCCCGGCGCCGGGCGCGAAGAGGCCGAGCGCGCCGAAGCTCGCGGTGAGCGAGAGCGAGAGCTTGCGGCGGGTACCCACGTGGCCCAGCACCTCGTGGGCGACCTCGTGCGCGACCACCGCCTCGATGACCGGGGTGGGCTGGCGCATGAGCCCGTCGGTGAAGTAGAAGACCGCGTCCTCGTCGCTGTAAGCGGCGGCGGTCGGGCTCTTGATGAAAGCGAAGCCGTAGCGGGCCGGATCGTCGCCGCCCGCGACGGCGGCGCGGCTCAGGATCTGGGCCATCCGCGGCGTGCTGGGGTCGGAGGGCCTGGCGAAATAGGTCCCCTCCGGCGCGGTGGCGCAGGCCGCCAGCAGCAGGGCAGCCAGCAACGCGGTGACGCAGCCGCGAATCTTCATGATGGCCGCCCTCATCTTAGAAGGTGGCCTCGCCAGGGCCCGAGGAAATAAGGACTTCTAGGGCTTGGGGCGGGCGCGCCGCTGCCCTCTCCCGGTTGGGGGCGAGGGTTCACACCCTCGTGACATCCCGCCCCGGGCGACTGTTACACTCGGCAGCAGAGGGAGGACGGGACGGCATGCTCATCAAGCGAGGCGGCGACATCAAGGGCGGGGAGATCACCGACCAGGCGCTGTACCTGAACCGGCGGGCCTTCATGGCGGGCGCCGCCGCGCTGGCCCTGGCGCCGGGGATGGCCGCCGCCGCGCCACCGGCCGCCGGCCAGCCGCTCGCGGCCACTCGCAACAAGGCCTTCGACATCCCGGACGCGGCCACCAAGTTCCAGGACGCCACCACCTACAACAACTTCTACGAGTTCGGCGTCAACAAGGACGACCCGTCGAGCCTCGGCGGGACGCTCAAGCCCCGCCCGTGGAAGGTGCAGGTGGACGGCCTCGTGCACAAGCCGGCGACCTTCGACGTCGACGACGTGATCCGGATGGCCCCGCTCGAGGAGCGCGTGTATCGGCTGCGCTGCGTCGAGGGGTGGTCCATGGTCATCCCGTGGATCGGCTTCCCCCTCTCCGTGCTCCTCAAGCGCGTGGACCCGACCGGCTCGGCCAAGTACGTCGAGTTCTCGACCCTCGTGGATCCCAGCCAGTTCCCCGGCCAGAAGAAGGGCCTCTTCAGCTTCGGGGGCCTCGACTGGCCCTACACCGAGGGCCTGCGTCTCGACGAGGCGCTGCACCCGCTGACCCTGCTCACGGTGGGGATGTACGGCCAGGTGCTGCCGAACCAGAACGGCGCGCCGATCCGGGTCGTGATTCCCTGGAAGTACGGCTTCAAGAGCGCCAAGTCCATCGTGCGCATCCGGCTCACCGCCGAGGAGCCGAAGACGGCGTGGAACAAGGCGGCGCCCCAGGAGTACGGGTTCTACTCCAACGTCAACCCGAAGGTCGACCACCCGCGCTGGAGCCAGGCCACCGAGCGGCGCATCGGCGAGTTCCGCCGGCGCGAGACGCTCATGTGGAACGGCTACGACCAGGTGGCGGGGCTCTACGCGGGGATGGATCTGAAGAAGCAGTACTAGGGTGACCCGACGCGGCCGCGTCGCGCTGAAGGTGGTCGCGTGGGCCGCGTGCCTGGCCCCGCTCGGGTGGCTCGGCTATCGCGCCGGCACCGGCGACCTGACCGCCAACCCGATCAGCTTCATCACCAACTGGCTGGGCGACTGGACGCTGCGCATCCTGCTCGCCAGCCTGGCCATGACCCCGCTGCGCACGCTGTCGGGCTGGTCGTGGCCGATCGCGCTGCGCCGGCTGCTGGGGCTCTTCGCGTTCACCTACGCGTCGCTGCACTTCTGCGTGTGGCTCGTGCTCGACCACTTCTTCGCCTGGAGGCAGATGGGCGCCGACATCGTGAAGCGGCCCTACATCACGGTGGGCATGATGGCGCTGGTGCTGATGATCCCCCTGGCCGTCACCTCCACCGCGGGGGCCATCCGCCGGCTCGGCGGGGCGCGCTGGCGGTGGCTGCACCGGCTGGTCTACGTGACCGGGGTGTGCGCGGTGCTGCACTATCTGTGGCTCGCCAAGAAGGCGAATCCTGCCCCGTACTACTACGCGGCGGCGTTCATCGTGCTGATGGCGATTCGCGCCTGGGACTGGACGCGCCGGGCAAGCAAAAGCCCTCTCCCCGGAGGGGAGAGGGCAGGGTGAGGGGCCGAGGGTGAGGGAGCGGCGCTACTTGGAAGGCGTGTAGTACGGGTTCTCGCCAGAATCGTGATCGGTGGTGTCCAGCACTTCCTCGATCTCGGGGAGCTCTTCCTTGATCAGCCGCTCGATGCCCTGCTTGAGCGTGACGTCCGCGGCCCCGCAGCCCTGACAGCCGCCGCCCATCTGCAAGTAGACCTTGTTGTCCTTGACGTCGACCAGCTGCACGAATCCACCGTGGCCGGCCACCGCCGGATTGATCATGTTCTCGATCAGGTCCTGCACCTTGGTCATCAGCTCGTCGCTCATGGGGCTCCTCCGCGGGACTGTCGCGCTACCGGCATACTGTACCACGGCTGGCCTGCCCGCGGTGGTCAACGCAGGATATTCACTGAATCACCTGATCGGCTCGGAGTAGCAGGGACTGGGGAATCGTCAGGCCCAGCGCCCTCGCGGTCTTGAGGTTGATCACGAGCTGGAATTTGGTCGGCTGCTCGATGGGTAGGTCAGCGGGCTTGGCCCCCTTGAGAATCCGGTCGACGTACGCGGCGACACGTCGGAATAGGTCGACGTAGTCCGCGCCGTATGAAGCGAGCGCTCCGGCCTCAGCGTACTCCCGCGCTCCGACCATCATCGGCAGGCCTTGTTTCCGGGCGAGATCCGCGATGCGCTGCCGCTCGGTGAAGAACATCGGACTGGCCGCGACGTCCAGTCCCCCCGCACGATCCTTCGCCATCGCCGAGAACGCGTGGTGGAACTCACCCGGCGTCCTTGCCGCGTAGGCCCGGACCTCGAGCCCCATTCGGCCCGCGGTCGCCTGGGTCTCCTGGATCGCGATGCGGGCACCTCCGCCGTTGGGATCCCACAGCACCGCCATACGCGCCCGGTTCGACAGAAGCTCGCGGAGGAACTCTAGCCGCTTCGTGGTCAGGTCGGCCGCCAGCGACGTCACGCCGGTGACGTTGGCGCCCGGCCGCGCGAGGCTGTGGACGATTCCCAGTTCGACCGGATCGCCTCCAGGCGCCATGACGATGGGGATGGTGGTCGTCGCGGCGTGCGCCGCCACGAGCGCCGGCGTTCCGGCCGTGACGATGATGTCGACGTTGAGCGTCACGAGCTCCGCGGTCAGGCCGGAAAGCCGCTTGATCTCACCCCGCGCCCATCGCCGCTCGTAGGCGACGGTCTGACCTTCGACATAGCCCAGCTCGCCCATCTGCCGCAGGAAGCCATCCCACCAGGCGAGCCGCGCGTGGTCGGGAGTGCTGTAGTCCAGCAGGCCGATACGAGGAACCTTCCCCGGCTGCTGCGCCTCCGCGGCGAGCGGAGCGGCGAACAGTGTCACCGCGAGGGCGGCTGCGAGCGCAGCGCGTATGACCGTCATGCTGCCGCCGCGCCGCCTCCGCTAGCGCCAGAGATTCGTCTTGGCAAGGTCGACGATCTCGTCGCCACGGCCGCTGAGAACCGCCTTGACCATGAAGATCCCGAACCCGGTCATCTGCTCGAGGCTGATCGTCGGAGGCATGGCGAGCTCCCTCCGGTGCACGGGCACCTCGACCAGCGCGGGTCCGTCGTGCGCGAATGCCTGGGCCATCATCGGCCGAACCTGTTCCGGCCGCTCCGCGGTCAGCCCCAGGAGCCCGGCGGCCTCGGCCATCTTCGCGAAATCGGGATTGTCGAGGTCCGTTGCGAAGTCGACGAACCCCGCCGCCTTCATTTCCAGCTCCACGAACGCCAGCGCATCGTTCCGAAACACGACGATCTTCACCGGCAGCTTCAGCTGCCGGAGCGAGAGCAGATCGCCCATCGACATCGCGAGGCCGCCATCGCCACACAGGGCGACCACTTGACGACCCGGATGACTGACCTGCGCCCCGATCGCCTGGGGCAGCGCATTGGCCATGGACCCGTGGTTGAAGGACCCCAGCAGCCGACGCCGGCCGTTCATCGTCAGATAGCGAGCCGCCCAGAGCGTCGGGGTGCCCGTGTCGCAGGTGAGGATGGCATCGGGAGCGGCCAGCTCGTCGACCACCCGGGCGACATATTGAGGATGGCTGCGGGCCCCCGACCCGACGGTCGCCAGCTCATCGAGGTGCTTCCGCTCTCGCGCGTAGTGCTCCCGGGCCGCCTTCAGATGCCGGTCGTCCTCGTGGGCCGCGAGCTTGGGCAACAGGGCGCGGAGGGTGGTCTTGGCATCGCCGACGAGACCGAGGTCGACCTTGGCCCGCCGGCCCAGCTGCTCTCCCCGGGCATCGATCTGGACGATCGTGGCCTCCTTGGGAAAGAACTGCTGGTACGGGAAGTCGGAGCCGATCATCAGCAGGACATCGCAGGCCATCATGGCGTGGTAGCCGGACGAGAAGCCGAGGAGACCGGTCAAGCCCACGTCGAATGGATTGTCGTACTCGATGAACTCCTTCCCTCGCAACGCGTGCACGACCGGTGCGTTCAGTCGGCGCGCGAGCTCGACCAGCTCGGCGTGCGCGCCGGCGCACCCGGCGCCCCCGAAGATCGTGACCCGTTGCGCGCCATTCAGCAGCTTCGCGAGCGCGGCGATCTCCTCGTCGGACGGGCACAGGAGCGGCTTCGGCTCGGGAAACGTCAGGCGCGGACCTTCGCCCGCCGCGGCGTGCAGGGCGACGTCGCCCGGGAGGACGATGACCGAGACGCCGCGGCGCGACACCGCGGTCTGCATTGCGATCTCGAGCGCGCGCGGCATCTGCTCCGGGTGCGAGACCAGCTCGCAGTAGTGGCTACACTGCGCAAAGAGGTGCTCCGGGTGGGTCTCCTGGAAGTATCCGCTGCCGATCTCATTGGTGGGGATCTGCGCGGCAATGGCGAGAACGGGCACGCGGCTCCGGTGGCAATCGTAGAGCCCGTTGATCAAGTGGAGATTGCCCGGGCCGCAGCTGCCGGCGCAGACGGCGAGACGCCCGGTGAGGTGCGCCTCGGCGCCCGCGGCGAAGGCCGCAGTCTCCTCGTGTCGCGTGTGGACCCATCGAAGCTGGTCCTGTCGGCGGATGGAGTCGGTGATCCCGTTGAGCGAGTCTCCCGCGACCCCATAGACCCTCGAGACCCCCCGGCTGACGAGGGTGTCCACGAGCAGGTCCGCGACGCTCTTCTTTCCCATGGCGTTTCCTCCCTCTCTTTCGATGCGCGCCCGGCCGCTCCGCGAGCGCGGCCGAGGATTTCCGCAAACCCACGCAAGGACGGCCAGCGCCGTGTGCAGCGCGACGGCGAGGTCGCTGCGCACTAGGTCGGAACCCGGCTACTAGGCTCCTCCGTCGTCACGAGGCCGCGCCTCGCGCGCATGCTCGATGCGATACCCGCTCGGGGTAAACCTGTGTCCCAGCTCATTAGCGCTCTCCGCCATCGAGCATCGCCGCTAAACCCATTGCAAGCGCGACCAGGGCGAGGCCGGTGGGCAGAGCCAGGGACCACAAGCCAACCGCGCTCTCACACGCCGCACCGGTGCCGCAGCCGACGGTGAAGCCGACGATCAGCGGCCAAGTGTTCTTCGCGCGGCTGCGTGCCTTAGCCACCTTGTCCGGATCGCGCCCGAGCAGCACCTCGCCGACATCCATCATGAAGCGGGTGACGTTGGTCGTCATCACTGCCGTGGACGGTGCGCCAGTCAGCGAGATCTGCGGAAGGGTGTTCTGCACCGCCATCGCCGACACGCCGAGCATGCCCGCGAGGATCGCGTTTGCTGAGTTCGGGTCGATGTGCGGTCCGGCAGCGACGCCGAGGACGAGAAAGCCGCCGAGCAGCAGGAACTGCAGCAGAAGCAGCGGCCACAGAGAGGCGAGCCCGATCGCTTCCAAGCCAGCCGCCAGCAGTCTCGTGAGGACGAGGACTACCATGAACGCGGGCACCGACAGCATCACCGCCAGCGGCGCGTCCCCACCGCTGACGACGTGCGCGGCGAGGATGACCAGGTTGCCGGTGATGTGGGCCGTGAACAACCCGCCGAGCCCGACGAAGCTGATGACGTCCACGCTGCCGGCGATCAGGCTGAGCACCGTGGGCAGAACCTTCCTGGCAAGTGACCGCTCGATCGGAGGCGCCGGGGACCCGGAGCCACTAGGATGCCGCGCAAGCTCCATCAGCGTACCGGCTCTCCGGTAAGCTTGAAAAAGACGGACGAACCGATCCACTTACAGACAACGCCCACTGCGATTCCGACAACGGTGTCGACCAGACGCAGCAACGGCTGATGCCAAGCGTCGTGAGGACTCATTGCCGCGACGACCATTACAACGGCGGTCGTTATTCCCGTTGTGACGATGTCGTCACGCCGATCCAACCGCATCATTAGCAAGGTTCCTACTCCGATCAAGGCCGCCAGACCCACCGCGGTAAATGGAAAGGCCCACAGGTAGAGCAGGCATAGCGCGAAGCTGACACACGTTGCGATCAAGCGCGCGGTTCCCGCAGAGAGGCTACTGACACGGGTGTCCCTGAAGACGAACACAGTAGCGGCCACCGCCCACATCCCTCCCAGGAGGTCGGACGGCCTGTCAACAAATTGGGACAGGGCATAGGTTATGATCCAATAGGTGATCAGGCATGCTATCGCCGTGTTCACGGCGTAAACAACATCCCACGAGGAGAGCCGTCCTCGCTTGCTCAGTGTCACGTCCATGTCACGCTGCGGCGACCCGGCCGCTGTATTCCTCGGTTTGGTTATTTGGCTGTCGCGACGTAAGGCTTGACCATCTTGGTCGGATCGACGACGCGGTCGAACTCCTCTTCGTTGACGAGATCAAGCTTCAGTGCCGCCGCCTTCAGCGTCAAGTCATTGTCCATCGCGTAATGCGCGATCTTCGATGCCTTGTCGTAACCGATCACCGGCGCGAGCGCGGTTACTAGCATCAGCGAGCGGTCCACATACTCCTTGATCTTCTTCAGATTTGGCTTGGTACCCTCGACCAGGAATGTGCGGAAATTGCGGCAGCCATCGGTCAGGATCGTGATCGAATGGGTGATGTTGAAGATCATCAGCGGCTTGTAAACGTTCATTTCGAGGTAGCCGCTGGCACCGCCAAAACCGACCGCTACATCGTTCGCCATCACCTGCACAGCAATCATGGTGAGTGCTTCACACTGGGTCGGGTTGACCTTGCCCGGCATGATCGACGAGCCCGGCTCGTTTTCCGGGATCGCCAGTTCGGCAAACCCGGCGCGCGGCCCGCACGACATCAGGCGAACGTCATTGCCTATTTTGTAGAGGGATACCGCTAATGTGCGAAGTGTGCCGGACAGCTGCACGAGGGCATCGTGCGCGCCTTGCACGGTGAACTTATTGGGAGCGGTGACGAACGGCAGGCCGGTGAGCTGCGCGATCTCGGCCGCCGCCGCCTCGGCAAAACCAGGTGCCGAGTTGATGCCGGTCCCGACCGCTGTGCCGCCCAGCGCCAGACGGTACACTCCCTGAAGTGCGGTCTCGATCCGCTCCAGATCGTCTGCCAACATCCCTACATAGCCGGACCATTCCTGGCCCAATGTGAGCGGGGTGGCGTCCTGCATGTGGGTGCGGCCGATCTTGACGATGTCCTTCCACGCCTGGGCCTTCGCATCGATGGCATCGTGCAAGGCGGTTACCGCAGGGGTCAGTCGTTGCGTCACATTGACCGCAGCCGCGATGTACATGGCCGACGGAAAGGAATCGTTCGACGACTGAGCCATATTCACGTGATCGTTGGGATGCACCGGAGTCTTGCTCCCGAGCGGCGTGCCCGCGAGCTGGCAGCAGCGATTGGAGATCACCTCGTTCACGTTCATGTTGAACTGGGTGCCGCTGCCCGTCATCCAGACATGCAACGGAAACATGTCGTGATGCTGGCCGGCGAGGATTTCATCGCAGGCCTGAACGATCAACCGGTACTGCTGATCCTCGAGCCGCTTGCTGGCGTGGTTGGCTACGGCAGCGGCTTTCTTCAAAATGGCATATGCGGTGATCATCTCACGTGGAATCAAATCTTTGCCGATGCTGAAATGCTCGAGAGAGCGTTGCGTCTGAGCACCCCAGAGCTTGTCGGCCGGCACTTCAACAATACCGAGACTGTCGGTTTCTTTTCGTATGTCGGTCATGTGATTCCTCCTAGGTGTTTTGACTCATTTACGCTGGGCCTTCACTCAGACGAGCGCTTGATACTCGGGCTTGTAAACGTGCTGGCGGATAAAGGCCACCATGTCGGCCGGACGATCCACGCGGGCGAGGCGTTCGTCGAAGACGAGCGTTGCCACCCGCGCGGCGGTCTGAATCTCGACTTCCAGAATGTTTGATTGCGGCGGGAAGAGCATCCCCAGCTTCAACTGCTCGGTGTTCACCTGGTCGGCAACGGCATGGGCGGCCTCGATGAACATGTCGTCGGTCACGCGCTTCGCGTTCGTGGCGTAAATGGCCATGCCGACGGCGGGGAAGATGTACAGGTTGTTGGCCTGGGATGGCAGGAACGTCTGCCCATTGAGGTGAACCGGCGGGAACTGCACGCCGCCCGCGTAGACCACCTTGCCTCTGGACCACTCGTACGCGTCCCCGGGCAGGCATTCGTGTTTCTCGATCGGGTTGGACAGGGCGAAGATGATGGGCCGCACGTTGTGGCGCGACATCGCCTCGACCACCTCCCGGGAGAATAGCTTGCCCACGGTACTGACGCCGATGAGCGCCGCCGGCTTGAAGTCCTCGACGGCCGCGGCAATCTGCGGGCACTCGCTCGCCAGGTCGCGATGATCAAACGGTTTGCTGGGGGCCAGCTTGTGCGCGTAGGGCCGCTTGTGGGCGGTGAGCCCAGGACGCCCAGCCACCACCAGACCCTGGGTATCGAATAGCCGGATCTGCTGTCGGGCAACGTCGGGCGCGATGCCCTGCTGGCCCAGCGCCGAGACGATCAGGTCGGCGAGACCTATGGCCGCGGAGCCGGCCCCGAGAAAGAGGATCCGTTGGTCCTTGAGCTGACCGCCGGTGATTTTGAGCGCGTTGATCATGCCGGCCAGCGTCACGCCGGCCGTGCCTTGGATGTCGTCGTTGTAGCACGAAACCTTGTTGCGGTAACGGGCCAGGAGGGCGATGGCGTCGACCCCGGTCCAGTCCTCGAAATGCAAGCAGCAGTTCGGGAAGACCTCCTGGACCGCGTCCACGAACTCGTCAACGAAGGCGTACAGCACCTCCGGCGGCGGGCGGTGCTGCCGCAGGCCGACGTAGAGAGGGTCGGCGAGATAGGGTTCGTTATTTGTGCCGGCGTCCAGGTACATTGGCAGCAGACCCTGCGGCGGCACGCCGGCGGCGGCGGTATACAGTTGCAGCTTTCCGATCGGAATGCCCATGCCGTTGGCGCCGAGGTCGCCCAGGCCGAGGATGCGTCCGGCGTTGGTCACGCAGATGAAGCGCACGTCCTTGACCGGCCAGTTTCGCAGCACCTCCTTGACGTGCCCCTTGCGTTTGATCGACAGATACATACCCATTGGGCGACGCATGATGTGGTCGAACTTCAGGCAGGCCTCGCCGATCGTCGGGTCGTACACGATTTCGAGGAAGCGGGCCGGGTCCGACATCAGCGTGCGGTAGAACAGCGTCTGATTCGTAGCGAGAAGGTTCATCAGGTAGATGAACCGGTCGAGGTCGGTGTCCTTGTGCTTGAGTTGGAGCATGACGCGCTCCAACTGAGTCTCCATCGACTCGGTCAGGTCGGGAATCAGCCCGACCAGTCCCAGCGCCTGCCGCTCGGCCTCGGTAAAGCCGTTGGCCTTGTTGATCTGCGGGTCGTTCAGAACATCCGTCCCGTGTTTGTCAGTGTTCGCCATGAGAATTCTCCTTTTCTTGACTGTTTTGAGTAGCCGACATCAACGCCGTCCGCGCCCTCGTCCCTGCGCCCCGTCCCCAGGCCATCACGCCCCCAGCCCCGCACGCCACCCCCCCGCTGGAGCCGCAGGCACAGGCGAAGTCGATCCCTAGTCTGTTCCCCAACTCCGATCTCAGGCTAGCGCAATCTCATCCCGCTCAAACTCAAATCTGATGTCCCG
>DATGBR010000192.1:0-2161 GCA_035312605.1 Candidatus Methylomirabilota bacterium
CCGACCTTCAAGTCGCAGGGCTACGACGTGGAGTACACCGCGTGGGCCGGTCTGGTCGCGCCCCGGGCCACGCCGCCCCACATCGTCAAGATCCTGCGCGACGCGACCCGGCAGGCGGTGCAATCGCCGGAGGTGGTCACCTCGCACGCCAAGCTCGAGACGCCCATCGCTTACATGGACGCCGACGAGTTCAACGCCTGGTGGGCGAAGGACGCGGCGCGGCTGGCCGAGGTGGTCAAGCAGATCGGCCGAGTCGAGTGATCCGCCCCGCGCCATGACCGTCGACCGCGTCGCGGGCGTGGCGCTCGTCCTCATCGGCCTGGCGACCGTCTGGGAGAGCCGGGCCTTCCCGCTCGGCTCGCTCCATCGCCCGGGCCCCGCGTACATGCCGGTGGTGCTGGCGCTGCTGCTGATCGTCTTCGGCGTGGCCGTCTTCGCCATGGGCCGCGGGGCCCGCACACTCCGCGAGGTGGGGTGGCCCGAGTGGCGCCACGCGGTGGCCATCTTCGCGGCGTGCGCCTTCGCCGCGTGGGGGCTCGAGCGGCTCGGCTACCGGCTCACCATGGCAATGGTGGTCGGCTTCCTGCTGCTGGCGCTCGAGCGCAAGGGCTGGGTGCTGGGCATCGGGCTCACCCTCGTGATGGCGTGGGGGTCCTTCTACCTCTTCGACACGCTGCTGCGGGTGCCGCTGCCGCGCGGGCCTTTCGGGCTCTGAGCTGATGCTCGAGACGCTCCAGAACCTGGGCCTGGGCTTCCAGGTGGCGCTCGCGCCCGGCGTGCTCTGGTACGGTTTCATCGGCTGCCTGGTGGGCACGCTGGTGGGCGTGCTGCCGGGGGTGGGCCCGCTCGCCGGCATCAGCCTGCTGCTGCCCGCCACCTACGGCCTCGACGCGACGAGCGCGCTCGTGATGCTGGCGGGCATCTACTACGGCGCGATGTACGGCGGCTCCACCACGTCGATCCTGATGCGCATCCCGGGCGAGGCCGCCTCGGTGATGACGTGCATCGACGGCTACGCGATGGCGCGCAAGGGGCGCGCGGGGCCGGCGCTGGCCATCGCGGCGGTGGGCTCGTACGTGGCGGGCACCGTGAGCGTCATCGCGCTCATGTTCCTGGCCCCGCCGCTGGCCGCTTTCGCACTGCGCTTCGGGCCGCCGGAGTACTTCTCGCTCCTGCTGCTGGGCCTGCTGGTGCTGGCCTACATGAACTCGGGCTCGATGCTGAAGGGCCTGGCCATGGCCGCGCTGGGCCTGCTGCTCGGCATGATCGGCATCGACCAGATGAGCGGCTACTTTCGCTTCGCCTACGGGGTCGCCGAGCTGGGCGACGGCATCGGGGTAGTGCCGGTGGCGGTGGGGCTCTTCGGCCTGGCGGAGATTCTCCTGACCGCCGGGCAACCCAACCCGCCGGAGGTCATCCGTCCGCGGCTGCGCGATCTGCTGCCCTCGCGGCAGGAGTGGCGCGAGGCCAACATGCCGATCTGGCGCGGCACCGCGATCGGATTCCTGATCGGCATCATCCCGGGCTCCGCGCACGTCATCTCGACCTTCGTGTCGTACGCGGTCGAGCGCAAGGTCTCGAAGCACCCCGAGGAGTTCGGGCGCGGCGCGGTGGCGGGCGTGGCCGGGCCCGAGTCGGCCAACAACGCGGCGACGTCGGGCGCCTTCGTGCCGATGCTCGCGCTCGGGGTCCCCGGCGTGCCGGTGGCGGCATTGCTGCTGGCGGCGATGATGGTCCACGGCGTGACGCCGGGGCCGCTGCTCATCAAGAACGACCCGAAGCTCTTCTGGGGCTTCATCGCCTCGATGTACGTCGGCAACGTGATCTTGTTGATCCTGAACCTGCCGCTGGTCGGTCTCTTCGTGAACCTGCTGCGGGTGCCCTATCCCGTCCTCTACCCGAGCATCCTGATCTGCTCGATCCTCGGCGTCTACGCGGTCAACTCGAGCGTGGTGGACGTGTGGATCATGCTCGCCACGGGCGTGCTCGGCTACGTGCTGCGCAAGCTCGACTTCGAGACCGCGCCCATCGTGTTGGGGCTCGTGCTGGCCCCGATGATGGAGATGAGCTTGCGCCAGGCCCTGGCCATGTCCGCCGGCAACTACACGATCTTCGTGACCCGCCCGATCTCGCTGACGCTCCTGCTCGTGGGCACGGTCCT
>DATGBR010000193.1:0-5271 GCA_035312605.1 Candidatus Methylomirabilota bacterium
GCGCCGGGCGGTCGAGCCGCTCGAGGCTCTCCTTGAGACCGATGGGATCCCAGGCATAGGCATGGCGGCCGAAGAGGCGCGCGGTGAGCGTGTCGAATGCCACGTCGTAGGGCTTGTCGCCGCGGTTGCGGAGCTGGCGGATGAGGAAGTCACGCACCGCCTGGACCACGCCCTCGGGCATGGTGGGGTGGAGCGCGATGTCGGCGACCAGGTCCAGCATCTCCACCCAGTGACGCGCGAGCGCGGTGGCTGCGATCTCGGAGGCGTCCACGTCCCCGGTGGCCTCGATGCTGCCGCCCATGGCGTCGGCCTGCTCCACGATCTGCGTCCCGGTGCGCGTCGGCGTGCCGCGCACCGCCATCACCTGCACCAGGTTGGAGATGCCCGCGGTGTCGGCGGTCTCCCACCGCGTGCCCATCTTGACCATGAGCGAGATCGCCACCACCGGCGCGGTGGGGTTCTCGCGCACGAGCACGGTGAGGCCGTTGGCGAGACGGACGCGGCTGACCGAGGGGGCCGAGACCTGCGCCCCCGCGGGGGCGGCGGTCAGCCCCACCAGGAGCGCGGCGACGAGCGGACCGAATCGCCTCATGGCTTCGGCAGGAACGCCAGTCGCGCGTAGTCCGTGCGCGAGAGGTAGCGCCGCGCCGCATCGCGGATCTGCTCGCGCGTGATCCGGCGCAGTCGCTCCACGTAGCGCAGCTCTGCCTCGAGGTTCCAGGTGGTCTCGGCCAGGCCGTAGGCGTAGGCGAGGCCCTCGGAGGTCTCGGTGTCGAAGGCGTGCTGCGACTCGAATTTGGTCACCGCCAGCTGCCGCTCCTCCTCGGTGGGTCCGGTCTCCTGCATCCTGGCGATCTCCTCGAGCACGATCTGCTCCACGCGCTCGAGATCCTTGGCCTCGAGGTCCGCCCGCAGGCTCACGATCCCGCCGCCGACCAGGGCCGCGTAGCTCATGGTCACGCTCGAGACCAGCCGCTCGTCGTCGCGCAACCGCCGCGCGAGCCGCGAGCTCTCGGTGCCGGCCAGGATGGTGCTCAGCAGGTCCACCGCGTCGCCGGCGGCGTCGTCCGAGCGCGGGGCCTGCCAGCCGAGGGCCAGGTGGGCCTGCTGCTCCGCGCGCTCCACCGAGCGCCGCGCGTCTCTGCCGATGGGCCGGGGCGCCGGAGGCGGGGTCGGCTTGAAGCCCGCGGCCGGCCGGCTGAACGAGCGGTCCACCATCGCGCGCACCGCGGCCGGCTCGACCGGGCCCGCCACCACCAGCGTCATGTTCTCCGGCTGGTAGTACCGGCGGTTGAACGCGCGCAGCCGCTCCTGGGTGGCCGCCATCATGGTCTCGCGCGTACCGAGCACCGGCCGGCCGTAGGGATGGCCCGGGAACACCATGCCGTAGAGCTGCCGCAGGATCGCGGAGCGGGGATTGTCCTGCTCGATGCGCGCCTCCTCGAAGATCACCTCGCGCTCCCGGACGACCTCCTCGGGGGCGAAGGTGGAGCGAAAGGCCATGTCGGAGAGGAGCTGGATGCCGGTCGCGGCGGCCTCGGTGGGCAGGATCAGATAGAAGGTCGTGTAGTCGAACGAGGTCACCGCGTTAGACCGGCCGCCCACGCCCTCCACCACCCGGTCCACGTAGCCCGGCCCGAACTTGTCGGTGCCCTTGAAGAGCATGTGCTCCTGGAAGTGGGCGTAGCCGAGTTGGTCCGCGGTCTCGTGGCGGGTGCCCACGCCGACGAAGAGGTAGACCGCCACGATGTCGGCCGCGCGGTGCTCCTGCACGATCAGGCGCATGCCGTTGCGCAGCACCGAGCGGAGCGGCGCGGGCAGGTCCGGGGCGTCGGCGGAGGCGGACCGGCCGGAGCGGGCGGTCGAGCCCGCACAGCCGACGAGGAGGGCGGCGGCCATCAGCCAGAGGGCCGCGCGCCAGAGCGCCAGTGGAGTCACGGGCGCGATTCTACTACGCCTACGCCCTCGGGGGACTGCGCCATACCGTGCGGCCCGGGGCCGAAGGCCCGCAGCAGCCGCTCACCGTGACTCGGGTGCACCGAGAGCTGGCCCGCCACCAGGCCGGCGGGGACGCGCGAGCGCACCGCGAGGGCGCAGAGCTGGATCAGCTCCGCGGCGGCGGGGGAGACGATCTGCGCGCCGATGAGCCGCTGGGTGTCCTGATCGAAGACCAGCTTGAAGTAGTCCGCCTCCTCGCCGCTGGCCACGCTGTTGCTGGCGCCCCGTGCGTCGTGACGGCCCACCGCGGCCTGGATGCCGTGCGCGGGGGCCTCCGCGTACGAGAGCCCGACCATGCCCACCTCGGGCGTCGTGAAGAGGACCTGCGGGATCACCGCCTCGTCAGCCCGCTCCACGTCGCCTCGCAGGGCGTTGATCGCGGCGATCCGGCCCTCGTGGGCGGCCACCGGGGTGAGCTGGCGATTGCCGGCCGCGTCGCCCGCCGCGTAGATGTGGGGCACCGAGGTGGCCAGGTATGGGGTCGTGCGCAGCCCGAGCCGCCCCAACTCGAGCCCGATCCGCCCCGCGCCGACGGTGCGCGGGTGGAAGCGACGACCCACCGCCGCGCACACCTGGGTGCTCGTCATCCGGTTCGCCATCCCCGCGCTGTCGAACTCCATGCGCACGCCGGCCGGGTCCGCCGCGAGCCGGGTCACGGTGGTCTGCAGGCGGAACGTGACCCCGCGCGCCTCCATCCGCTTGCGCAGCGTGCGCGCCACGTCGGGATCCACCCCGGGCAGGATCTCCGCGTCGCGCGCCAGCACCGTGACGCGCGAGCCCAGGTCGGTGTAGGCCCCCGCCAGCTCCATCGCCACCGGTCCGCCGCCGATGAAGGTGAGCGAGGCCGGGAACGAGGGCAGGAAGAGGAGCTGGTCCGAGGTGATGAGCCGCTCTCGTCCGGGTATCCCGGGAATCACCGGCTCCGAGCCGGCCGCGATGACGAAGCGCTCCGCGGCAAGCGGGGTCCCGTCCACCTCCACGATGTGGGGATCGCTGAACCGGGCGGTGCCGAGCGCCACCCGGATGCCGCGCTTCTCGAGGTCGCCGGCGGCGGGCCGGAGAGTTTCCACCACCTCCCGCTGGCGCCGCTGCACCGCATCCCAGTCGAGCTGCACGCTCCCCGGCACGGTGCCGAACGAGGCGGCCTCGCGCACCATGCGGTGGACGCGGCCGGCGGTGACGAGCGCCTTCTTGGGGATGCAGCCGCGGTTGATGCAGAGACCGCCCAGCGGGCCGCGGTCCGCGAGGGCGACGCGCGCGCCCAGCTCGGCGGCGGTCTTGGCCGCCGTGATCCCGGCAGCCCCGGCCCCGATGACCACGAGGTCGAAGCGGTCCATGGAGCGGGTCCCGCTCAGACGGTGAGGCTCGCGCCGGTGACGGCGGCTGCGCGGTCGGACAGCAGGAAGGCCACCACGCTCGCCACGTCGGCGGTGCTGACCCAGCCGGAGCGGTCGGCGTCGGGCATCGCGCGGCGGTTGGCCGGCGTGTCCATGGTGCTCGGCAGCACCGCGTTCACCGTGATCCGGTGCGGCCGCACTTCCTGGGCCAGGGCCTGGGTGAGGGTGATGACCGCGGCCTTGGAGACGGTGTAGGCGATGAAGCCGCCCTGGGGCGGCAGCACCGCGCGCGAGGCGATGTTGACGATGCGCCCGCCGCCCCCCGCGATCATGCCGGGCAGCACCGCGCGGCAGGCGATCACGGTGGAGGTGAGGTTGAGCTTCATCATCCGCTCCCACTCGGCGAGCGGCGTCCCGACCAGGTCCCCGCCCGCGAAGCCGCCCACCGCGTTGACCAGGCCGTCGACCCGGCTGTGCCGCTCGTGGACCGTCCGCACGAACTTGGCCACCGCCGCCTCGTCGGTCACGTCGGCGGCCACCGGCAGGAGCCGCGCGCGCAGCTCGGGCGCGAGCCGCCCCTCGAGCGCGGCGCGTTCCTCGGCCACCGCGTAGGGAATCGCGACGGTGGCGCCGGCCTCGAGCAGGGCCCCGGTGATCGCCTGGCCGAGCGCGCCGGTGCCGCCGGTGACGATCGCGACCCGACCGGTCATGGCGCGGGCCGGGCGCGGCGGGCGGCCAGATCCTCAACCCGCCGGGCCAGCTCGAAGTCGAGGGTGGTGATGCCGCCCGCGTCGTGGGTGTTGAGATCGATCACCACGCGGTTGTACACGTTGAACCACTCCGGATGGTGCTGGAGGGCCTCCGCTTCGCGGGCCACCTCGGTCATGAACCCGAAGGCCTGGGCGAAGTCCGCGAAGGTGAGCTCGCGGTGGAGCTTGCCGCCGGCGATCGACCAGCCGGGCAGCGCGGACAGGCGCGACGTGATCTCGGCCGCGGCGAGCTTGCTCGGGCGGGCCATCGGCTCAGCCGGCCGGGACGGCCATGATGGCCGAGCGCTGGATGTCCTCGTAGCGGACCTTGGAGACGTCGAAGGCCTCGATGTTGTCGACGAGCTTCCGGAACGTCTGCTCGAAGCCGGGGAGCGTCTTGCGTTGCCGGGTGAGCGGTGTGGTGCGGGCGAGGACGAAGTTCTTGACGTACGGGTGGCTGATCCCGCGCTTCTTGATCCGGGCCACCGCCCCCACCAGCGCCTCGTCGGCCTCCCGCACGAGCGCGGCCCGCTCCTCCCGCTCCTTGAGCGTCTTCGGGAAGTGGCCCTTCAGGAACTTGTCCACCCGGCGCAGGATCGGCGCGAAGGCGCCGCCCGCAAAGCGCTTGTTCTGCTCGTAGAGCAGGCCCAGGGTGATGAAGTGGGCCGACTCGAACTGGAAGGCGTAGCCCTCCTCGCCCGAGCTCGGCGCCTCGTCCACGAGCCCGCGATACATGCGGATCACCTCGAGCGACTTCTCCTTGAGGTTGTGCGCCTTCTCGGTGTTGAGCGCGAGGATCTGGAAGGCCACCTCGGCCTCGGGCACCAGGATCGCGGGGATGACCTTGGCCTTGAGCTTGCCGAGGACCACCCGCCGGTGGTTGCCGTTGGGCGTCCAGTACACGCCGGGCCGGGGCGACATGACCACCACCGGATCGACGAAGCGATCGATCTTCTTGACCACGTCCTGCAGCTTCTTGGCGTGGGTGGGGGAGAGATCGCGCTGGTACGGGGTCGGCTCCACCTTGTCCATCGGGAGCAGCGCGAAGATCTGCCAGTGATCGCCGACCGGCTCCTGGTAGATCGTCAGCACCGTGCCGCCGTCGCGCTCGACCTGCTCCGCCAGCGCCTGCGCCTGCCGGCTCGGCTCCTCGTCGGGATGGACCCGCCACTTCGCCATGCGAGGGA
>DATGBR010000194.1:0-5275 GCA_035312605.1 Candidatus Methylomirabilota bacterium
CCGGGTGAGCCGGGCCATCGAGGACAACCCGGCCGACGTCTACGCGCGCGTCCGCGAGCGCCCCGACGTGCCGAAGGCGGAGCTGGAGGAATTCCGGAAGCTGCTGCGCGTGCCGTGAGATCCGCGGAGGACGCGGGGCTGCTCGAGGTGGTCGTGGCCGACGGCCGGCCGCTCCTCCTGTGCACCGCGCTCGCCCTGCTGTTCTCCGGTGCCTTCGCGATCTTTCTCTCCGTCCGCCGCGAGTTCCTGCCCCACGACGTGGCGTTCCTCGGCATGACGCCCGACCAGCTCTGCGCGCTCGGCGACTGCCGGGTGGTGGCCTTCATGTTCCACGATCGGGTGGCCTTCGGCGGGGTGCTGATCGCGATCGCGGTGCTCTACCTGTGGCTGACCACGGTGCCGCTCGCGGCCGGAGCCGCGTGGGCGTGGTGGACCATCCTGGTCAGCGGCACCGTCGGCTTCGCGAGCTTTCTCGCCTATCTCGGCTACGGCTACCTGGACGGCTGGCACGGGGTCGGGACCGCCCTCCTGGCCCCGCTGTTCGCGGCTGGAGTCGTGCGGTCGCGCGCCCTCGTGCGGGGCCGACCGGTCGGCCCGATGCACGCGGTCTTCCACGCCCTCGACCGCCGCCGGCGCCTGGGACAGGCGGCGCTCGCGGCCACCGGGCTCGGGATGCTCCTCGCGGGCGCCACGATCCTGGTCGTCGGGATGACCCGCGTCTTCGTTCCCCAAGACCTGGCCTTCATGGGCCTGACCGTCGGGGACCTCCACGCGGCCAATCCCCGGCTCGTCGCCCTCATCGCGCACGATCGCGCGGGCTTCGGCGGCGGGCTCTTCTGCTGCGGCACCATCGTGATCGCGTGCGCGCTGTTCGCGCGGCCGTCGCGCAGCCTCCGGCAGGCGCTCGCCCTCGCCGGCGCGGCCGGATTCGGGGCCGCCATCGGTGTCCACCTCGCGGTGGGCTACACCGATCCGCTGCACCTGGCGCCCGCGGTGGCGGGAGCGGCCCTGTTCGTGATAGGTCTCGTGCTGGTGAGTGAACGCCAACCACGAGGGGAGACCCGATGGCATCGGTGAGTGGGCGCACGGTACTGATCACCGGCGCGGCGCGCGGCATCGGCGCGGCCTGCGCGCGGCGACTGGCGGGAGACGGCGCGAAGCTCGTGCTGGTGGACGTCGACGGCCCCGGGGTCGAGAAGCTCGCGGCCGAGCTGGGCCAGGTGGCGGTGCGCGCGGACGTCACGAAGCCGGACGACATCGCTCGCCTGGTGGACGAGCCCTACAAGCGCTGGGGGCGCCTCGACGTGCTGTTCAACAACGCGGGGGTCATCCGCGTGCAGCCGATGCTCGACGTGACCGAGGCGGAGTGGGACCGGGTGATGGACGTGAACCTGCGCGCGGTCTTCTTCGTCCTCCAGGCGGTGGTGCGACGGATGCTGAAGCAGGACCTGATCCCGGGGTCGGAGCTCCGCGGCAAGCTGATCCAGACCGCCTCCATCGCCGCCTACCGCGGGGGGAACCACCTGATGACGCCCTACTCGGCGACCAAGGCCGGGGTGGTGAGCGTCACCCGCTCCGCCGCGCAGGCCCTCGCGGGCGAGCGCATCACCTCCAACTGCGTGTGCCCCGGGGCGGTCGAGACCCCGATGTGGGAGCAGATCGACCGGGAGTGGGGCGGGCTCGAGGGCTTAGGACAGGGCGAGACGTGGAAGCGGCGCATCCGCGGCATCCCGCTCGGCCGCCCGGAGCGTCCGGAGGACGTGGCGAGCGTGGTGGCGTTCCTCGCCGGCCCCGATTCCGACTACATGACCGGGCAGGCGCTCAACGTGGACGGCGGGCTGGTGATGGGGAGCTGAGCCGGGTCACCGCATCGACAGCTCGTTGACCGGCTGGAAGAACGAGGCCGCGCCGTAGAGGATCTGCCCGACCACGCAGAACCACGCCCAGCGGTCGGGATCGGCGGTCGAGCAGCGGCGCGGCGCGGCGGAGGCCTCGTCGGCCCGCGCGCTCGTGGGACGTGAGGCGGTGGCGCAGCCGCCCAGCAGGGCCAGCGCGAGCAGCAGGACGGCGAGCCGTCGCACCGTCCGCGCCCGGCTTACCCGGCGGGGGTGCGCTCGCCCTCGCTCCGGGGCAGCGACGCCGCGGTCGAGGGCGGGTCGAGCTGCCGGTTGGCCAGGTCCACCGTGACCCGCAGGGCCCGGAGGCCCTGGGCGCCCTGCAGCTCGTCCAGCTCCAGCTCCTCGACGTCGCGGGTGAGGTAGCCCAGGCGCTGGAGGTACTCGATGTACTCGCGCCACTCCGCGGCCTCGGTGGCGTGCGAGTAGACCAGGGCAATCTTGCCGGGCTGGGTCAGCCGCTCGGTGGTGCCGCGGATGATCGCCTTGTCGATCCGCTTCTTGATGATCTCGTAGCGCACGTTGTAGGCGCCGTCCACGTCGAAGCGCTTCTCGTCGAAGCGGAAGCGGATCGAGAGCGGGGCGTGCTGGATCAGGATCAGGTTCGTGATGTCGAGCGGCACCGGTAGCCGGTCCTTCAGCCGCTCCGCCCGCAGGGCCACCCCGCACGCCACCATGAGCTGCCAGAGGCGCAGGTTCTTCAGGTAGAGCGGGTCGAAGGCCCCGTCCTCGCGGAGGGCGCCGCCCAGGTAGATCGTGTAGTCCACCCCGTCCGTCTTCTGCTTCTCGAAGTAGTGCGGGAACATGCCCTGGGCGGCCTGCTCCTCCATGTCGATGTAGGAGGAGACCGCCTCGTTGATCGAGGTCACGCTCTCGTCGAACTCCTTGCGCCGGGCGTAGACCAGACCGATCCCGGGATCCACCGCGGCCCGGTAGGCGTCGATCCGCTCGCGCACCGTGTCCCCGAAGGTCTGCAGGTGGTCGAAGAGCGGCTCCACGTCGGCCTTCAGGAAGTTCATCACCCCCAGCTCGTCGCCCGAGCGCAGCGTCACCTCGATCTCGGCCACGTGCCCGTCGATGCGATGGGTGATCTGGTCGAGGATCGGTAGCGCGCGCGCGTCGTGCGCGGCGCGCAGCACGTCCCGGGCGAGCCCGAGCTGCTTGAGCAGGTCCGCCTGGATGGCCCACGCGCGGTGGGTCGACGAGCCACGGATGTCCGACACCGCGTACAGCGGGTGGACGTCGCGGAAGACGATCGGCTCCATCTCCCCGCCCTGGCCGTGCTCCGGAGAGCCGGGACGCTCCATCGCCTCCAGCACCGTCTTGCGGAAGCGCCACTCCACCACCGGGTGGATCGCGGTGAACTGCTCCTTGATGAAGGACTCCACCCGCGAGTGCAGCTCGTCCACGCTGCGCTTCACCGCCACCGAGAAGAGCGGCAGCACCTCCTGGAGGCGCGGCACCAGCAGGGTGTTGAGGTCCCCCGGGTGGGGCGAGCCCAGGCTCAGCATGCCGATCAGCTCGCGCTGGTAGAACAGGGGCGCGACCACCAGGCTCCGCATGCCCTTGCTCAGGATCATCTCTTCCTTGGCCGAGCGCGTGGTCAGCGCGGCCAGGTCTTCCACGAAGACGGGGGCGCCCCGGCGGATGGCCCGCTCGAAGACCGAGCCCGCGTAGTCGATGGTCTTGGCGTGCACCGAGCTCGCGAAGATGCAGCCGTTGCCCTGCTCGAGCTGGTGGCCGGAGTTGAGCATCAGGATCCGGTCGCCCTCGATCGCGGCCAGGGTCAGGCGCAGGTCGGCCCGCCGGAAGAGCGTGCGGAGCTTGGCCTGCAGCTTCTCGAAGCGCGCGTTCGAGACGATCGACTCCTTGTCGATCAGGTCCCGCTTGATCGAGGACAGCACCTCCTGATCGGTCACGTCCGCCGCCTTCACCACCGTGAAGCCGGAGAAGCGTACGCTGCCCGCCGGGATCAGGGCCGCGAGGCCGTCCAGGTCCAGGGCCTGCGCCTGGAGGCGCCGGCGCATGTCCTCGGAGAGCGGGGGGATCGGGAGCAGGCGGTCGACATCCACGAAGCGGCCGTCGAACTGGATCTTGTAGTGGCGGTCCAGGCCGGTGACGGGCTCGGGCGCGGTGAGGATCAGGGGGTAGTCCACCGGGAACTCGATGCCGTACAGGCGCTCGAGCGCGAGGGCGTAGGCGTTGACGAGCCGGAAGTCCTTGAGCGCCTGCATGTCGAGGTTCAGGCTGCCGTACAGCACGCCGTCCGGGCCCATGATGCTCTCGAAGGCGTGGGTCCCGTACACGCTGCGCAGGGTGAACGGGATCAGCGCGCCCATGTAGGCTTTCTCGAGGAAGGCGGCGGGGAAGAGCGCGCTCATCAGGGCGTCCACCAGCGGGCCGTGCTCGTCGAGCAGGGTGATGTCGTCGATGGGCCCGCTCAGCGCCGGCACCTCGCGCAGCCGGGCCAGCAGGCTACGCGCGTGCTCCCCGCTCAGCGTGTCGGCCTTGGCCAGGTCCTCCCAGAACTTGATCAGGAGCGTGAGACTCAGGCGGCTCTCGAACGGGAAGTCCTTCTGGATGCTCGCCAGCGACGTCGTCGGATTGTTCATGCCCCTCATTCTACCCCCCGTGCCCAGCCCTCGACGAGCTAGCTCGCGGTCGCGGGCAGCCCGGCCGGGGCCGGGGTGGGTTCGGGTGTACGGGTGACCGGTGCCTCATTGATGGCCAGGGCCATGGGCACGGCCAAAAACGCGAGCAGCGCCGCCGAGATGAAGGCCCACGAGTAGGAGCCGGTGGACTGGAAAACCCAGCCACCCACCGCCGCGCCGAGGGCGGCGCCGACCTGGTGCGCGAAGAAGATCCAGCCCGAGAGCGAGCCCACCGAGTAGCGCCCGAAGATGTTGGCGGTCAGCGTGGTGGTGGGCGGGACGGTCGAGATGTAGTTGAGGCCGAAGATGGCCGCGAAGATGTGCAGCGACGGCACGTTCCACACGTAGAGCAGGAACCGGAGGGAGAGGCCGCGCACGCCGTAGTAGAAGGCGAGCGGCCCCTTGCGGCCGAATCGGTCACAGATGAAGCCGGAGGCCACCGTGCCCAGGATGTTCATCGCGCCCATCACGCCCAGGGCCTGCGCGGCGTGCATCTCGGAGAAGCCGTGCTCCGCCGCGTGCGGGACCAGGTGCGTCAGCACGAGGCCGTTCGACGTGGAGCCGCAGATGAAGAACGTGCCCGCGAGCAGCCCCTTCTGCGCGGGGTCGTCCCTGATGAAGAGCAGGGTGAGCGGCAGGGCGATCACGAGGAGCAGGACGCCCAGGTAGAGAAACGACTGCCGCCAGCCGTAACTGAGCGTGAACCACACCGCGAGCGGGACGATCACG
>DATGBR010000195.1:0-9290 GCA_035312605.1 Candidatus Methylomirabilota bacterium
TGTGGGTCTCTCCTCTCGACATTAGACGGTGCGCTGCAGGAAGCCGGTGGTCAGCGGCCAGGTCAGGTCTGCATAGTACGGCTGGAAGCCCGCGTTGTCCGGGTGGCGGAAGCCGTGGTTGGCGTCGGAGAAGAAGTGCCACTCCACGAGCTTGCCGTTCTGTATGAAGCTCTGCCAGAGCGGACCCTGGATGGCCGGCGTCGCGATGTAGTCGAGGCCCGCCGCGAAGACCAGCGAGGCGCACTGGAGGGTCTTCGCCAGGTGGAAGGCGTGGCGGGGGCGGTGCGAGGTCTCGGGCTCGTCGCGCACCGAGGGGTAGTAGAGCACGATCGCCTTCACCGACGGGTGGTCGGACGCGAACGGGATCAGCAGCCGCCCGCCCATGCAGTGGCCGATGCAGCCGGTGCGCGCCGGGTCGGTGTGCATGCGGTCGATCAGGTAGCGCCAGGCCTCGTCCATCTTGCCCAGGAACTCCTCGTCGCCGTGCTTGGCCTGCAGGTCCGCGCCCATGCCGATGTGGTCGGTGCCCGCGATACCGAACATGTTGAACAGATCCGGCGCGAGCACGTTGAAGCCGAGGCACGCGAGGCGGTAGGCGTCGATCTTGTAGTCGGCGGTGACCCCGTGGGCGTGATGGACCATGAGAATGCCCGGCCTCTGGCCGGGCCCTTCCGGCTGCGCCATGTAGCCGGGGATTCCGTCCTGCTCCTGCGTGAGCATTCTCGCGACGACGTTCATGCCCGCTCCTTGATCGAGACGCGCCAGTGGATGCGGTCCTCTTCCGGCGGGTAATCGCCCGCCGCCTTGTGGTACGAGCAGCGATTGTCCCAGATCACGATGTCGCCCCGGCGCCAGCGGTGAGTGTAGCAACCCTCGGGCTGGATCATGCGCTCGGTCAGCTCGTCGATCAACGCGTCGCTCTCCGCCGCCTCGAGCCCCTCGATATGGAGGATCTTGCCCGGGTCGAAGTAGAGGCCCCGACGGCCGGTCTCGGGATGCGTGCGGATGATCGGGTGGAAGACCGGCGTCCACTCGCGGTCCTCCGCGTTGAGCAGCGCGGTGGCCTTCTTGCGGCCGCCGTAGGTGAAGGCGCCCCTGCGGCCCTCCAAGCGGTCCTTCAACCTGGACGGAAGCGCGTCGTACGCGGCGTACATGCTGGCGAAGTGGGTGTCGCCACCGCGGCTCGGCACCGCGAGCGCGTAGAGCTGGGTGGCCTTGAAGGGCACCTCGTCGTAGGCGCCGTCGGTGTGCCAGCCCTCGGCCCCGCGCCGGTAGATCGCCAGGTCGAGCGCGCCGTCGGCGCCGAACTTGTTCACGCCGAGCAGGGTGACCTCCGGCCGCTCCGGGTGCCGCGTCATCTTGGACGGGTGCGGGACGACCTCGCCGAAGCGGCGGCTGTAGCTCACGAAGTCGTCGAGCTCGAGCTCCTGGCCGGGGACCACCGCCACGTTGTGGTCGAGCCACGCGCGGTAGATCGTCGCGAAGCCCGCGTCGTCCAGCGCTCGCACGTCCACGCCCAGGATCTCGGCGCCGATCTGTGGGCCCAGCCGTCGCACCTCGATCATGAGCGGCCCGCCAGAGCGGTCTTCACCCGGTCGGGCCGGAACGGCACGGTGCGCAGGCGCACGCCCGTCGCGTCGAACACCGCGTTGGCGAGCGCGGCGCCCACCGGCGTGGAGGCCGCTTCCCCCGCGCCCAGCGGAGGCTGGTCGAGCCGCTGGATCACCTCGAGCTCGAGCTTCGGCACCTCCGGGAAGGTGAGGATGGGGTACGAGGCCCAGTCCACCGTGGTGACGCGGTCGCGGTCGTAGACGATCTCCTCGTGCAGCGCGCGCGAGAGCGTTTGGAGAATATTGCCCTCGAGCTGGGCCTGCACGCAGTCCGGGTTGATCACGAGCCCGCAGTCCTGGGCCGCCACCACCCGGGTCACCCGGATGCGGCCGGTGGCGCGCTCCACCGCCACCTCCATGCCCATCGCCACGATCGTCTCCTCGTGCTTGTAGTGCACGTAGGCGAGCCCGCGGCCGGTGAGCACCGCCGCGCGACGGTTGACGGGCCGGGGAGACGGCCGCGGCTGCCAGCCCATGCGCGCCGCCACGCGCTTCAGGACCTCGACGCCCCGCGGGTTGGAGAGCCGGCGCAGCCGGAACTCGAGCGGATCCACGCGCGCCAGCGCGGCGATCTCGTCGGTGAACGACTCCACCGCAAACGTGTTGGCGATCTTGCCGGGCGCGCGGAGGGGCGCGGTGCGGAGCGGCGCGTCCGCGACCCAGTGCACCACCGCGCTCAGGTTCGGCATCGCGTAGGGCGGGTCCACGTTCTGGTAGATCAGGCCGCTGGCGCGGCCTTGCGTCTGCGGGATACCCGCCGCGTCGAGGGACACCAGCGGGGTGTTGGGGAGGTTCGCGGTGGAGATGGGCAGCCACGCCTGCGTCTCCCACGCCGCCACCTCGCCGTCCTTGTCGACGGCGCCCCGCAGCTCCAGGAGCTGGGCGGGCCCCTTGGGGTCGAGCCCGTGCTCCTCCTGCCGGCTCCACTGCACGCGCACCGGGCGGCCGACCGCCTTCGAGAGCAGCGCCGCCTCCGCCGCCGCATCATCGGCTCCGTTGGCGCCGTAGGAGCCGGCGCCGTCCATGTAGATGACGCGCACCCGGTCGCGCTTCACCCCGAGCATGCGGGCGCACGTGCCCTGGAAGCCGTGCACGTTCTGCGACGCGCTCCAGACCGTGACGCGGTCGGGCCGCACGTCGGCCACGCTGCAGGACGGCCCGATGGAGCCGTGGGTCTGCATGGGCCAGCGATACGTCGCGGCCAGCGTGCGCGTCCCCGCGGGCGGCGCGGTCAGGGCCGCCAGGTCACCCCGCTTGGCGATCTCCTGATCCCGCACGACCGGGGCCGCCCGCATCGCCTCGAACTCCCGGGCGTGATCGGGCAGGCCGGTCCCCGCGCTCCACTGCGCCTTCAGCGCACGCGCCGCGCGCACCGCGTCCCACTCGCGCTCGGCCACCACCGCGAGGAAGCTCTGGATGCGCACCACGCGCGCGCCCCCGATCCCCGTGATCGACGCCTCGTCCACCGATACCAGCGTGGCGCCGTACGCGGGCGGATGGATGACGCGGGCGTGCAGCATGCTCGGGAGCGTCAGGTCGTGGAGATAGCGATGGTGCCCGGTGACCTTCTCCGGCACGTCGGGCCGGGGCAGCGACTTGCCGATGAACCGGAACCGATCGGCGGGCTTCAGCGTCGCCGCGGCGTCCACCTTCAGGTTGAAGGCGCGGTCGCCGATCAGCTCGCCGTAGCTCACCGACCCGCTGCCGTCCTTGCCGCGGACCACGCCGTCGGCGACCTCGAGGTCGCCCGCCGGCCGGCCCAGGCGCTGCGCCCCCATCCCCAGCAGCGCCTGCCGCGCGGTCGCGGCCGCGCGGCGGAGCTGGACGCCGCCGCGGGCGACGCCGTAGCTGCCCCCGGTCCCGCCCTGATCGGGGGTCAGCGCGGTGTCGCCCTCGATCATCGCGATGCGCTCGAGCGGGACGTCGAGCTCCTCGCCGACGATCTGCCGCAGCGCGATGCGCGCTCCTGTGCCGACGTCGACCCGGCCGACGAAGACGGTGACCGAGCCGTCGCGCTGCACCGCCAGCATCGAGTCGACCATGTCGGGGGCGAGCGACTTGCCGAGGAAGCGGTCGGCGTCGGGGATCGATTGCGCCCCCGCCCGCCCGACCCCGTCGAGCCCGAACCCGACGATCAGCGCCCCGCCCGCGGCGAGGCTCGTGGTGAGGAAACTCCGTCGCGAGACGCGGGCAGCCATCAGCGCGCCCTCGGCGTGGCGGCGGCGGCGCGGAGCACCGCCCGGATCACCCGCGCGTGGCTGCCGCAGCGGCAGAGATTGCCGGCCAGGCCTTCGCGCACCTGCTGCTCGGTCGGGCGCGGCGTCTGCGCCAGGAGGGCGCGCGCGCTCATGACCATGCCCGCGGTGCAGTACCCGCACTGCGCGGCCTGCTCCGCGATGAACGCGGCCTGCACCGGATCGGGGCGCTCGGGCGAGCCCAGGCCCTCGATCGTCACCACCTCCTGCCCGACCACGGAGCTTGCCGGCGCGATGCACGAGCGGACGGCGCGGCCGCCGACCAGCACGGTGCACGCCCCGCACTGCGCGAGGCCGCAGCCGAAGTGGGTGCCGGTCAGCCCGAGATCTCCTCTCAGGACATACAGAAGCGGGGTGCCGGGGTCGTCCGACTCGACCTCCCGGCGCGTCCCGTTCACCTTGAGCGTGAGCTTGGCCATTCTCGGACCGCCCTCACGCCGCCGGGCCGCGGCTCGCGCGGGCGAGCCACTGCTGATCGCGCGGCGAGGCGCGGCGCGCGAGGCGACGGCGCACGAGGCGCGTGGCGTCGTCGTAGCGCTCGAGCGCCAGGTAGCACTGCACCATGGTCTCCTCGTAGATCTCCCACTGGGCGTGGCTGCCGCCGATGCGGTGCATCTCCGCCTCGACCGGCTCGAAGAGGCGCAGCGCCCCCGCGTGGTCGCCCGCCGCGAACGCGGCCGTCCCCTGCACCAGCGGCAGCACGAGGCTGGCCGCGATCGGGTGACCCTTCTCGCCCAGCGCCCGCAGGCCGTCCATCATCCTGGCCAGCGCCGCCTCGTCTCCGCAGGCGGCGTACGCGAAGGCGGCGTGCACCTCGCCGAAGAGGAAGCCGGGCCGCGAGACCTTCGCGGCCAGCTCGGCCAGCGACCGCCACGGCAGCGGCTGCTCGCTCGCGCGGTCGAGCTTCACCCGCCAGAGCAGCGCGGTGCCGTCGGTCATGGCCGAGCGCGGGTTGCCCGAGCGCAGGATGTCGCGCTCGAAGATGTCGAGGGCCTTCGCGTAGCGGCGCTCGTGGAGCGCGAACATCGCCTGGTGCCAGGCCAGGTGGCAGTGGAACGAGGCGCGCCGATCGTAACCCGCCATCCAGTCGTCGAGGAAGGCGGCGCCCGCCTCGACGTCGAGGGTCTCGAACGCGATGTGAGCCAGGTTGTGCGAGGCGTGCGCGTTGCGCGGGTACTGCCGGAGCGAGGCCTCCGAGAGGCGCCGAGACTCCTCGAACCGGTCCACCTCGTGGTAGGTGAACGCGAGCGCGGACCGGTACCACCAGTCGTCGCCGTAGGCGGGGGCCAGCCGCTCCATGAAGGCCACCCGGTGCTCCTCGCGATCGCTGGCCCCGGCCAGGGCGATGGCGCTGCTCACCTGGTTCACCAGCACCGCGTCGCGCGGGAAGTCCTTCACGTGCTCGTCCGCGAGCGCGAAGCCGCGGGCGCCCTCGCCGCCCACGAAGGCGGAGAGCACCTCCACGTGCTGCCGCTCGCGCCGCGTGGCGCCGCCCACCGTCTCGCGCGCGCGGGCCATGGCGTCGCGCGCGGTGGCCGCGTCGCCCTGCACCAGCGCCATCAGCGCGACGCCGGCGTGCGCGACCGCCAGGCCGGGATCGGCCTGGAGCGCCTCCGCCATCCGCTCCTCGCCGGCGGGGCCGTAGGCCAGCAGGTCGTCCATGCCCTGCTGGAAGCGCTCGAAGGCGACGGGCGAATCGGTCGTGACGGTCAGGCCGTAGCGGTCGGTAAACGCCATGAGTGAGTAGTCCTCAGACGAGCAGGGCCAGCGGCTCCTCGACGAGGTCCGCGAGCGCGCCCAGGAACTGGGCGCCGCGGGCGCCGTCGAGGGCGCGATGGTCGCAGGACAGCGTGAGCACCATGGTCGGCTGCACGGCCGGCTGGCCGTTGACCGGGACGACGCGATCGGTGATGCGGCCCACGGCCAGGATCGCGGCCTGCGGCGGGTTGACGATGGCGCTGAACGCGTCCACGCCGTACATGCCGAGGTTGCTGATCGTGAAGACGCCGCCCTGGATATCGGCCGGCCGGAGCTTCCCGGACTGGGCGCGAGCCACCAGATCCTCGCGGCGGGTGGCGATCTCCTTGAGCCCCAGCGCGTCGGCCTTGTGGAGCACCGGGACGACGAGCCCATCCTCCAGCGCGACGGCCAAGCCGATGTTGATGTCGGCGTGACGCTCGAGCGTGCCGTCCTTCCACGACACGTTCACCCGGGGGTGCTGGGCCAGCGTCGCCGCCACCAGCTTGACCAGCAGGTCCGTGTACGTGACGTGCGCGCCGGTCTGCTTGCGCGCTTTCGGGAGCCACGCCACGAGCCGCGTCACGTTGACCTCGCGCACCAGGTAGAAGTGCGGCGCGCTCGTCCACGACGCGGTCATCCGCTCCGCCATGATCCGCCACACCGTCCCCACCCCTCCCCCCTCTCCCCTCTGGGGAGAGGGCAGGGTGAGGGGCCCGGTGGTGAGGGGCCCGGTGGTGAGGGGTCCGGTGGTGAGGGGCGGGGTGGTGGAAGGCACGGTGGCGGCCGGTACATCCAGCGTCAACACCGCGCCCCCCGGGCCCGTCCCCTTCAGCGCGCGCAGATCGATCCCGCGCTCCGCCGCCAGCCGTCGCGCCTTCGGCGACGCGGCGACGAGGCGTCCCGCCGAGCCGTTCGTCGGCGCCGCGACCACACGCTGGCTCTCCACGAAGGCCAGCACGTCGGCCTTCTCGATCTTGCCGCTCGCGGTCTTGACGCGGGCGAGGTCGACGCCGTGCTCCTCGGCGATCTTGCGCGCGAGCGGGGAGGCCTTCGGGCGGGAGTCGGGCGCGGGGGCTTCGGGCCCCTCCCCTTTGGGCCCCTCACCTTTGGGCCCCTCACCCTGCCCTCTCCCCTGGGGGGAGAGGGTAGATGCGACTTCGGTGGGGGCGGCGATCTGGGCGATGGTGTGGCCGACGGGGATCACGTCGCCTTCCTGGGCGGTGACCGCGCTCAGGACACCGGAGGCGGGGGCCTCGAGCTCGATCGTGACCTTGTCGGTTTCGATCTCGGCGATGGGCTCGCCCTTGCGCACTGTGTCGCCCGGGCCCTTGATCCAGCGCAGGAGCTTGCCGGTCTCCTGGGCCAGCTCGAGCGCGGGCATGATGACGTTGGTCGCCATCGCTACCCCCTCACCTTTGGGCCCCTCACCCTTGGAATTACTTGCGGCATAGGGCGCGGGCGGCCTCGAAGACGGTCTTCTCCGACGGGACCGTGAGGTCTTCGAGTACCGGCGAGAACGGCACCGGCACGTCCATGGCGCCCATGCGCTTGACCGGCGCGTCCAGGTAGTAGAAAGCGCCCTCCGCGATGACCGCCGCCATCTCGGCGGTGACGCCGTAGCGCTCGTAGCCCTCGTCCACCACCAGCGCGCGCGAGGTCTTCTTGGCCGAGTCGATCAGGGCCCGCTTGTCGAGCGGCCAGGTGGTGCGCGGGTCGATCACCTCCGCGCTGATGCCCGCGTCCTCCAGCATCTTGGCCGCGCCGAGCGCCACGCCCACCATGCTGCTGGTGGCGACGATGGTGATGTCCTTGCCGGCGCGCTTCACCTCGGCGACGCCGAACGGGATCGTGTAGTCGCCCTCCGGCACCGGGCCCTTCATCCGGTACATCATCTTGTCCTCGAAGATGACGACCGGGCTGTCGTCGCGGATGGCGGTCTTCATGAGCCCCTTGGCCTCGTAGGGGCCGGAGGGCAGCGCCACCTTGAGGCCGGGGATGTGGCTCACCCAGGCGTGGAGCGACTGCGAGTGCTGGGCGGCCGAGCGGCGCGTGGCTCCGAGCGTGGTGCGGAAGACGATCGGCACCTTGATCTTGCCGCCCGACATGTAGTGCGCCTTGGCGGCTTGGTTCACCATCTGGTCCATGGTCAGGGTGATGAAGTCGCCGAACATCACGTCCACCACCGGCCGCATGCCGGTCATGGCCGCCCCGACGCCGATGCCCGCGTAGCCGGGCTCGGAGATCGGCGTGTCGATCACACGCTCGGTGCCGAACTCCTGCACCAGCCCGACCAGGGTCTTGAAGGGATGGCCCGCCTCCGCGATGTCCTCCCCGATGATGAAGACGCGCGGGTCGCGCCGCATCTCCTCCGCGATGGCTTCCTTGACCGCGTCGCCGTACGTCAGCTCTCGCTCGCCCATGAGCGTCTCCTTCACCATTGGTTGGCGCTATTCGATGACACGATCGGCCCGGGCCAGGATCGACGACGGGACGGCCAGGCCCATCCGGCGTGCCGTCGTCATGTTGATCGTCAGCGAGATCCGGCTGACCTGCTCGATCGGCACCTTGCCCGCCTCGGCGCCCTTGAGCACCTTGTCCACGAACTTGGCCAGCATCTTGAAGCTCGGGAGCACACTCGGCCCATAGCTCACGAGCCCTCCAACGTCCGTGAACTCGGTCCAGCCGAACATGCTGGGGATTCGCTCCCGGGCCGCGAAGTCCACGATCTCCTGGCGGCGCGCGAGCGTGAGGGAATCCGGGAACACGAGCATCGCTCCGGGGCGGGCGGCGCGGATCTCGTCGAACACGGTCGGCAGCTCGCGGGGACTCCGCGCCAGGTAACGGGTGATGGTGGCGCCGATCCGGCGGGCCCCGTCCTCGGTCACCTTGTACTCCGCGAGCTCGCCCGCGTGCTCCGGGTTCGAGAGCAGCGCGATCTGGGTGGCCTGCGGCACCAGCTCCTTGAGCACCTCGACGCGCTTGGCCGAGAGCTCGAGCGCCATGAACGTGATGCCGGTCATGTTGCGCCCGGGCTTGGCCAGGCTGTCCGCGAAGCCCGCCGCGACCGGATCGCCACTGTACGCGAACACCACCGGGACGCGGGCGGTGACCGGCTTGGTGTAGTCCACCGAGGGGCCGCGCGAGACCAGCACGTCGATGCGCTCGGCCATCAGCTCGTCGACCAGCCTGGGGAGCCGCGTGAAGTCCCCGTCCGCGAAGCGCGGGATCAGCACGTAGCTCTTGCCCTCGACGTACCCCAGCTCCCCGAGTCCCTCGCGGAGGTTCGTCAGGCCTACGTCCGGCTGGCTGATGTAGGAGAGCCACCCGATCCGGGCGGGACCGCCCGGGCGCTGGGCCCGCGCGGTCGAGGCGCGCAGGGCCACCAACCCCGGCACCAGGGCGAGCACGGCCCGGCGCGATACCGCTCCCCCCTGCCCGAGCCCGACCCCGGTCATGACGCCTCCGCTCCGGCGCACCTTCGTGGTGGCCGCCGGCTGCCTATCCTATCCCAAGAGGGCACCCTCGGCATGGCCTCGGCTATACTGTGCCGCAACCAAACACCCCCGGAGGCGATACCCCCATGAAGACGAAGCGTGCCGCAACGACGCTCGCCGTTTCGCTGGTCATCGTCCTGATCGTGGCGGCCTGCGCCTCCATGTCGGGCGGAGGGCCGGATCTCGTGGCC
>DATGBR010000196.1:0-9625 GCA_035312605.1 Candidatus Methylomirabilota bacterium
CGTGGAGACGCCCGCACCGAGATAGCGCTCGGGGCCGCTTTCGTCCAGTCCCGAGCCATCAAGCGAGCGTGGGCGCACTCGCGTAGATTTTGCGCGGTAGCCCCCGCCCGGAAAGCGGAAGACTTTTACTCTAAGAGGAGACAGTGCTACCGCCCGGCTCGGGCCGCCTACTAGGCGTCGTGTCGAACGGGCCGTCGCCAAGCCTCCGTCGACATTCGAGTTATATCGCTCTGGCCGGAGTGGCACCGCACGTGCTTCGGTTGTTGAGCACCGTGGCGACCAACATCTCGCGAGGCTCGGTCCGGTCGGAGAAGGACGCCCAGGTCACGATCATCGTCGTACCGCGCGAGCGCTTCGGGGTGACCCGGCGCGCGCTCGAGGCGGTGTACGCCAATACCGCCGAGCCGTTCAACCTGGTCTATGTCGACGGCGGTTCGCCCCGCCGAATTCGGCGCTATCTGGCCCAGGAGGCGGAAGCCCGCGGCTTCACCGTCGTGCGCACCGATCGATACCTGATTCCGAATGAGGCCCGCAATCTCGGACTGCGCCACGTGCGGACACCGTACGTGGTGTTCATCGACAACGACGCGGTGCCGTCGCCGGGCTGGCTCGGCAAGCTCGTGGAGTGTGCGGAGGCGACCGGTGCGTGGGTGGTGGGGCCGACGTACTACATCGGAGAGCCCGAGCGCGAGGAGATCCACATGGCGGCCGGGGACGCGCGCATCGAGGAGTGGCGGGGCGGCCGCCGTTTCGTCGATCGGCATCGCTTCGCGGGCAAGCGGCACGCCGACGTCCGCGCGCAGTTGGTCCGCATGCCCTGCGAGCAGGTGGAGTTCCACTGCATGCTCGTGCGTACGGAGGTGTTCGAACGGATCGGGCTGCTCGACGAGGACCTGCGCAGTGTATGCGAGCACAGCGACCTCTGCCTCCTGGTCCGACAGCAGGGCCATCAGGTGTACTTCGAGCCGGCGGCGGTGGTCACGTACGTCACGAGCGGCCGCTTCCGCCCGTCGGATTATCTCTTCTACTTCCTCCGGTGGAGCGAGTCCTGGAACGTAGGGTCGGTGGAGCGATTCCGGGAGAAGTGGGGGCTTCATTCCGACGATCCTGGGACGAAGTCGCTCGCGCGCTGGGCGGCCGCCCACCGCCGCATCCCCTTCGAGCCGGTATTGCACGGGCTCGAACGAGTCCTGGGTTGGCGCTGGGGTCGGTGGGTCGGCGACACCCTCCTGATGGGGCTTGAGCGGCGGATCAATCGCCGCCTGGTGCGCCCGCGGTCGCCCTCGTCCGGCCGCTCCGCGCGGACGGACGGCGTGCCCGCCGCCAACTAGACCCCGCCGTGCACCGCTTCGCCCAGACGAACCTGCAGCTCTACGCGCAGCTCGCTGACCTGGCCTATCCGGAGCGGGACCTCGCGATGGTGGCCCGCTGCTACGAGCTGTCGATGACGCTCTTCCCGGGCACGTATCGCGCCTCCGGCAAGCCGTTCCTGGCGCACCTGGTCGGCACCGCCGGCATTGTCGCCGCGCTCCGGGCTCGGGCGCCGGTGGTCGCGGCGGGACTGCTTCACGCCACGTATACACACGGCGAGTTCGGCAACGGATGGCTCGGCGTGTCGGATGCCAAGCGGACCCGCGTTCGCGCGGCGGTCGGGCCGGAGATCGAGGACCTCGTGGCCCGCTACACCGCGTTCCGGTGGGCCCGGGCCACCATCCCGGCTATCCGCGCGCAGCTCGACGCGATGACCGCGCTCGAGCGGGATGTACTGCTGATCCGCCTCGCCAACGAGCTCGAAGACCACCTTGATCTCGGGATCCTCTACTCGGGCGACGCCCCGCGCCGGCTTCGCTTTATGCGGGAGGATCTGCCGGCGGCGGTCGAGATGGCGAGGCGGCTTGGCCACCCCGGGCTGGCAGAGAGTCTGGCCGCGGCCTTCGATCAGATCGAGCACGCCGCGATCAGCCCCGCGCTGCGGCGGCGTGAGGTCGAGTCCTTCCGGCTGCCGTTCGCGTCGCACCGACCCCGGCTGCGCGTGGCGGTGAGCCACCTCCTCGCTCGGAGCCCGTGGCACTGAAGAGGTACCGGGACATCGGGTTCCGCAAAGTGTTCATGGGTCCGGTTTCGCGGACCGCGCGCGCTGACAACGCAAATCCTTCTCAGGTCGCGACGTATACCCGTCCGACGATGGCGCTGCCTCTTGTGGGGAAACCATTGCCCAGGGCTCACGCCGACCGCGACTCGGCACGTTTGACCTAAGTCGCGGCGGAGATTGAAAAGCCGCTCGCCTGGTACGGTTCTTGGAGTTCCTCCGGGCACGGTGTAGTGAGGACTAGACGTCGAGAGGAGACCTAGTTGAAGAAAAGTCATCGGACCGGCCTGGTAATCGCCTTGGCGCTCCTGTGCTTGGTGATCACGGCGATGCTCCTGTCGCACTTCTTCACGCGAGGGATGCCCGGTACCGTGGCGACCTTGCCTGCGGCGACCGAGCCCACCGCGGGCGCGGCGAATGACGAATCGGCCGGGGCCCCGAGTTCCTCGACGCTGGCGTTCAATCTCGATCTCGACTCGGGCGGCCTGCGCGATGGCATGAAGAGCGATCGGCTGCGCGGCATCCCGACCGGCGGCGGTGTCGGCGGGTCGGAGAACGGGGCGGGGGCCGGTGGAAGCAACTTCGGTGACGTGCTCTTCGTCGGCACGAACGGCAACGGCGGGTTCACACCGTTCGGCGGCGGAACCGGAGGCTGGTTCGGTGGAATCGGCAGTGGTGGTCCCGGCAGCGGCGGTCCCGGCAGTGGCGGCGGCCCGGGCGGTGGCGGGCCCGGCAACGGCAATGGCCCGTCCGGCAACAACGGTCCCTTCTCGAATGGGCCGAGCAACGACGATCCACACTTCGTGGGCGACAATCCGCCATTCGGCGGTGGGAACGGTAACGGTCCGATCGGTCCGATCGCGGGTGGCGGTGGGCCCGGCGGCGGCTCGGGTAGTGGCGGTCCAGGCGGTGGCGGGTCAGGCAACGGTGGCGGTCCGGGTGATGGTGGGCCCGGCACTGGTGGTAGCCCCGGCACTGGCGGCAACGGCAGCGGTGGCGGCCCCGGCGGCATCCAGGATCCGGACCGCTTCTTCTCCGACAACGGTCCCGGCGGGAACGGCGACGGACCGTCGAACACGACCCCGATTCCCACGAGCAACGGCTCGGTGCCCGCACCGCCGTCGATCTTCCTCGTGATCGGTGGGGTGGGACTCCTGCTCGGCGCCGCGAAGCTGCGGCGACCGGGGAACAGGTCCTGAGTCTCGCTCGCCGGGCGATGCCGTCCCATGAAGCGCGCGCTCGTCATCGGTCTTGGTCTCCTGGCCACGGTCTCGTGCAGCCAGAGCCCCGACGCGGTCAAGCGTGAGGCACTGAATCGTGCGGAGCAGTATCAGAGTCAGGGAAAGCTCGACGAGGCCATCATCGAATGGCGCCAGGCGCTCGCGGTTGATCCGGCGCTGGTGGAGGCCCGACACGCCCTCGGCCGCGCCTACGCGACGAAGCTCTGGTACCGCGACGCGACGACGGAGCTCCTAGCCGCTCAGGAGCTCGCTCCGCAGTCGGTCGCGATCAGCGCCGATCTCGGGCGCGTGCTGATCGAGCTCGGCGCCTTCAAGGGCGCGCGCGCTCAAGCCGAGCGTATCCAGCAGTCGGAGCCCGCCGATCCCGCGGCGCGGTCGATCCTCGCCGCCGCGCGACTGGGCGAGGGGGCTGCGGAGGATATTCTCGCCTCGCCGGAGACCGAGCCGATGCTCCGGGCCGGCGCCCTGCTCGCGCTCCGGCGACTGCCAGAGGCCGACCGCGCGTATCGGCAACTCGTCGCGGAGCGGCCGACCGATGCCTCTGCGCTGGCCGGACTCGGTGAGGTCGTGCTGCGCCAGCGACGCGACGGCGAGGCTGCCGCGCTCCTCGAGAAGGCCGACGCCCTCCGTCCCGGCGATCCGCGGATCCGCATTCACCTGTCTGAGGCGCGCGTGCATCTCGGGCGGCTGCCGGAAGCGGTCCGGACGCTCGAGGAAATTCATCCGCGTGCCCGCTCGAGCGCGGCGGTGGTCGCCCTCGGCTGGTGCTATCTGCGCGCCCATCGCGCCCGTGAGGCCACCGTGCTCCTCGCGCCGCTGGTCGAGCAGTCGCCGCGGTGGGTGGAGCTGCGGCTCCTCCTCGGAACCAGCTACCTCGTCAGCGGCAACGCGGCCGCCGCGGTGACCGAGCTCGAGCAGGCCGACCGGCAGTCGGCCGCCGATCCGCTGGTGCGCATGCGCCTGGCCGCGGCCTACACGCGGGTCGGGCGGCCGCAGGACGCGCTCCACACCCTCGGTAGCCTGGGCGCGGCCGCGCAGGCGCTGCCCGACTTCCAGCTCGAGCGCAGCCGGGCCCTGCTGCGCCTCGGGCGCCTCGACGAGGCCTCGGTGGCGGCCACCGCCGCGCAGCGGACGATTCCGCAGGCCCCGCAGCCGTATCTGATGCTGGCGCAGATCGAGGCGCAGCAGGGTAACCGGGGGCGGGCCGCCGCCGCGCTGACCAAGGCGCTGCAGCTCGACCCGGGCTACGCGCCGGCTCACCTCGCGCTCGGCCGCCTCCGCGCGGCCGAGGGCAACATGGACGGGGCTCTGGAGGCCTTCGACGCCGCGGTCCGCGCCGATCCGACGTCGGAGACCACGATCCGCGCGAAGACCGCCGGGCTGATCGGCCAGAAGCGCGTGAAGGACGCGCTCCGCTTCGTCGACGCCGCGGTGAACGCGGACGACCGCAACGCGGATCTCCACGCGCTGCTGGGGAGCGTCTATGTCGAGCAGATCGATCTCGGGCGCGCCCAGGCCGCGTTCCGTCGGTCGCTCGAGCTGGACGGGCGAGGAGTGCAGGCGCGGCTCGGATTGGCCCATCTCGCGGAGCGCGAGGGCCATCCGGTCGAGGCCATCGCGCAGCTGCGGGCGGCGGTGAAGGAGTCGCCCTCCAACCCGACCGCGGTCCCGTGGCTTGCCCGGCTCTATCGCGCCGCGGGCCAGTACGATCAGGCGATCTCGCTGCTGGAGTCGGCACTCCAGGCGGACCCGGGCCAGCGCGGGTTCGCGTTGGCCTTGGGCGATCTGTACGTCGCGCATGGCCGTCACGCCGAGGCGATCGCGCGCATGAGCGAGCTGCTAGGGCGCGAGCCCGGCCTCGCAGCCGCGTACCTGACACGGGGCCGCGCCTATGCCGCGTCCGGCCAGGGCGAGGCGGCGATCCGCGATCTGATCGAGGCGACGCGGAGCACGCCCAGCGCTTCCGCGCCGCACTATCAGCTGGCCCGGGTGTACGCGGTGCGCGGACGCGTGCCCGAGGCCCAGGCGGCGTACCGTCGGGCCATCGAGCTCGAGCCCGGGCTCGAGCCCGCCCGCATCGAGCTGGCCGTGCTCTCCAATCAGCCGGTGGACGAGGGTGTCTGGCGCCGGCGGGTCGAGCGCCTTCAGGCCGTGGTCCGCGCGGAGCCCGGCGACGTGGACGGCCGTGAGGCGCTGGCCAGAACGTTCCTGGCCCAGGGCGCTGTCGCGGTGGCCGAGCGGGAGCTGGCGCAGATCCTCGAGCGGGTGCCGGGCCACGCGGAGGCGAACTATCTGCTGGCGCGGATCCGGCTGGGGCAGGGCAAGGCCGACGAGGCGCTCGACCATCTCAAGACCGCGGTCCGGACCAACCCGTCCCACGTGGCCGCTCGCACGCTACTGGCGCGCCGGCTCCTGGCCCGCGGCCAGCGTGAGCAGGCGGCGCTGCAGCTGGAGGCCGCGCTCCGGGCGGATCCGACCCGCGCCGACGCGAAGCTCGATCTCGCCCGCCTGTACGCGCAGGACGGCCGGCTCGCCCAGGCCTCCGAGCTCGCCCGCCAGCTCAGGCGCGACGCGCCGGCGAGCCCATCCGCGGCGGCGCTCATGGGGACGGTGCTGCTCGCCCAGGGGCGACCGGGCGACGCGGTGGACGCCTTCACGGCCGCGATCCAGCTCGGCCCGGATCTCGTCGAGGCGCATCGCGGGCTGGGCCGCGCGCAGCAGGCGATGGGCCAGACCGATCGCGCGGTGGCGAGCTACGAGGGGGCGCTGGCGCTCGACGGCAACGACGTCGGCGCGCTCACGAGCCTCGCCTCGATCCTCGGCGCGGCGCCTGCTTCATCGGACCGGGCGCTGACCCTGGCCAGCCGGGCCGCGAAGCTCCGCCCGGCCGCCCCGGACGTTCTCGACACGCTCGGCTGGGTCCACTACCGGCGCGGCGCCTACGCCGAGGCCGAGCGCGCGCTGGCCCGCGCGGTGGAGCGGTCGCCCGACAGCGGGCTCCTGCGTTACCACCTCGGGATGGCGTACGTACGGCTGGAGCGGCCCCGCGAGGCGGTCATCGCCCTCCGCGAGGCGGCGCGGCTCGACGCGGGCCTCGCGCGGAGCGAGAGGCTCGACGAGCTGATCATCGGATTGGGCGGCTAGGGGACTAGGCGGCCAGCGAGTCTCAGCAGCCCGGGCCTGCGAGCAGCGCCACGCGCAGCGCCGCGGCCAGCTCCGCGGCGGAGGCGAGGGATGCGGCGACACCGTCCGGGTCGACCGGGACCGCGACGCGCGCGAGCAGGCTGTCGCCTCGCCGCGCCAGCAGGATCTCGCGCATGAGCGCCAGCCGGAAGCGCGTTTCGCTCGCGTACGTCCGGCTCCCGATCTGGTACCAGTACGCGACCACGACCCGGCGGTCCCGACGGGAGACGACGACCGCGTTGGGGCGAGCGCCTGCCGCGGGCAGCGTCGCCCGCTCCACCCGCGACACGTCCTGCTCCGCGTAGATCCGGTTGATGGACGCCCGTCGCTGGGGATCGTCCTGTCGGGTGAACAGCGCGACCGAGATCCACGCCACGCGGGGACCGCTCCGATAGGTCCGGCGCACTGCGGCCACCTCGCTCGGGTCGACCGGCAGCGCCTCGTCGGGAATCCCATCGGCGTCTGTCCATCCGGCCAGGATCGTTGATAGCCCGTCGAGCGGCGCCGCGCGGGGACATTCGCGCACGCGCGGGGTGAGGACGATCGCGCCCGCGGCCAGCACGAGCAGGGCCAGCACCGCGAGCAGACGGGCGCGCACCTAGCCTCGCGCGCGCGCGGCCCCGGGCGTGGGGGCGGGGCTGAGCGGAGTCAACACGCGGTCCACGAGGAGCAGCAGCAGGATCGTCGCGAGGAATACGGTGGTGCCGCCGAACCGGTGGATGACATTGCTGAGGGCGATCGGCCCCAGCGTGTAGGCGGCCAGTGAGGTGAGGATGAGGCGCATGATGTTGGCGGCCAGGCCGAGCGGGGCGGCGGAGAGCGCGAGCGCGACCCTGACCCAGGTCGGATGCGGATGGAGCTGCGCGTACGCCACTCCGAGCGCGATCAGCGCCGCGATCGCGGGCACGCTGCTGCACTCGTCGGCGACCTCGAGCGTCATGTTGGCGAGATGGAGCATCACCCCGTCCTGCAGCACCGGCACGCCGAGCGCGCGGAGCGCGGCGGCGGTGGCCGAGGCGTCGAAGAGCCGCGACTGGTAGGTGAGCGTCTTCAGGGTGAGGTACGGCAGCGGCACCATGAAGAACAGGTAGGCGAGCCCGATCCACGCATGGCGCAGGACGCCGGGCCCGCCCACGAAGAGGGCGACGCCTAGCAGCGCCACCGGTAGCGAGGCGCGCGCCAGGAAGGTCTCGCCGGTGAGCGAGCCGATCACCAGCGCGCCGAGCGCCGCGATCAGCGCTGCGACGCCGGCGGCCGCGGCGGCGCGGGAGCCGTCGGGCGCGGCGGAGGCGATCGCGCCCCGGCGCATCCAGATCAAGTAGGCCGCGATCGCGGGTACCGCGAAGCCGTGCGACTGGCTGGGAAAGCGCGCCCAGTCCGCGGCCATCCCGAGCAGCACCGGCACGTACAACCCCAGCGTGCTGGCCATGGCGACCGCGAGAGGGACCCAGGTGCCGGCGCTCACGCGGTCAGTTATATACCGGGCGCGCTCGCGAGACCGCACGCGGCGGGCGCGCCGGTCGGCTATCGGTCCGGGGCCCGCTCGAGCATCCGGTTCAGGGGACCCCGAAGAACCCGTGGCGGTGGTACGTGCGTTCCTTCAGGAAATCCGGATCGAAAAGACGACGAGGCAGGCGGTCTGTCGTTGGCACCGCCTGCCCCGTGTCGGTGAGTCCGGAATTTTTGGTGGAGCTGAGGGGGCTCGAACCCCTGACCCCAAGACTGCCAGCCTTGTGCTCTCCCAACTGAGCTACAGCCCCACCGCACCGCTCAGCCTAACGTGGATGGCTTTCTTTTGTCAAGGTTGGCCAATACTTGCGACGACCCGGGCCGACCTAGCCGGCGGCCGCCTGCTTGGCCGCGGCGAGCGCCGCGTCGTAGTTGGGCTCGGTGGTGATCTCCTTGACGTATTCCGCGTGCTTGACCTTGCCGTCCTTGCCCACCACGAAGACCGCGCGCGCGGTCAGCCCGGCGAGCGGACCCTCCTTCACGAGCACGCCGTAGTTCTGGGCGAAGGAGCGCTCGCGGAAGTCGGACAGGGTCTTCACCGCGGTGACCCCGGCCGCGCCGCACCAGCGCTTCTGCGCGAAGGGCAGGTCCATGCTCACGGTCCACACCTCGACGTTGCCGCCGAGCTTGCCCGCTTCCACGTTGAACTTGCGGGTCTCGGTGTCGCACACCGGGGTGTCGAGCGACGGCACCGCGCTGAGCACGATGACCTTGCCGCGGGCCTGGCTCAGCTTCACGGGCTGGAGCCCGTTGTCGAGCGCGGTGAAGTCGGGGGCGTCGCTGCCCGCCTTGATCTCGGGACCGCCGAGGGCGATCGGATTGCCTTTGAACATCACGGCGCCTGCTCTGTCGGCCATGGGGCACCTCCTTAGGGATGGAATTCGCGTCGGGACGTCTACCACGAGCGGTCCACAGTATACAAGGGGGGGTTGTCGTATCATAGGCTCGAGCTGAAGCGAGCCACGGGCCGGAGTGGCGAAACTGGCATACGCGCCGCACTCAAAATGCGGTGTCCGCAAGGATGTGCGGGTTCGAGTCCCGCCTCCGGCACCACTTTTTCCGGGCGCTCGGCTGATCGCGTCCTCGAGGTGAGCGGCATGATCACGGCGACGCGCTCCCCGCTCCACACCGCGCTCTGCGACCGGCTCGGCATCCGCTATCCGATCTGCCAGGCCGGCACGACATCCTCCTCGCCACGAGAGCGGTCGGGAGACGGAGGCGTTCACGCGCACGGCCCCGACAACTACAAGCAGAAGATCGCGGCCCTCGATGAGGAAATCACAGTGGTGACTCGCGCGGTGTCCGGCAAGCCCAACCGCCAGATCCGCAACGCGTTCACCCGCGAGTGGGAGGGCCGACAGGCCGAGATCGAGCCGTTCCCCGTGCGCCCTGCGGGCCGGGTGGTGGCGTCGATCGTGGAGAAGGCCGAGGCGATCTTCCGGCGCCTCGGCGCGCGGGGCGAGGCGTGAGTGGTGAGCTCGCGGGGCGGGTCGCGGTCGTCACCGGCGGCTCGCGCGGCATCGGCCGCGCCATCGCGCTCCACCTGGCCCAAGAGGGCGCCGACTGCGTGATCACCTACCGGCGCAACGACGCGGCGGCCGCG
>DATGBR010000197.1:0-5956 GCA_035312605.1 Candidatus Methylomirabilota bacterium
GGTCAGGAGCACGTCCTGCCACGCCGGATCGTGGTGGCGGTCGTACCACGCGGCGTACTCGTCGACCATCGCCCGGGTGGCCGGATGGACGGTGACGTCCTCGACCAGCCCCTCGCCCACGACCCAGACCCGGCGGCCGTCGTGCAGGGCGTCGCGATACTCGCTGCCGGTCCTCACCGCCTGGCCCTCCTAGACGCCCGCGAGCTAGACACCCGCGAAGACGTCCGCCCAGTCCTCCAGCATCCCCGGGTGGCCGTGCCGGATGCTGATCGCGAAGTGATTGTAGCCGGCCTCGCGCAGCTCGCGGAGGCGATCCTGGAGCGCGGGCCGGGTGCCGGTGAAGGTCATGGTGCGGATGAGATCCGCGGTGCACACCTCGTGCTCCTCCGGGCGCAGGAACATGAGGTGACCGCGGTGGTTGGCCAGGTAGCGGGCGTCCGCCGGCTCGTACGCCTGGTAGATCTCGCGGTAGCGCTCGAGGAGCGGGGCCAGGGCCGGCGGCACGGTGCGGCCCATGTTACCGAACTCCTCGACCTCGACCAGGTTGTGCAGCGCGATGGTGGCGTGCGGCCCGGCCTGCGCGCGCGCCCGCGGGCTGTCGAAGGCCTCGCCCTCCGCGAGCACCGAGCCCCCGGTGAACGCGGTGGCCACCTGGCCGGCCGGGTCCACCGAGGCGGCGCGCCAGGCCTTCTGCATGTCCGCCGCCGCGGCCTTGGCCGCACCCATGTGCCCGGCCGCATAGAGCCACCCGGCCCGTAGCTCGGCGGTGAGCCGGCGGCCGCGCGGGCCGAGCGCCGAGATGTGCAGCGGCATCGGATCGGCCACGTTGACCGCGCCGATCTCGGGGTTGAGGAAGCGGATCTTCCGCCGCTTGCCCTCGAAGTCCCATTCGAGCGTCTCCCCCGCGATCAACCCCTGCACGATGCGGATGTACTCGCGCATCGAGTCCAGCGTGACCGGGCCCAGCCCCATGGTGCGGCGCGCGGTGAACCCGGTGGAGATGCCGAAGTCGATGCGGCCGGGGGCGAGCCCGTTGAGCGAGGCGAGCGCGCTCGCGGCCACCGGCGCGATCCGGTTGGAGGGGATCAGCACGCCGGTGGCGAGGCGGATCCGGCTCGTCTGCACCGCGGCGGCGCCCATCGCCACGAACATGTCGGCGTTGAGGAGCTGGGTGTCGTAGAACCAGGCGCGCGCGTAGCCCAGCTCCTCCGCGCGCTTGACGACCTTCCACGAGTCCGCGGAGGTCGCCAGGTTGATCCCGAAGTCCATCAGAGCTTCGGCATCACCTGCTCGGCGAACCGCCGCATGGTGCGCTCGACCTCCGCGCGCGGCAGCATCGAGCCCTGGTCGAACCAGCAGATGACCTGCGAGAGGCCGAACTCCTCGACCGCGGCCTGGAGCCGGTCGATCACCTCCGCCACGTCGCCGAACACCGCCTGGTCCCGGAAGAACTTCTCGTAGGGCAGGTTGGCCAGCGTGTCCTCGATGATCTTGAGGCGCGGCAGGTGCTCGGCGTACGAGTCGGGCACCGCGGAGAAGATCGCGCGGAGGTTCTCGTAGTACTTGCGCACCCCCGGCCGCATCGCGTCCCGCGCGGCTGCGCTCGTCTCGCCGATGTGCACCGGCAGCATCAGCGCCATCTGGTCGGGCTGCCACGGGTGCCCGGCCTCGGCCAGCCGCGCGCGGTAGACCGCCATGAACTCGCGCAGCTGCGGCAGCGGCGTGGTGGTCGTCCCCGAGTAGATCGGCAGCCCCAGGCCCCCGATGTGCGCGAAGCTCTCCCCGGAGTGCACCGCCACCCGGATCGGCGGGTGCGGCTGCTGCAGCGGCCGCGGTACCACCGACACGTCCTCCACCTGGTAGTAGGTGCCGTCGTAGCTGAACCGCTCGCGCGTCCAGGCGAGTCGGATGATGTCGAGCGCCTCGCCGAAGCGGCCGCGGTTCTCGGACACCGGCACCCGGAAGCCGTGGAACTGGCTCGGGATCGACCCACGCCCGACGCCGAACTCGAGCCGGCCGCCGGACAGGAGGTCGGCGGTCGCGGCCTGCTCCGCGCAGGCCAGCGGGTGGTGGAGCGGCAGCAGGGTCACCGCGGTGCCGATGCGGATGCGCCGGGTGCGCTGCGCGATCAGCGGCACCGCCATCAGCGGGTTCGACAGCAGCGAGAAGGCGCCGCCGAAGTGCAGCTCGGCCAGCCACGCCACGTCGAAGCCCAGCGTGTCGGCCAGGCCGATGAGGTCGATCATCTCGGCGTAGCGGTCGGCGTGGCTCTGCCCCGGGGCTTCCGGGGCCTGGAAGAACAGTCCGAACTTCACTAAGCGGGGACCTGCTCGGTGGTCGGCCCGACGCCCTGGAGGGTGGTGCGGCGCACGTCGCGGGGCTCGTGCTCCGGGAAGGGTCGCGAGCGGTGCATGGTCTGGCGGTTGTCCCACATCACGAGGTCGCCCACCCGCCACTGGTGGGAGTAGACGAACTGGCGCTGGGTCGCGATCTCGTTGAGGTCGCGCAGGAAGGCGCGCGCCTCCGGCACCGGCCAGCCCACGATGCCGCCCGCGTGCGAGGAGAGGTAGAGCGACTTCCGCCCGTGGCCCGGGTGCGTGCGCACCAGGACCTGGCGCACCGGCTTGAAGCGCTCGCGCTCCTCGTCCGTGAAGTCGGTGAAGCCGAGCAGCGAGCGGGAATAGAGCTGGGAGTGCTCGCAGATCAGGTCGGCCACCCGCGCCTTCGTCTCGTCGTCGAGGGCATCGTAGCCCGCGCGCATGTCCGCGAACTCGGTGTTGCCGCCCTTCGACGGGACGGACCGAGCGTGCAGGAGCGAGTACTTGGCGGGGACCACCTTGAACGAGCTGTCGGAGTGCCAGAGGCGGTTGCCGAGCGAGAAGAGCCGCGTGCGGCTGTCGCGCGCGAAGACCTGGTTGTTCACGTCCAGGTTCGACACGTCGGCGAAGGTGGTCGGCAGCCGGTACTGCTCGCGGAGGCCGGTGCCGATCGCGTGCTCGATCTCGCCCAGGCTGCGGGTGAAGGCGAGCTGCTGCTCGTCGGTCAGCGGCTGGTCGTGGAAGACGAGCACCGCGTACTGGTCCATGCCCGCGTGCACCGCCGCCACCTCCTCCGGGGAGAGGGGCTGGGTCAGGTCGATGCCCTCGACCTCGGCCGCCAGACAGGGTCCCACCTGGCGGAAGCTCACCGCGCCGGCCGTTCGAGTCGTCGCCATGCCGGGAGATTGCGCCGCCCGTCCGTCCGTAGTCAAGAGGCCCCGGCTTGGGCCGGGTCGCGGGGTGCCTCGACCGCGCAGGGCGGCTGTGGTAGGCATGGGGCCTATGAGCCAAGCCCTGACCGGCATTCGCGTCGTCGATCTCACGAACAATCAGGCGGGACCCTCGTGCGGCCAGATGCTCGCCTGGCTGGGGGCGGACGTGATCAAGGTGGAGGAGCCGGGCCGGGGCGACGTCGCGCGCTACTCCCAGAAGGACCGGGCGGATGCGGACGCGCTCTTCTTCCTCGCCTTCAACGCCAACAAGCGGAGCCTGACCCTCAACCTCAAGCACGCGGGCGGCCAGGAGGTCTTCCGGTCGCTCCTGAAGACCGCGGACGTGCTGCTGGAGAACTTCGGCCCCGGCGTCATCGAGCGCCTCGGCTTCGGCTACTCGGCGGTGCGCGAGATCAATCCGCGGCTGGTCTATGCGTCCATCAAGGGCTTCGGCTCCTACGGGCCCTACCGCGACTACAAGAGCTACGAGCCGATCGCGCAGGCGATGGGCGGAGCCATGAGCGTCACCGGCTTCCCGGACGGGCCGCCGACCTTCACATGGCCGTCGATCGGCGACTCCGGCACCGGGATGCACTGCGTGATCGGCATCCTCGCCGCGCTCATGCAGCGGCACGCCACCGGCCAGGGCCAGCAGGTCGAGGTGTCGATGCAGGACGCGGTGGTCAACCTGATCCGGGTGAGCCTGCGCGACCACCAGCGCTTCGGCAAGGTGATGGAGCGCGCCGGCAACCAGCTCGGCGCGGGCGTGCCGGGCACCACCTACCGCTGCCACCCCGGCGGCCCCAACGATTACGTCTTCATCTTCGTCCAGCAGCAGATGTGGCACGCGCTGCTCGGCGCCATCGACCGCAAGGACCTGATCGGCGACGCGCGCTACGAGACCCCGGACGCCCGCGGGAAGAACAAGGATGAGGTCAACCGTCTGGTAGAGGACTGGACGTCGAAGCGCCCGAAGCACGAAGCGATGGAGATCCTGGCCCGCGCCGGCGTGCCCTGCGGCGCCTGCCTCGACACCGGCGAGGTGCTGACCGACCCCCACCTCCTCGCCCGCGACATGATCGTCGAGGTCGACCACCCGGTCCGCGGCCGCTTCCTCACCGTCGGCAACCCCATCAAGCTCTCCGAATCCCCAACCGCCATCACGCCCTCTCCACTACTCGGCCAGCACCGGACTGAGATCCTGACCGAGCTGGGCTACTCCGTCGAAGAGATCGACAAGCTAGCGAGAGACGGCGCGACTTAGCCCACACGGGCACGCCCGGGGATCGCGCCGCCCGCGACCAGTCCGGTGCGGGCTTGATACGCCGGGTGAGGTCAGAAGCTACGCGTAAACGTCCTCGTCAACCTGCTCCAGCTTCGGGAACGGAGCGTCGAGCGCGAACTGCACGCCCTTCTCGATCTCGCTCTTCACATCCACCTGGATGCGGTCGAAGACGGACTGCTCGGCGAGCTGCTGCTGCATGAGGCGCCCGGACAGGGTCAGGAGCGGGTCGCGGTTGGTCATCCAGTCCCGCTCCTCGTCCTTCGTGCGGTAGTCGCGGTTGACGTCGCCCACGTGGTGGCCGTAGTAGCGGTAGGTCTTGCATTCGAGGAACGCGGGCCCCTCCCCGCGCCGCGCGCGCTCCACCAGCCGCTTCATGGTGGCGTGTACCGCCTGGACGTCCTGGCCGTCCACGCTCTCGGCGTGGACGCCCACCGCGCGCGGCCGCAGCAGGATCTCGCCCGCGATCGTCTCGGTGCCGGGGGTGTACTCGCCGTAGAGGTTGTTCTCGCAGACGTAGATGACGGGCAGCTTCCAGAGCGCGGCCATGTTGATGGACTCGTAGAGCAGCCCCTGCCCGAGCGCTCCGTCACCGAAGAAGCACACCGCGACCTGCCCGCTCTTGCGCATCTTGGCCGAGAGCGCGGCGCCGGTGGCGAGGCCCGCCGAGCCGCCCACGATGGCGTTGGCGCCCAGGTTGCCGGTCTCCGGATCCGCGATGTGCATGGAGCCGCCCTTGCCGCGGCAGTAGCCGGCCTCCTTGCCGAGCAGCTCCGCGAACATCCGGCTGACCGAGGCGCCCTTGGCCAGGCAGTGGCCGTGGCCACGATGGGTGCTGGTGATGAAGTCGTCGCGCTTGAGGGCCTCGCAGACGCCAACCGCCACCGCCTCCTCGCCGACGTAGAGATGCGCGAGGCCCGGCATCTTGGCGCCCTTGTAGAGCTCGTTCACCTGCTCCTCGAAGGCGCGGATCTTCGCCATCTGCCGGTACATGTGCAGGTGCTGCTCCAGCTCCATCCGCGGCTCGGTCGTCTGGGTCGTCACGGGAGGTCTCCCTTGGGACTGCGGTCGTCTTCGCCCGGCACGATGCTGCCCCCTCGGCGGCGCATAGTCAAGGCGCGGCCGATCACCACCGGAACCCGAAGTCGATCGGGATCGACTGCACGAGCATCCGGTTGCCCAGGTAGACCAGCGCGATGAAGGTCAGGTCGTAGTGGCGCTGATAGCCGGTCGGCTGGAAGTTCAGCGCGTAGTACGGAATGACGATCGGCTTGGGACGACGTCGCGTACCAGTCCATCCCCCTCGCGGCTCCGCCGCTGCTCGGCCAGGTGCCGAAGGCGGTGGATCTCTCGAGCCGCTTCCCGGAGCCGGGCGATCAGGGCAAGCAGAACTCCTGCGTGGGCTGGGCGGTGGCGTACGCGCT
>DATGBR010000198.1:0-5741 GCA_035312605.1 Candidatus Methylomirabilota bacterium
CCGTGGAACAGCGCGTCGCCGAGCATCGACCTGGCCGCAGGGGCGCCCCTGCGGCCAGGTCGATGCTCGGCGACGCGCTGTTCCACGGCGCGCGAACCGCGAGCGAGGTGGCGATCACCACGCCGGTGGTGCTCGGCTACACCGCGGTGCACCTCGCCGGCTTCATCCTGTTCGGGCTCGCGGTGTCCGGGCTCTTCGCCCTCGCCGAGCGCGAGAAGCGGGTGCTCGCGCTGATCTTCATGCTGGGCTGCTGCCTGGCCGTCATCTTCGCGGCCATGGTCTACGGGCTCTCGCAGTGGGTGCGCGATGCGATGACGCCGTGGGTGTTCCTGGCCGGGCACGTCCTCGCCGGGGCCGCGGTGGTGGGAGCGCTCGTGTACTTCCACCGCCGGCTGCTGCGCGAGTTCCCCACCGCGGCCGAGTAGCCGCCCGTACGCGCGGCCGGCAGATGAAAACGGCGGGGCCCGAAGGGCCCCGCCGCGGAAATCGCTACCGGGTAGATCCGACCGGATGAACGGTCACGCGATCCAGACCGACTTGATGTTGACGAACTCGCGGATCCCGTATTCCGACAGCTCGCGGCCGTAGCCGGAGCGCTTGATGCCCCCGAACGGGAGGCGGGGGTCCGACTTCACCACCCCGTTCACGAACACCGCGCCCGCCTCGATCTGCGCGGCCAGCCGCTCCGCCCGGGCGAGATCCTTGGTCCAGATCGCGGCCCCCAGGCCGAAGGGCGAGTCGTTGGCGAGGCGGAGCCCGTCCGCCTCGTCCTTGGCCCGGATCACCGCCGCGACCGGGCCGAAGGTTTCCTCGTCGAAGGCGGGCATGCCGCGATCCACCGCGGCCAGCAAGGTCGGCGGATAGAACGCGCCCTTGCCGGCCGGGACCTGACCGCCGAGCAGCGCGCGAGCGCCCCGCTTCACCGATTCCTCGACCTGGCGGTGCAGCTCGTCGCGCAGGTCGACGCGGGCCTGCGGGCCGACCTGCGTGTCGCGCGCGGTGGGGTCGCCCATGCGGCGCGACGCCAGCTCGTCCTTGAACCGCTCCAGGAAGCGATCCGCGACCGGCTCCACCACGATGAAGCGCTTCGCCGCGATGCAGCTCTGCCCGCTGTTGATCAGCCGGGCCTCCGCGGCCGCGCGGGCCGCCGCGTCCACGTCCGCGTCGGCCAGCACGAGGAACGGGTCGCTGCCGCCCAGCTCCAGGACCGTCTTCTTGAGCTCGTGGCCCGCCTGCTGGGCCACCGCCTGGCCCGCGCGCTCGCTGCCGGTCAGGGTGACCGCGACGATTCGCGGATCGGCGATCAGGCTCTTGACCGCGGCGGAGTCGGCCAGCACGGTGCGGAACAGCCCCTCCGGGAAGCCGGCGCGGAGGAACACCTCCTCGATGGCGAGCGCGCAGCGCGGCACGTTGGAGGCGTGCTTGAGAATGCCCCCGTTGCCGGCCATGAGCGCGGGGGCCGCGAAGCGGAAGACCTGCCAGAAGGGGAAGTTCCACGGCATCACCGCCAGCACGACCCCGAGGGGGTCGAAGCGCACGTAGCTGCGGGAGGCGTCGGTCTCGCGCGGCTGCTCGGCGAGGAAGGCCTCCGCGTGCTCCGCATAGTAGTCGCAGGTGCCGGCGCACTTCTCCACCTCGGCCTCCGCCTGCACGATGGGCTTGCCCATCTCGCGGGTCATGGTGAGCGCGTACTCGTCCTTGCGGGCCCGCAGCTCCCGCGCCGCCGCGCGCATGAGCGTGGCGCGACGCGCGAAGGGCTGGGTGCGCCACTCGAGGAACGCGGCGTGCGCGCCGGCCAGGATGTTCTGGATTTGCGGCGGTGAGGTGGGCTCGAGGGTCTCGAGGACTTCTCCGGTCGCCGGATTGATGGACTGGATGGCCATGGCGTCCTCCTTTGGCCTCAGCATGGGCCCGGTTTGGATGCGGTGCAAATCGGCGTAGACTGAGCCGGGGGAAGGCCATGAGATCGTCCGATCTGATCGCGCGCTGTCTCGAGAACGAAGGGGTTCGCTACGTCTTCGGGGTGCCCGGCGAGGAGATCCTCGACATCGTGGACTCGCTCGCCGACTCGAGCGTGCGCTTCGTGCCGACCCGGCACGAGCAGGGCGCCGCCTTCATGGCCGACGCCTACGGGCGACTCACCGGCCGCGCCGGCGTATGCCTGTCCACCCTCGGGCCCGGGGCCACCAACCTGGTCACCGGGGTGGCCGACGCCAACCTCGACCACGCGCCGCTGGTGGCCATCACCGGCCAGGCCGGGCGTGACCGCATCCACAAGGAATCGCATCAGTATCTCGACATCGTCGAGCACATGCGGCCGCTCACCAAGTGGAACACGCGAGTCGAGATGCCGGTGGTGATCCCGGAGGTCATCCGCAAGGCCTTCAAGATCGCGGAGGCCGAGAAGCCGGGCGCCTGCCACGTCGAGGTGCCCGAGGACGTGGCGGAGGAGCCGGCCGAGGGCGAGCCCCTGTCGACCGAGCGACCGCGGCGGCCCTCTCCAGATCGCCAGGCCCTGCAGTCGGCCGCGCGCCTCATCGAGGCGGCGTCGTTTCCGCTCATCTTCGCGGGCAACGGGGTGATCCGCGGCAATGCGGCCAAGGAGCTGCGCGAGCTGTCGCGGGCCCACGGCATCCCGGTGGTCAACACCTTCATGGCCAAGGGGTGCATGCCCTACGACGACCCGCTCGCGCTGCTCACCGCCGGGCTGCAGTCGCGCGACTACGTCTCGTTCGGCTTCGAGAAGTCGGACCTGATCATCGCGGTCGGCTACGACCTGGTCGAGTACGCGCCCAAGTTCTGGAACCCGGAGCGCAAGAAGCACGTCATCCACATCGACTTCACGCCCGCCGAGGTCGACGGCTACTATCAGCCCGCGGTGGAGGTGGTGGCCGACGTGCGCGAGGCCCTCGAGCTGCTCAACGGCCTGGTGAAGGGTCAGAAGGACCCCGCGCCGTACCGGGCGCTGCGCGGCTACATCCTCGAGCAGCTCGCGGAGGGGGCGGACGACGACTCGTTCCCGATCAAGCCGCAGCGCATCCTGCGCGACCTGCGGGCGGTGATGGGCCGCGAGGACATCCTGGTCTCGGACGTGGGCAGCCACAAGCTCTGGATCGCCCGCACCTTCCCGGCCTACGAGCCGAACAGCGTGCTGATCTCCAACGGCCTCGCCGCGATGGGGTTCGCGCTCCCCGCCGCGGTGGCGGCCAAGCTCGTCCACCCGCAGCGCAACGTGGTGGCGGTGAGCGGCGACGGCGGCTTCCTGATGAATGTGCAGGAGCTGGAGACCGCGAAGCGGCTGGGCCTCGCGGTCGTCAACGTGATCTTCCGCGACGGCGGCTACAACCTGATCCAGTGGAAGCAGCAGACGCGCCTCGGCCGCGAGTCGGGCGTGGCGTTCACCAACCCGGACTTCGTGGCGCTCGCCCTCGCCTTCGGGGCCCGGGGCTTCCGGGTGGACTCGGCGCGCGACCTGCGGCCGGTGCTGACCGAGGCGCTCGCCGGTCCCGGTCCCTCCATCGTGGACGTGCCGGTGGACTACCGGGAAAACCCGAAGCTGACCGAGCGCCTCGGCCACCTGGTTTGTCCGATCTAACCGCCCGGCACGCGCCTTGCTGCGTCACGGCCCATGCCGGTCGGGCTGAGTCGAACGCTCTGGGAGCTGGTCAAGCGGGCCGCGGTCAAGTGGAACGCGGACGACTGCCTGACGCTCGGCGCGGCGCTCGCCTACTACACCGTCTTCTCGCTGGCCCCCATCCTGGTCATCGTGATCGCGGTGGCCGGCGCGGTGTTCGGGCCGGAGGCGGCGCAGGGCGAGATCGTCGGCCAGATCCAGGGCCTGGTCGGGGAAGAGGGCGCCACCGCGATCCAGTCGCTGATCGAGAGCGCCGGCCGCCAGGGCGCCGGCCCGCGCGCCACCATCATCGGGCTCCTGGTCCTCTTGTTCGGGTCGACCAGCGCGTTCAGCCAGCTCCAGTCGGCGCTGAACACCATCTGGGAAGTGCCGCCACAAGCCCACGCGGGGCTCTGGGCTTTGGTCCGGGCCCGTTTCCTGTCGTTCGCGGCGGTGCTCGGTACCGGCTTCCTGCTGAGCGTCTCCCTGGTGTTGAGTGCGGCGGTCGCCGCGTTCGGCCGCTACGGGTGGGGCTGGGTGCCGGGCATCGGCCACGTGCTCGAGCTGGCCGACTTCCTGGGCTCGATGCTCGTGCACACCCTGCTCTTCGCGATGATCTTCAAGCTGCTGCCGGACGTGGACATCCGGTGGCGCGACGTGTGGGTGGGGGCTGCGGTGACCGCGGGTCTCTTCTTCGTCGGCAAGGTCGTGATCGGCGTGTACCTCGGCAGCAGCGAGCTCGGCGCGGCCTACGGGGCCGCCAGCTGGATCATCCTCATCCTGGCCTGGGTCTACTACTCGGCCCAGATTCTCCTCTTCGGCGCCGAGTTCACCCGCGCCTATCAAAAGTTGTTCCCACCTCATCCCCCTCTCCCCTCAGGGGAGAGGGCAGGGTGAGGGGTGGTCTTGGGACGGGTCTGGCCACGCGCCCCTACATCTCCACGATCCCGTTCCCCACGCGCTTGAGCCGCTCGAGCACCAGCGGATCGTGCCCGGGCAGCACCAGGTCCGGAGACGACGCCAGCTCGCGGATCTTGGCGAAGGCCGAGTACATGCGTGGCAGGTCCTGGAGCGTGTTGAAAGGGATGCCCTCCTCGAAGTTGCGGTAGTAGTGCGAGGCGTCGGAGGCGACGACCGCCTGGCCGCGCGCGTGGGCGACCGTGACGATCTGCATGCCCGCGGTGTGGCCGCCCACGTGATGCACCGCGATGCCGGGCACGATCTCGCGCGAGCCGTCGACGAACTGGAGCCGCTTGTCGTAGTTGAGGCGGATGAGCGCGCAGACGTCGTCGACCTCCACCGAGTGGCGGAAGGCGGGCAGGGCCGCGTGGCGGCCGGTGTAGAACGCCATCTCGGAGTCCTGCACGTAGAAGGTCGCGTTGGGGAAGAGCGCGTAGTTGCCCACGTGGTCGTAGTGGAAGTGGCTCAGGATCACGTGCTTCACCGCCGCCGCCTCCACCCCGATCTCGGCCAGGCCCTTGCCCGGGCCGCGCAGGAACTGGCGGCCCCGCCGGGTGCCCACCGCCTCGGTGAAGCCGAGGTCCACCACCACCGTCTCGGTGCCGTTGGTGAGCGCCCACACGAAGTAGTCCATCGTCATGGGGGCCTTGTGGTAGTCGCCGTAGAACGCCTCCGAGGTATTGCAGGCACGATGGGCGTAGCGCACGGCGTAGATGCGGTAGGGCGCATTGGGCATGGTCAAGTCTCCTTTCCCGTGGCAGGATTCTACGCGTTTCCGGTTGACACGAAAGGCCCACTTGAACGCGCAAGACCGCTCTCACGAGGAGGAGCCGGCATGACCCTACCAGCCGCGGTAACGACGTCTCGCAACGAGGTCCGCACGGTGGCCCCCAGGCTCATCGAGCTGACCGAGACCCTGGTCTATCCCGACATCTGGGAGCGCCCCGGTCTCTCCAAGCGCGATCGGAGCCTCGTCACGGTGGCGGCCCTGATGGCGATGTACCGGCCCGACCAGCTCAAGGGCCACACCGAGCGGGCCCTCGCCAACGGGGTGACCAAGAAGGAGATCGGCGAGCTGATCACGCACCTGGCGTTCTACGCGGGCTGGCCCAGCGCGATGTCGGCGGCCAAGGTCGTGAAACAGGTCTTCGAGGAGAAAAAGGTATGA
>DATGBR010000199.1:0-3282 GCA_035312605.1 Candidatus Methylomirabilota bacterium
CATTCAGTCTCCGCGTAGCCAGGACATCCAGTCGCCCCGCAGCCAGGACGTGCAGTCGCCGCGGAGCCAGGACATCCAGTCGCCCCGCAGTCAGGACGTGCAGTCGCCCCGCAGTCAGGACATCCAGTCTCCGCGCAGCCAGGACGTGCAGTCGCCCCGGAGCCAGGACATTCAGTCTCCGCGTAGCCAGGACATCCAGTCGCCCCGCTCGGCCGAGTTCAAGAAGGCCTCGACCCTCGTGAGCGAGGCCGAAGTGGCGTGCAAGGCGGGCAAGTCGTCCGTGGCGGCCGACAAGGCCAAGGCGGCGATGGAGCTGCTCAAGAAGTAAGTAGCGCCTGAACGAAAGCGACGGCCCCGGGGTAACTCTCCCGGGGCCGTTTCTTTTTCGGTGGTCAGACGAGCCGGGCCCGGAGTCGCGACGACGCGAAGTCGACCGCCATCACGAGCGCGATCAGCACGAGCAGGACCGAGGCGGCGGCCGGGTAGTTCAACAGCCGCAGGTAGGTCTGGACGTAGAAGCCGATTCCCCCTGCCCCCACGAAGCCCAGGATCGCCGCGGCCCGGATATTGGTTTCGAAGCGGTAGAGAGTGAACGAGAGGAACTGGGGCACCAGCTGGGGAAGCACGCCCCAGCGCAGCACCTGGAGCGCGGTGGCTCCGGTGGCCCGGACCGCCTCGACCGGCCCCGGCTCGATGGCCTCGATCGCCTCCGAGTAGAGCTTGGCCAGCACGGTGACCGTGTAGACGATCACCGCGAGGACGCCCGGGAACGGGCCCAGCCCGACCGCCGCCACGAAGAAGAGCGCGTACACCAGGGTATCCACCGCCCGGAACGCGTTGAGCAGCGGCCGCGCGGTGTAGAAGAGCCAGGGCGGGGCGGCATTGCGGGCCGCCGCGAAGCCGATCGGCAGCGCCAGGACCGCGGCGACGACCGTGCCCACGATCGCGATCTGGATGGTCTGGATCGCTCCGCGCAGCGCGTTGCCGAACACCGACGGATCCGGGGGCACCATGCGACGCAGGAAATCCCACATGAACGGCAGGCCCTCGATCGTGCGGCCGATCGAGACCTCGGTGGCCACCGCGGACCAGACGAAGACCGAGACGAGAGCGACCCAGCCGGCCCAGCGGCCTCGATGGCTCACGTGGCGCCGCCGGTCACGCCCGGCCCGAAGATCCGCGCGGTGGCCGCTCGGTCCAGCAAGGCGGGCGGGCCGTCGTGGACCACCCGGCCCTGATGGAGCCCGATGATGCGCTGCCCGTACGCCTGCGCCAGCTCCAGCACGTGGAGCGAGGTGATGACCGTGATGCCGTCTTCGTGGTTGATCCGGCGCAGCAGTTCCATGACGGTGTGGGCGAGCGCGGGGTCGAGGCTCGCCATCGGCTCGTCGGCCAGGATGACCGCGGGTCCCTGGACCAGGGCACGCGCGATCGCCACCCGCTGCTGCTGGCCGCCCGAGAGCGTGTCGATGCGGCGAGTGGCGAGACCGACGAGGCCCACCCGGGCGAGGGTCGCCTCCGCGCGGGCCAGCTCGGCCGGCTCGAACCACCCGATCAGGGAGCGCCACCGCGTGGTGAGGGCGAGCCGGCCCAGCACGGTGTTCTCGAGCACGGTGAGACGGCGCAGCAGGTTGAACTGCTGGAACACGAACCCGACGCGCGCGCGGACACGCCGGAGGGCCTCCGGGGTGGCCCCGGTCACCGCGACTCCGTCCACCTCGACCTGCCCCGCGGTCGGAGTGACGAGACCGTTCAGGCACCGCAGGAGCGTGGATTTCCCCGCCCCGCTCGGGCCGATCAGGGCCACGAACTCCCCCCGCCCGATGTCGAGGTCGATCCCGTCCAGCGCGGGCGAGCCGCCGGAATACTCCTTGCGGAGCCCCCGGACGCGGATCACCGGCGGCCGGCGGTGAAGTGAAAGTGGATGTGGTAGACGACCTGCCCGCCCTCGGGCCCGGTACTGCAGGAGAGGCGGTATCCGCGCTCCGCGTAGCCGGCGCGCTCGCCGAGAAGGCGGGCCACGTGGATGCACCGCCCGATCAGCGGAGCGTCGCCCGGCTCGAGGCGCGCGATGGACTCGATGTGACGCCGGGGAATGATCAGCAGGTGGATCGGCGCCTTCGGGTAGAGGTCGCGGAACGCCACGACCTCGTCGTCCTCGTACTCGATCTCGGCCGGGCTTTCCTTGGCGGCGATGCGACAGAAGATGCAGGGCTGGGTCACGGCTCCTCCCGCTCGTGTATAATGCTCGACGCGTCACATCCTGTCAGCAATTCCGTTGGAGGAGAATGACATGGGGACCTGCCCCAAGTGCAAGCTTCGCATCCGGAAGAACGGCAACCACGTCAAGCTGGGATCGGTCTGGGTCCACAAGATGTGCCCGCCTAAGCCCGGCGCCTCGGCCAAGCGCGCCTAGATCGTCTCGCCTCCGCCCTTCCGCCGTAGCGTCATCAGCAGCAGCATCGGCCACCCGACGTAGCGCGCACCGCGCGGGTACGCCGCGGCGAGGGCGGCGTCCACCGCGTGCTCGCCCAGATGGTCGATGACGAGTCCCGCCGACCGTGCGGCCGTCGCGTAGTCGCTCACCTGGTACGGAAAGCTCGCCGGCTGGATCCGCGCTCCCGTCCGCGGATCGTGGAAACGCGCCTGCACCCCGCGCAGCAGCATGGCCGGGTGCATGGCCGACACCACGATGACGCCTCGTGGCGGTGGCGCGCAGACCCGGGCGAGCTCGCCGAAGAAGGAGACCAGGTCCGCCACGTGTTCCAGCACCAGGCAGCTGAGCACCCGGTCGACCGCCCCGTCGTCGAAGGGCAGCCGGGTGGTCACGTCATGGAGGTGAAAGCGCACTCGCTCGGCGCCCGCCTTGGTCCGCGCGATCTCGAGCATGCGCGGTGAGAAGTCGAGTGCGACGACCTGCGCTCCGCCAGCGGCCAGCCGAACCGCGTGCCGGCCGGTGCCGCAGCCGACGTCCGCCACGATCAGGCCGTCGACCTCCCCGACGAGGGACCCGATGTGCCGCTCCTCGAGGGCGATGAGCGGGTTGCCGTCGGTGTCGTAGGTCTCGGCCCACCGATCGTACCCTTCCCTCGCCGCCACCCGGACGGAGGAGGCGACTTCGGCCTCGGGGAGCGGGCCCTCAATCATCCGGTGCGCGTTCAGGACCGTGGAGAGGTGGACCGCCATCCCACCGGCGCTCGGTGCCCGGAACGCCCGTGGGATGGCCTTCGAACGACGCGAGATTCCCGCGTGAGGAATTCATGGTGGAGGGTAAGGGATTCG
>DATGBR010000200.1:0-15005 GCA_035312605.1 Candidatus Methylomirabilota bacterium
TGGTCCCTTCGTCGCTACGGAGCAGGTGGGTTCGACCCTTCACGCGAACCATGTGCCGCCTGGACGGCTGAGGCCGAGTCTACGACTGGCCGCCGTCAAGTCAAGGCCTCGTGTAAAATCGCCGGAGCTATGCCCCATCTCGTCTGTGGCTGCTGCCACGGGAGCACCGCCGCTCCGATCGGACTGGTGTCGCCGCGAGGCTCACGGCGGGCCGCGGGCGCAGCTCACGGGCGACCCACCGCGGAGGCGTCGCGGCCCACCCCCAACCCCGGCGTGCAGGGCTATTCGCCGCCCCCACCCCCGGTGAGCCCGATCAAGGGCCTGATCGACTTCCACACCCACGCCGCGCCCGACATCTTCGGTCGGGCGATCGACGACGACGAGCTGGCCGCGCTGGCCGCCTCGCGGCAGATGGAAGCGATCGTGTTCAAGAATCACGTGACCCACACCGCCGACCGGGCCTGGCTCGTGCGCAAGCACGTCCCCGGCATCAAGGTCTTCGGCGGCATCACCCTCAACCGGGCGGTGGGCGGGCTCAACCCGCAGGCGGTCGAGTGGATGTGGCGCATGCAGGGCGGATACGGCCGCGTGGTGTGGTTCCCCACCTTCGACGCCGACAACCACGTGCGCAAGAGCGGCACCGCGCCGTCGGGCCTCCGGGTCGTCGACGAGCGCGGGCAGGTGCTGCCCGAGGCGCGCGCCATCCTCAAGATCTGCGCCGCGCAGCGCCTCGTGGTGCAGACCGGCCACGCCTCGGCCGAGGAAGCGCTGGCCCTGATCGAGGCGGCGCGCGAGGAGGGCTGCGATCGCATCGTGGTCACCCACGCCCAGTTTGACGTGGTCGACATGAGCCTCGTGCAGATGAAGAAGGCGGCCACGATGGGCGGCAAGATGGAGCTCTGCGCGCTGCTCATGCTGACCGGCCCCGACTCCCCGCTCGAGTGGATGCGCCACGCCCCGCGCATCCCGCTCGCCGACACCGCCGCCCGCATCAAGGCGGTGGGCGCGCAGCACTTCGTCCTCGGCACCGATCTCGGCCAGACCGGCAACCCCACGCCCGCCGACGGCCTCCAGATGTTCGTCACCGGCCTGCTCGCCCAGGGCATCACGCGCGAGCAGATCGAGACCATGGGCCGCGAGGTCCCCGGCGCGCTCTTGATGAGCTGACATGACGTCTGCCATCGCCGCCTTCGTCGCGGTTCTGCTTCTCGTCGTGGCGCCGCCTCCCGCCTTCGCTCAGCCGGCCGGAAAGGTCTGGCGGATCGGCTATCTCTCGCTCACTTCCGATACGGTGTCGTACCAGCCCTGGCTCGCCGCCCTTCGGGACGGGCTTCGGGATATGGGATACGTAGACGGTCAGAACATCATCATCGAGCCGCGATACGCGGCCGGACAGGTCGAGCGACTCTCCCCGCTCGCCGCCGAGCTCGTCCGGCTGAAGGTCGACGTCCTCGTCACCGCGCCGGCCGGCAGCGCGCTGGCGGCCAAGAGCGCCAGCCGCACGATCCCCATCGTGTTCATCGGCGAGCCCGATCCGGTCGGAACGCTCGTGGCGAGCCTCGCCCATCCGGGTGGGAACGTCACGGGGCTGTCGGATGCCCAAGCCGACCTCGTCCCGAAGCGGCTCGAGCTGCTCAAACAGGTCGTCCCGTCGGTCACTCGGGTCGGCATCCTCTGGAGTCCCGCCAATCCGGGCACCGCGCCCCAGGTGAAGATTGCCGAGGGCGCCGCTCCCGCACTGGGCCTGACGGTTCTGCCGGTAGCAGTCAAGGGCCCTCGACGTGGCGATCTGGACCGGGCCTTCGCGACGATCGAAAAAGAGCATCTCGGGAGTCTCTTCGTCATCGGTGACTCGACCCTCGGCGTTCAACGGGATCGCCTCGCGGAGCTCTCGCTGAAGCACCGCCTCCCGACGTCCGCCAGCCATAGCCGATGGGCCGAGGGTGGACTGCTGATGTCGTACGGCACCGACTTCGTCGACCTGTTTCGCCGCAGCGCGAGCCTCGTGGACCGTATCCTCAGAGGCGCCAAGCCGGCCGATCTTCCCGTCGAACAGCCGACGAAGTTCGAGCTCGTGATCAACATGCACACCGCGAAGGCACTGGGCCTCGCGATCTCGCCCTCGTTGCTGTCGCGCGCGGATCGGGTCATCGAGTGAACGGAGGTGGGAGAGTGATGCGCATCGAGGTGATCTGCACCGGTGACGAGGTACTGACCGGCAAGATCGTGAACACGAACTTCAGCTACATCACGCAGAAGCTGGAGGACGTGGGCCTCTCGGTCGACTGGGAGACCACGGTGGGCGACGATCGCGAGAACCTGCTGCGCGCCTTCCACCTGGCCGGCGAGCGCGCCGACGCGGTCATCGTCAACGGGGGCCTCGGCCCCACCGTGGACGATCTCTCCCAGGAGATTGCGGCCAAGGCGGCCGGGGTGGACCTGGCGCTGAACGAGGACTGGCTCACGCGCATGGAGGACTTCTTCCAGCGCCGCAGCCGCGTGATGCCGCCCAACAACCGCAAGCAGGCCATGCTGCCCACCACCGCCGAGGTGATCGACAACCCCATCGGCACCGCGTGCGGCTTCGCGGTGGACATCGGCCGGGCCCGCTTCTACTTCACCCCCGGCGTGCCGCGCGAGCTGCGCCGGATGCTGGAGGAGCAGATCGTCCCGCGCCTGCTCGCCAAGGCCGGGCTGCCCGGGGCCATCTTCCTCAAGCGCTTCCACTCCTACGGCCTGGGCGAATCGCACGTGGACTCGCTCCTGACCGGGGTGGAGGCGCTCGTGCCGGACGGCAGCGTGAAGCTCGGCTTCCGCGCCCACTACCCGCAGCTCGAGACCAAGCTGACCGCGCGCGGACGCGACATGGACGACATTCGCCGCAAGCTCGAGCCGATCGAGCGCGAGGTGCGCAAGCGCATCGGCAATTTCATCCTGGCCGAGGACGACCAGACCCTCGAGAGCGTGCTCCTGCGCGACCTCCGCGCCCAGGGGGCGACGCTCTCCCTCGTCGAGACGTTCACGAGCGGGCAGATGGCGGCGCGGCTGGCCCACCTGCCCGGCGCGGAGACGCTCTTCCGGCGGGGTACGATCGCGCGGTCCCTGCCCGAGGTGTGGGCCGCGGTCGGGCTCGCGGGCGCACCGCCCGACGGCCCGCTCACCCCGCCGGTGGCGGAGACGGTGGCGCGCGCCGCGCGGGCGCAGACCGGGGCCACCCACGCCCTCGCGGTGCTGATCGACCTCGACGACGGGCCCGACCGCATCGAGTTCGGCGGCACCATCTGCCTGGCCATCGCCACCGCGTCGGACGCCGCCTCGCGGAAGGCGCGCATCCTGGGCGGCCGGGAGTGGGTCCGCTTGGGCGCGGTCGAGATGGCCCTCGACTGCCTGCGGCGCTATCTCCAGGGGCTGCCGGTGTACGAGCGCATCGACTTCGAGAAGACGTGAGGACGACCCGCCCATGAAAACCGCCGCCGAGAAAGCCGCGCGCTTCCGGGCCCTGCACGAGCGCCCGGGCGCCTTCATGATCCCCAACCCGTGGGACGCGGGCACCGCCCGCCTGCTCGCCTCGCTCGGCTTCGAGGCCCTGGCCACCACGAGCCTCGGGCTCGCCAACGCGCTGGGCCGGGTCGACGGCACCAACGCGGTGAGCCGGGCCGAGGTCATCGAGAACTGCCGGGTGATCGCGGCCGCGACCGACCTGCCGGTGAACGCGGACCTCGAGAACGGCTACGCGGACGAGCCGCGCGCGGCGGCGGAGATGATCCGGCTCGCCGCGGAGGCCGGCATCTCGGGCGGCTCGATCGAGGACGCGACCGGCGACCCGGCCCGGCCCATCTACGACTTCGACCTGGCGGTGGAGCGCGTGCACGCCGCGGTCGAGGTCGCCCGCGCGCTGCCGGTGCCCTTCCTGCTCACCGCGCGCGCGGAGAACCTGCTGCACGGGCGCGACCTCGACGACGCGATCCGCCGCCTGCAGGCCTTCGAGCGGGTGGGCGCCGACGTGCTCTACGCGCCCGGCGTCCGCGACCTGCCCGCCATCCGCGCGGTGGTGTCGGCGGTCGGCAAGCCGGTGAACGTGGTGATGAGCGCGGCCGACCCCGACCTCACCGCGGCCCAGCTCGCGGAGGTCGGCGTCAAGCGCATCAGCGTGGGCGGCGCCCTCTCGCGGCTGGCCCTCGCCGGCTTCCTCCGGGGGGCGCGGGAGATGGCCGACCGCGGCGGGTTCACCTGGATGCGCGACACCGTGCCCACCCGCGATCTGAAGACCGTGTTCCGGGAGTACTCCTGATGACGATCGCGGTGACCCGGCTCACCCCCTGCTTCGCGGCGCGCGTCGACGGGGCCGACATCACCCGCCCGCTCGACGACCTCACCTGGTCCGCGATCCGCGCCGCCTTCGAGGAGCACTCGGTGCTGCTCTTCCGCGGCCAGCCGCTCGACGACGACACCCAGATCGCGTTCAGCCGCCGCTTCGGCGCGCTCGAGGTCACCCGCAGCATGAACCCGGCCGCGGGCACACCCTTCGCGCGCCAGTCCAACCTGGACATCAAGACCGGGGACGTCATCCCGCCCGACGACCGGCGGATGGTCTACCAGCTCGCCAACATGCTCTGGCACAGCGACAGCTCGTTCAAGCCGGTCCCCTCGCTCTGCTCGCTGCTCTCCGGCCGCATCGTGCCGCCCGCGGGCGGGGCCACCGAGCTCGCGAGCGCGCGTGCCGCGTACCCCTCGCTGCCGGAGCCGCTCCGGCGCCGCGCGGAGACCCTGACCGTGGTGCACGACTTCTCGTGGTCGCGCGACCAGGTGCGGCCCGGCTTCTACACCGCGGAGGAGCGCGCGGTGTACCCGCCGGTGCGCCATCCGCTCGTGCGGGTGAACCCGGTGAACGGGCAGCCCGCGCTCTTCCTAGGCGCGCACGCCTCCCACGTGGAGGGGCTCCCGATCGCGGAGGGCCGCGCGCTGCTGCGCACCCTGCTCGACCACGTCACCCAGCGCCGGTTCGTCTACCGGCACGAATGGGAGGAGGGCGATCTGATCGTCTGGGACAACCGCTGTGTGCTCCACCGCGCGACCCCCTACGACACCGCCAAGCACCGGCGGCTCATGCAGCGGACCACCGTGTCCGGCGACCCGGCGGAGCCGATGGTCGCCCCGGCCTAGCCCCCGCCCTAGGAGGTCTCGATGAATCGCGCGCTCCGCCACGCCCCCGAGTCCTACGAGTGATCTGAGGTCGCCATGAAGCAGATCCTGCTCGAGCAGTACGGCTCCCCCGAGGACGCGGTGCGCTGCCGGGAGGTCCCGGACCCGGGCGCGCCGGGCGCGGGCGAGGTGGTATTCGACGTGCTCGCCTTCCCGATCAACCCCGCCGACCTCTCGATGTGCCGGGGCACCTATCGCCTGCGGCCCCCCCTGCCGGCCGGCATCGGCGCCGAGTGCGTGGGGCGCGTCACCGCCGTGGGCGGCGGAGTCGCGCACGTCAAGCCGGGCGATCTGGTCATCAACCTCCAGCGCGAGAACTGGACGCAGCGGCGGCGGGTGGCGGGCGACGACGTGATCCCGGTGCCCGCGGGCGTCGACCTCCTCCAGGCGGCCATGCTCCGCATCAACCCGCCGACCGCGCTCCTGCTCCTCACCGACGTGGTCGAGCTGCGGCCGGGCGACTGGATCATCCAGAACGTGGCCAACTCCGCGGTCGGCCGCTTCGTGATCCGCCTCGGCCGCGCCCGCGGCGTCCGCACCGTGAACGTGGTCCGGCGCGAGGCCCTCTTCGCCGAGCTCGCGCCCCTCGGCGCCGACGTCTGCGTGGTGGACGGCCCCGACCTGGCCGACCGGGTGAAGGCCGCGACCGGCGGGGCGTCGATCCGCCTGGGCCTCGACGCGGTGTCGGGCCAGGCCACCGCGCGCATCTCGACATGCGTGGGGGAAAACGGCGTGGTCTGCAACTACGGCTCGATGAGCGGCGAGGATCCGGTGATGCCGCGGGGCAAGCTGATCGGGGAGGGGCAGAGCCTGGTGGGCTTCATCCTCGGCCGCGCGCTGGCCCCGCGCTCGCGCGCCCAGGTCCGTGAGATCTACGCGGAGCTAAGCGAGCAGGTGCGCGCGCGGGTGCTCACCGCGCCGGTCGAGCGCGTCTACCCGATCGAGGAGATCCGCGCCGCGGTGGCCCACGCCGAGCGCGGCCAGCGCCAGGGCAAGATCCTGGTCGCCCCGAACGGGCCGATCGCGCGCTAGGAGCGGCCGGACAGCAGGAGAAACGGCGGCCGCTGCCGCTCGTTGGCCCACTCCGGGTGCGACGCGATTTGCTCCGGGCTCGGCCCCCACTCGTCGACGTGCGCGATGGCGAACCCCGCTCGGATCAGCAGGGTGGCGTAGGTCGCGATGGTGCGATGCTGCTTGATCACGCCCTCGGCGAGCCAGCTCGTGGAGCGCGGCCCCTCGTCGAGGTAGTCGCCGACCGGCCACGTGCTGCGCCCGGCTGCGTCCACCGACCACCCGGGATCGGCGAGCGCGGTGCAGAGCGGATGCTCGACCGAGAAGACCAGCGCTCCGCCGGGAGCCAGCGCGGCGTGGACGCGGGCCAGCAGCCCGGCAAGGTCCACCACGTAGTGGAGCGCAAGCGAGCTGTAGGCCAGGTCGAACGCGGCGGCGGGAACCTCGAGCCGCTCGAGGTCGGCCCTCACGTAGGCGATCGCGGGATCGTGGGTCTCGGCCGTCGCGCGCGCCAGCATCCGCTCGGACACGTCGACCCCGAGGACGCGGGCCGCGCCGTGCTCGCGCGCCCACCGACAGAACCACCCGAACCCGCAGCCCAGGTCCAGCACCCGCCGGCCGTCGAGCGGAGGGAGCAGGGCCCGGAGCGCGGGCCATTCGGGCGCGCCGTCGAGGCCCTGGATCGAGCGGGGCAGCCGGCCGTACGCCTCGAAGAACCTCTCGTCGTCGTAGACGTTCTGCGTCACCGCATCGCGAATTGTACTACCCTGTGCGGCGAACCGGCCATGACCTCTCCCCGGCACGTCATCGTCTGCGGCGCGGGCGTCGTGGGCGCCTCGGTCGCCTACTTCCTGGCCCGCCGCGGCCTCCGGGTCACCGCGATCGAGCGCACCGGGGTCGCGTGCGCGGCGTCCGGCAAGTCCGGCGGCTTCCTCGCCCTCGACTGGTGTGACAACACGGTGGTGGAGGGGCTCGCCCGCGCGAGCTTCGCGCTCCACGCGGAGCTGGCCCGCGAGCTCGCCACCGACTACGGCTACCGGCGCATGGACACCTACATGGTGGCCGCGCGCGAGACCGGGCAAATCTCGGGCGGCCACCGCGCGGCCGCGCCGCCCTGGATCGACGGCCCCGCGATCGTGGGCGGCGCGATCGGCACCCCCGAGACCACCGCCCAGGTCCATCCCGCGCGCTTCACCGAGGCGCTGCTCGACGCGGCGCGGGCCCACGGCGCGCCCCTTCGCCTGGGCGTGGTTGAGGCGGTCGCGGTGCGCGAGGGCATCGCGCGCGGCGTGGTGGTCGACGGCGAGCCGCTCGAGGCCGATGCGGTCGTGCTCGCGATGGGCCCGTGGACCGGGCGCGTCGGCGGCGTGCGCCTGCCGCGCATCCACGGGCTCAAGGGCTACAGCGTGACGCTGGCCGTGCCCGACGTGCCCGCCCACGCGCTCTTCATGGACTACCGCACCGCCGACGGCGACGCGCTCGAGCCCGAGATCATCCCGCGGCCCGACGGCACCGTGTACGTCTGCGGCATGGCCGATCGCCAGCCGCTGCCAGAGTCCGCCGAAGGCGTGGAGGTCAGCGAGGCGGGCTGCGCGATCCTCGCGCGCGCGGCCGGCCGCGTCTCCGCCGCGCTGGCCACCGCGACCATCACCCGCCGGCAGGCCTGCTACCGTCCGGTCACCGACGACGGCGTGCCGCTGATCGGCGCGGTGCCGGGCGCGCGGGGCGCCTACGTCGCGACCGGCCACGGCCCCTGGGGTATGCTCAACGCGCCGGCCACCGGCCTGGCCCTGGCCGAGCTGATCACGGACGGCGCCGCACGGACGGTCGACCTCGAGCCCTTCGATCCGGCTCGACTGGCCGCGACCCGGCTGCGCTCCTAACCGACCGAACGGACCGGAGGCGTCATGCGACGATTCGCCCTCACCGTTCTGCTGCTCCTGCTCGCGCTCCCCGCCCCCGCGGCGGCCGCGCCCGAAGGCACGCTCACCTGGGGCATCCACGTGACGCTGGCCGCGCGCTGGCTCGATCCGGCCGACACCGAGGCCTTCATCAACCCGTTCATGGTGCTCTACGCCGTCCACGACGCGCTCGTGAAGCCGATGCCGGGCGGCGACAACACCCCGAGCCTGGCCGAGTCGTGGACGCAGTCGAGGGACGGGCTCGTCTACGAGTTCGTCTTGCGCAAGGGCGCGAAGTTCCACAACGGCGACCCGGTGACCGCGGAGGACGTCAAGTTCTCGTTCGACCGGTACAAGGGGGCGGCGGCCAAGCTGCTCCACGACCGCGTCCGCGAGGTGCAGATCGTCGATCCCAGCCGCGTGCGCTTCCACCTGAAGGAGCCGTGGCCGGACTTCATGACGTTCTACGGGACCTCCGCCACCGGCGCCGCGTGGATCGTGCCGAAGAAATACGTCGAGAAGGTGGGCGACGACGGCTTCAAGAAGGCGCCGATCGGCGCGGGCCCGTACCGGGTGGTGAGCTTCACGCCCGGAGTGGAGCTCGTGATGGAGGCCTTCGAGGGCTACTGGCGCAAGGTCCCGTCGGTGAAGCGCCTGGTCTTCCGCAGCATGCCCGACGAGACCACGCGGGCCGCCGCGCTGAAGGCGGGGGACGTCGACATCGTCTACCTGCTGAGCGGGCCCCTGGCCGAGGAGGTCAAGCGCACGCCGGGCCTGCGGCTGGCCGCCGCGATGCCGCCCGGCGTCGTCTTCCTCGACCTGCCCGAGCAGTGGGACCCGAAGTCGCCGTGGCACGACCTGCGCGTGCGCCAGGCCGCCGGCTACGCGCTCGACCGGACCGCGCTCAGCCAGGCGGAGACGCTCGGCCTCTCGCGGCCCACCGGCGGCCTCATCCCGCGCGTGCTCGACTTCTCGCGCGCCTACGATCCGCCCGTCCACGACCCGGCGCGGGCCAGGCGCCTGCTCGCGGAGGCGGGCTACCCCAACGGGTTCGACGCGGGCGACCTGACCCCGTTCCCCCCGTACTTCTCGCTGGCCGAGGCGGTGGGCAACTACCTGCAGGCGGTGGGCATCCGCACGCGGCTGCGCACGATGGAGCGCGCCGCGTTCCTCACCGCGTGGCGCGAGCACAAGATCCGCGGCGTGATCATGGGGCTCGGCGCGCCCGCCGGCAACGCGGCGACCCGCATCGAGGTGTACGTGACCAAGGGCGGCATCTACTCGGCCGGCGAGGTGCCGGAGATCGAGACGCTCTACCAGCGCCAGGCGCGGGAGCTGGACCGGAAGAAGCGCGAGGGCCTGCTACACCAGATCCAGCAGATCATGTACGATCGCGCGATGTACGTGCCGATCTATGAACTCGCCTTCCTCTGGGGGATCGGTCCACGCGTCGAGGAAGCGTGCGTGGATCACATCAAGGGCTTCTCGTACTCGGCCCCGTACGAGGACCTGCGGCTCAAGGCGCCACGATAGGAGGCAGATCGACCATGGACATCGTCGACTCGCAGGTGCACCTCTGGGCCGCGGAGAGCGCGAGCCGCCCGTGGCCTCCCGGCCGCGCGCCGGAAGCGCAGAAACCCTACCCGATCCTGAAGGAGACGCTGCTCTTCCAGATGGACCTCGCCAAGGTGCGTCGCATGGTCCTGGTGCCGCCCTCCTGGGAGGGCGATCGCAACGACATGGCGCTCGAGGCCGCACGCTCCTTTCCCGACCGCTTCGCGGTGATGGGCCGCCTCGCGCTCGGCGATCCGGCGAGCCGGGCGCTGGTGGCCGACTGGCGCAAGCGGCCGGGCATGCTCGGCATGCGCTTCACCTTCCACAACGAGCACTACCGCCACTTCCTCACCGACGGCACCGCCGACTGGCTCTGGCCGGCCGCCGAGAAGGCGGGCGTCCCGCTGATGGTGTTGGTGCCGGGCGCGCTCGACCACCTCGACCGGATCGCGGGCCGGCATCCGGGCCTCAAGCTCGTGATCGATCACGTGGGGATCAGCGTGCGCGGCAAGACCCCCAAGGTCTTCGAGGAGCTGCCCGCGGTCTGCGCGCTCGCCAGGCACCCGAACATCGCGGTGAAGGCGTCGGGGATGCCGTCGCTCTCCGCCGAGCCCTATCCGTTCCGCGACCTGCACGGGGCGATCCGCCAGCTCGTCGACGCCTTCGGGCCGCGCCGCGTCTTCTGGGGCACGGATCTCACCCGCATGCCCTGCACCTACTACGAGTGCATCACGCTGTTCACCGAGCACCTGCCCTGGCTCGAGGGCGAAGATCTCGAGTGGGTGATGGGACGCGGGGTCTGCGAGTGGCTGGGCTGGCCGCTCGGGCGGCCGTGAGCGCTCGGCAAGCTTGAGCGCGGTCAGAACGCGACCGGCAGCGACACGAGCCCCCGCAGCGTGAGGCTCTTCCGATGCTCGGGCTGCTGGGTCGCCAGGGCCAGCTTCGGCATCCGCCGCAGCAGGGTGTTGATCGCGATCTGGCCCTCCATGCGAGCGAGCGGGGCGCCCAGGCAGAAGTGGATGCCCATGCCGAAGGCGATGTGCCGGTTGTCGGCGCGGGTGATGTCGAGCCGGTCCGGGTCCGGGAACTGGGCGGGGTCGCGATTGGCCGCGCCCAGGAAGGGCATCACCATCTCGCCCTTGGGAATGGTCTGCGTCCCGATCGTGATGTCCTCGCTCGGGATGCGCGCGGTGCGCTGCACCGGCCCGTCGTAGCGCAGCAGCTCCTCGACCGCGCTCCCGATCAGCGCGGGGTCTTCCCGCAGGCGTCGCAGCTGATCCGGGTGACGCAGGAGCGCCAGGGTCCCGTTGCCGATCAGGTTCACGGTGGTCTCGTGCCCGGCCACCAGCAGCAGGATGCAGGTGGCCAGCAGCTCGTCCTCGTCGAGCTTGTCGCCCGCCTCCTCCGCCGCGATGAGCGCGGAGAGCATGTCGCCCCGCGGGGCCGCGCGGCGCTCCGCGATCAGCTCGCGGAAGTACTCCGCGAGGGCCTTGCGGCCGATCATGCTCCGCTTGCCCACCTCCGAGTCGGGCGGCAGCATGATCGCGTCGAGGCCGCGCGCGATGTCGAGCCCCCAGTGCTTGAACCGCTCGTGGTCCTTGACGGGAACGCCGAGCATCTCGCAGATGACGATGACCGGGAGCGGGTAGGCGAACTCCTCCACCAGGTCCATCTCGCCCCGGCTCTCGACCTGGTCGACGAGCTCGTCCACGATCTGCTGGATGCGCGGGCGCAGGCTCTCGAGCGCCTTCGGGGTGAACGCCTTGCTGACCAGCCCGCGCAGCCGGGTGTGGTCGGGCGGGTCCCGGTCGAGCATGGAGAGGCCGAGGCCGAACGGCACCGCCATCCCAAAGCGCGCGGCCACGAAGGCGGCGATGGGCTCCTTGATCAGGCGGGGATCGCGCAGCATCGCGATCACGTCCGCGTAGCGGGTGAGCACCCAGAAGCCGAGCGGGCTGTGGTGGACCGGGTCCTGGCTGCGGAGCACGTGGTAGGTCGGATAGGGATCCTCCACGAACGCCGGATCCATCGGGTTGAACTGAACGTCGGCCATGTGGTGTCCCCTCCCGCGGCCATTCTACATCTGCTAGAGTCTCCGCACCCCCTCACCGCGGAGGAAAGGACAAGGCCATGGCGACGATCACCGGCTCGGAAGTCCTGGCGCAGGCCCTCAGGTCTCAAGGTGTCGACACGATGTTCTACCTGATGGGCGGCCCCATGCTCGAAACGGAGGCGGCCTGCATCAAGCTCGGCATCCGCGCGATCGACACGCGGCACGAGCAGGCCGCCGCGCTGGCCGCCCACGCCTGGACGCGGGTGACGCGCCGGCCCGGGGTGGCCATGGGCTGCTCGGGCCCCGGGGCCATCAACCTGGCCACCGGGGTGGCCAACGCCTTCACCGACTGCGCCCCGCTGGTCGCCATCGGCGGCTCGAGCCCGCGGGTCTACCTGGGCATGGAGGCCTTCCAGGAGATCGACCAGGTCGCGATCATGAAGCCGATCACCAAGTGGGCCGAGCGCATCTACGACGCCCGGCGCATCCCGGACGTGGTGGACACCGCGTTCCGCCAGGCGACCTCCGGCCGCCCGGGCCCGGTCTACATCGACATGCCGGGCGACATCCTGGGCGAGAAGATCGAGGAGGAGCAGCTCCACTACCCCGGCCCCTGGAAGCCGGCCCCGCGCAGCCTGGGCGATCCCGGCGCGGTGCGCGAGGCCGTCGCGCTGCTCGCGAAGGCGGAGCGCCCGGTGATCATCGCGGGCAGCGGGGTCTGGTGGTCCGACGGCGCCGCCGCGCTCCGGGCTTTCGTGGAGGCCACCGGCATCCCGTTCTACACGACCCCGATCTCCCGCGGCCTGATCCCGGAGGATCACGAGCTGGCCTTCCTGAACGCGCGCAGCAAGGCCTTCACCGAGGCCGACGTGGTGCTGGCGGTCGGCACCCGCTTCAACTGGGTGATCCAGTTCGGCCGCCCGCCGCGTTTCTCGGCCGACCTCAAGGTGATCCACGTCGACATCAACCCGACGCAGCTCGGCCACAACCGCTCGGTCGACGTGCCCATCGCGGGCGACGCGCGCGCGGTCCTCGACCAGCTCCGCGCGGAGGCCGAGGGCAAGATCAGCCCGAAGCGCTACGCGGCCTGGACCGGCAAGCTGCGGACACTCGACGCGGAGAAGGGCGCCGAGCAGGACAAGGCCATGAGCCGCGAGGAGACGCCGATCCACCCGCTGCGGCTCTGCAAGGAGATCCGCGACTTCATGCGGCGCGACTCCATCCTGGTCGTGGACGGCCAGGAGATCCTGAACTTCGGCCGTCAGGCCATTCCCACCTATGTCGCCGGCCACCGGCTGAACTCGGGCGCGTTCGGCACGATGGGCGTGGGCCTGCCCTTTGGGGTGGGCGCGAAGGTCGCCAAGCCCGACGCCCAGGTGCTGGTGCTGCACGGCGACGGCTCCTACGGCATCAACGCGATGGAGATCGATACCGCCGTTCGCCACAAGATCCCGGTCGTGGTGGTGATCAGCAACAACGGCGGCTGGACCGCGGACGCCCCGTGGACGCGGCCGCTGCCGAAGCCCGGGCGCAACCTCGGCCACACGCGCTACGACCGGGTGGCTCAAGAGCTGGGCGCGCACGGCGAGTACGTGGAGAAGCCGCACGACATCCGCCCCGCGCTCGAGCGTGCGTTCGCCTCGGGCAAGCCGGCGGTGGTCAACGTCATCACCGATTCCAAGGCGCGGGCGCAGACCGTCCGCTTCTCCGCCTACACCACCTAGCGGGAGGGAGGCCCCGACCATGGCCCAGGCGCTCGCGGGGATCCGCGTCCTCGACCTCACCCAGTACGAAGCCGGCCCGTCCGCCACCCAGATGCTGGCGTGGCTCGGCGCGGACGTCATCAAGATCGAGCCGCCCACCGGCGAGCCCGGCCGCACCGCGCTCTCCGACAAGCGCGGCGAGGACGCGTGGTTCTTCCTGCTGCTGAACTCGGGCAAGAAGGGCGTCACGCTCAACCTCAAGTCGGAGCGCGGCCGCTCCATGTTCATGACTATGATTAAGACCGCTGACGTCCTAGTCGAGAACATGGGCCCCGGCGCGATGGAACGCCTGGGGCTCGGATGGGAGACGCTGCAGCGGCTGAACCCGCGCCTGATCGCAGCCTCCGTGAAGGGCTTCGGCGGCGGCGGGCCCTACGCGGACTACAAGAGCTTCGAGTGGATCGCGCAGGCCATGGCCGGCGCCATGAGCATGACCGGCTCGCCGGATGGCCCGCCCACCAAGGCCATCGGCGGGCTGGCCGACACCGGCGCCGGGCTGCACACCGCGATCGGCATCCTGGCCGCGATCATCCAGCGCCAGGCCACCGGCAAGGGCCAGCAGGTGGAGGTCGCCCAGCAGGAGGCGGTGGTCAACCTGCTCCGCATTCACCTGCGCGAGAGCTACGCCACCGGCAAGCCGGCCCCGCGGCAGGGCAACCGCTCTGCGGCCGCCGCGCCGTCCAACATCTACCGCTGCAGCCCCGGCGGGCCCAACGACTACGTCTTCATCCACTGCGCCACCGTGGACATGTGGAAGGCGCTCACCCGGATCGTGGGCCGGCCCGAGATGGGCGACGACCCGCGCTACCACGACCGGCGCGACCGCGTGCAGATCGTCGACGAGGTCGACGCGATGATCGAGGCGTGGACGGAGACGCGGAACAAGCACGAGGTCATGGAGATCATGGCCGGCGCCGGCGTCCCCTGCGGCGCGGTGCTCGACTCCACCGAGGTGCTGTCCGACCCGCACCTGCGCAAGCGCCGCTTCGTGACCGACCTCGAGCACCCGCGCCGCGGCCCCTACCCGATGCCCGGCAACCCGGTGCGCCTCTCCGACTCGCCCACCGAGGTCACGCGCTCGCCGCTGCTCGGTGAGCACAACACCGAGGTCTACAGTCGCCTGCTCGGCTACAAGCCCGAGGCCATCGACCAGCTCAAGCGCGACGGCGTCATCTAGGGAGAATGCAAGTGAGCGACAACCAGGCCGTAGTCGTCGACCCCGCGGCTCCGGGACGTCTCGTCCTCCGCCCGGTCCCCGCCCCCACCCCCGACCGCGGCGAAGCGATCATCCGCGTCCGCGCCATCTCGCTCAACCGCGGCGAGGTCCGCCGCTCGACGATGGCCGCCGCCGGCTGGCGTCCAGGCTGGGACCTGGCCGGTACGGTGGAGCGCGCCGCCTCCGACGGCTCCGGCCCCAAGGCCGGCGCCCGCGTGGTCGGCTTCCTACCGGAAGGCGCCTGGGCCGAGCGCGTTGCGGTCCCGACCCACGCGGTGGCCGAGCTGCCCGAGAAGGTGACGCTC
>DATGBR010000201.1:0-2219 GCA_035312605.1 Candidatus Methylomirabilota bacterium
GGGGGGACAGTCACAGTACAGGATCACCAGCTCGGTCTGGGAGATCTCGTGGTAGCGCCGGCGGAGCTCGGGCAGGGGAACCGAGAGCGCGTGGGGCAGCCGCCCGTGCGCGAAGTCTTCTCTCGGCCTCAGGTCGACGAAGACGATCGGCTGGCCGCCGTCGAGGAGGCGCTTGGCGTACTCGGGTGCGGTGGTGACGACCGTGACCGGAACGCCGTGGGCCGCCTCGCCGGGCGAGGCGGCGAGCAGGAGCCAGATCGCGGCGAGCGCGCACCCCGCGACCCTCCGCGCCACGGACTCCACCGCCATGGAACACGTCGCGACGGCCATCAGTTCCCGGTAGCGTAACCGATTCCGGTCCACCTCGCGGCGCCGCGGTGGCCGGGGTATATTGCGGGGAAACAATCCGAGGAGGTGTCCATGAGTCTCAAGGGGAAGCGGGTGGCGATCCTGGCCGAGAACCTCTACCAGGAGATGGAGCTGTGGGTGCCGTATTACCGCATGAAGGAGGAGGGAGCCGAGGTCCGGGTGGTGGGCGCGGGCGGCGCCAAGTCCTACGCCTCCAAGCACGGCTATCCGGTGACGGTGGACGTGCAGGCCGACGCGGTGAGCGCGGTGGAGTTCGACGCGGTGATCGTCCCGGGCGGGTACGCCCCGGACATGATGCGCCGCCACGACGCGATGGTGAAGCTGGTCCGCGAGGCCGCGCAGCAGGGCCGGGTCGTGGCCGCGATCTGCCACGCGGGCTGGATGCTGGCCAGCGCGGGAGTGATCAAGGGTAAGAAGGTGACCTCGTTCTTCTCGATCAAAGACGACGTGGTGAACGCGGGCGGTCAGTGGTCGGACACCGAGGTGGTGGTGGACGGCAACCTGATCACCTCGCGGAAGCCCGATGACCTCCCGGCCTTCTGCCGCGAGATCGTCCGGGCCCTCGCCAAGACCGGGTAGCCCCGTTCCCGCGCCGCGTCCCGCACCGGGGCGCGGCGGCCAGGAGGACTCCGATGCCCAAATTCATGGTGCAGGCGTCCTACACCAGTCCGGCGTGGAACAAGCTCGTCCAGCGGCCCGAGAACCGGATGGAGGCGCTCCGGCCGGTGGTGGAGAAGCTCGGCGGCGAGATCATCGCCTGGTACTACGCCTTCGGCGACTACGACGTGGTCGTGCTCTTCGACGTGCCGAGCAACGTCAACGCGGCCGCGTTCTCCATGGCCATCGCGGGGAGCGGAGCGGTGAAGGACTTCAAGACCACGATCCTCATGACGCCCGACGAGGGCTTCGACGCGCTGCTGCTCGCGCAGGGGGCGGGCTACCGGCCACCGGGCGCCTGATCAGCCGAGCCCGAGCCGGTCGTGCGCGACGCGGCCGCCGACCACCGCGAGCGCGCTCGCGCGCGGGCGTGCGGGATCCATGGTGAGGAGCGTGCCGCCCTCGAAGATGTGGTCCACGCGCATGGCGCGTCCGGTCACACGAGCCGCGGGCGATCGCCCTCGACGATGATCCGCCACAGCACGCGGCTCTGGCTCCGGTCGTAGTCGCCGTGGGCCCGGTGCATCGTCGCGCGGTTGTCGATCAGCAGCACGTCGCCCTTGCGCCAGGCGTGGTGGTAGACGATCTCCGGCCGGATCATGCGGTCGAGCAGGTCGCGCATGTAGGCCCGGCTCGCCTCGGGGGTCAGGCCGCTCACGTGGGTGGCCTTGGAGATGTGGAAGTAGACCGCCTTCGAGCCGTGCACGGGATGGGTGCGGACCATCGGATGCTCGACCGGCCGGCCGTACTTCTCCCGGTCCTCCGGCCGCGTGTCGGCGTGGCCGTCGAGGCCGTTGAAGGTCGTCAGCGCCTCGAGGCGTCGCCGCTCGTCCCCCGCGAGCGCGAGATAGGCCGCGCGCATGCTCGCCACGCTGGTGCCGCCGCCCGCCGACGGGATCTCCACCCCGTGGAGGATGGTGGCGGCGGGCGGATGCTCGCGGTTGGTATGGTCGGTGTGCCATTGCTCGGCCGGCTGCTGGCCGTTGCGGTGCCAGATGAGCCCGATCAGCGGGAAATCGGGCATGTTGTGCTGCGAGTAGTGCTGCTCCATCGGCGGCCCGAACACGGAGGCGGCGGCGAGGTACTGGGCCGGTGTCAGGGACTGGTCGCGAAAGACCAGCGCCAGGTGGTCCGCCAGGGCGCGGGTCAGGGCGTCCCGGGTCGAGTCGTCGAGGGGGGCCGCGAGGTCGACA
>DATGBR010000202.1:0-2201 GCA_035312605.1 Candidatus Methylomirabilota bacterium
CGCTTCTCCCTCGCTCTGCCGGGCCGCACCCCGGCCGAAAAACTTGCCGCGCTCCAGCCACCTCGGCGGGCCGCTTAGGCGTCTCGTGCCTGCGCCTGCTCGACACCGAAACCCGGGGGTCAATCTTGACGAGACCCAACACGCGACCGCGACGCCCTTGACAACGCGGCGGCGCGCGTACTAATAGACGGTTCAAGTTCAAAGTATGCCCACCCACTACCGGGGCAGCGCGCAGGAGCGGGCCGCGCTCGACGCGTACATCAAGCTCATGCGCGCGGCCGACTCGGTGACCGCGCGCCTCGATCCGCTCATGCGCGCCGCCGACCTGACCTTCGGCCAGTTCGGCGCGCTGGAGGCGCTGCTCCACCGGGGACCGCTCTGCCAGCGGGACCTGGGCCGGAAGCTCCTCCGCAGCGGAGGCAACATCACGGTGGTGGTCGGCAACCTCGCGCGGCGCGGGCTCGTGCGCCGTCACCGGGGGCCGCAGGATCGGCGATTCGTCACGGTCACGCTCACCGACAAGGGCCGCCGGCTGATCGGCGGGATCTTTCCTCGCCACGTGCGGCACGTCGTGCGCGAGCTGGGGGCGCTCTCCCCGCCGGAGCAGGCGGAGCTGGGCCGGCTCTGCCGGCAGCTCGGCCTCGCGCGGCGGCGGGAGCGCACCGGAAAGGAGAGGAGCAATGGCGCCCAATCGCACCCGCTTCGGCTCGCTCGCGCACTATGAGAAGGGCGGCGTCGAGGTCATCAAGGACGACGCCCGCAACTACGTCTTCTCGAACGTGTTCGAGGTCGCCTCGAAGGCTCGACCCTACGAGAAGGTCGCGGTCGGCAAGAACATCGAGTACGTGATCGAGGCCATCCGCGCCGAGGGCACCTCGGGCTGGCGGGTGGCGTGCCAGGACGAGTTCGCCCTGGTGATGGACGGGGAGGTGGAGGTGCGCCTCTGGAAGCCCGACGACGCGTCGCTCGCGCCGGCGGGGAGCCACGGGTCGATCCCGCTCGCGGCCGCCCCCGCGGGGCGCAAGATGGGACGGGTGCGGGCGCGGCGCGGCCACATGACCCTCCTGCCCGCCGGCGCGGCCTACCAGTTCCAGGCCGGGAGCCCGAGCGTGATCCTGCTCCAGACGCTGGCCGGGCGCGACACGGTGGAGCGGTGGGCCGAGATCTGCCAGACCACGCCGCGGCCCCAGGCCTGAGAGGAGACCTCCGATGACCACGACCACCGACACGGTTCCCGAGCTCGGCAGCATCGAGCCCAACCGGCACGGCTACAAGGATTTCGCCCTCGGCAAGTTTTCCTTCAGCCGGGACGAATACTTCGCCCACGTGCGCTGGCCCAACGGCACCCACATGCTCGCGGCGGACGCCTTCCTCCGCGCGATCCAGCGCGACGTGGCGTGGGGTTTCTTCTACGGCATCGTCAACTTCGACACCGTGATCGGGACGGTCAACCACTACGGCACCGTGGACCTCTTCGCGGGCCGGTTCAACTCGCAGTACCGGCAGGCCGGCCTCGACTACTCGGAGAACTTCAAGAGCGACGCGATCAGCCGGCTCTTCGAGGCGATCCTGATCGACTGGACGAACACCACGTTCGACCCCTTCGCGTCCCCCGCGGAGACCGGCAGCGCCTTCGGGCCCAAGAACGGGTCCAACAAGCGTGCGGTCACCCGGCACCGGGTCACCGCCAAGCGGATGATCGGGGCGCCGGGGGACGAGCCGGTGCGCACCGACGAGAGCGGCTTCCCGATCAACCGGCACTTCACCGACGTGCCGCAGGACGCGCCGGAGGTGAACCCGGAGCCCGGCTTCGAGGACCAGGTGGTCTCGGTGAACCTCTTCGCCTACCTCTCGCGCTCCGACGTGACCTGGAACCCGTCGGTGGTGTCGGTCTGCAAGAACAGCCTCTACTGCCCGACCACCGAGGAGTACATCCTGCCCATCATCCACGGCAAACACCGGGTCGAATGGTTCGTGCAGCTCAGCGACGAGATTCAGTGGGAAGTCGAGGACCGGGAGACGGGCGCCATGCGGGCGCGGGTCACCATGAAGGCGGGCGACGTGGCGGCCATGCCCGCCGACATCCGTCACCGCGGGTTCTCGCCGAAGCGGTCGATGCTGCTCGTGTGGGAGAACGCGTCGCCCAACCTTCCGCAACTCGACGCCAGCGGTAAGATGCCGCCAACGCCGGTGCAGTTCTG
>DATGBR010000203.1:0-6446 GCA_035312605.1 Candidatus Methylomirabilota bacterium
CCGCGTACAAGACGATCGCCTTCGTGCTCTCCGCGTTCTACACCGGGGTGGCGGGCGGGCTCTTTGCCTTCGCGGTGGGGTTTCTCTCCCCGGACGCGTTCGACGTGTTCCTCTCGGTCGACTTCCTGGTGATGATCATCCTGGGTGGGCTTGGCTCCGTCTGGGGTGGGGTGGCGGGGGCGGCCGTCGTCACCGTGCTCAACGACTCGCTGGCCGGGTTCCAGGCCTACCGGCCGCTCATCTTCGGCGCGATCATGATCGCGTGCATGCTGTTCGCACCCGGCGGTCTGGCCGCGATGACAAGGAGGCAGTCATGAGGCAACGCTACGCGGTGGTCGTGTTGGTGGCGGCGATGGTCGTGGCGATGCTCGCGGGCCTGGCGGGCCGGCCCGCGGTCGCGGCCGAGCCCGGCGTGACCGACAACGAGATCCTGCTCGGCGGCTCGAACTCCTTCTCGGGTCCGCTCGCCTTCACCGGCACCCAGCTCACCAAGGTCGGCGTCGATCTCTACTTCCGCGTGCTCAACGACGCGGGCGGGGTCCACGGACGCAAGATCCGCACCGTCTACTACGACGACGGTTACCGGCCGCAGGACGCGGTGGCCAACACGAAGAAGCTCGTGGAGCAGGACGGGATCTTCGCGGTGATCGCGCCTCAGGGCTCGCCGCCGGTGGTGGCCACGCTGGACTACCTCGAGCAGGGCAAGGTGCCGATGCTCTTCCCGTTCCAGAGCTCGACCGCGACCCGGAACAAGAAGTACGTCTTCAGCGGGCTCGTGCTGAGCGACCGCCAGTCCCGGATGATGATCGACTACCTGGCCGGCCCGCGCAAGTTCAAGCGGTTCGCCGCCCTCTACCAGGACGACGAGTACGGCAAGTAGTTCCTGACCGCGTTCGAGGTCGATCTCGGCCGCCACAACCTCAAGCTGACCGCGACCGAGCCGGTGAAGCGCGGGGTCACCGACGTGAGCGCGCAGATCGCCAAGCTCCAGGCCGCGAAGCCCGAGGTCACCTTCCTGGTCCTGACTCCCGGTCCGGCCGCCCAGGCGCTCAAGGAGCGGCAGAAGATCGGCTGGAGCGATACCTTGATGGTCTCGACGGGCCCGCTGACCGACGAGACCTACCTGGGCCTGGCCGGCGATGCCTCCGACGGGGTGGAGGGGCTGGCGACCCTGCCCGATCCGCTGCGCGCCGATCAGCCGGGGGTGAAGCTCTACCGGGAGCAGCTGCAGAAGTACTTCCCGAAGAACGAGCCGAACCGCTACTCGCTCGCCGGCTACGTGGCCGGCATGCTCTTCGCCGAGGGCGCCAAGCGGGCGGGGCGCAATCTCACCCGCGACGGGCTCGTGACCGCGCTCGAGTCGCTCAAGGGCTTCGACACCGGGATCCTGCCGCCGGTCACGATCGGGGCCGACCACGACACCCAGAAGCAGGGATTCTGGGTCCGGGTGGAGAACGGGCGCTTCAAGCCGCTCTCGGACTGGCTGAAGTCGGAGCCGTGACGCGGCCGCCCGCGCCGCTGCTCGAGATCGAAGGGCTCTCGATCCGCTTCGGCGGGCTCGCCGCGCTGAGCGAGGTGGATCTGGCCGTCGGGGCGGGGAAGATCTTCGCGCTCATCGGCCCGAACGGGGCCGGGAAGACCACCGTGTTCAATGTCCTGACCGGACTCTACCGGGCGGCGAGCGGGCGCGTGCGCTTCGACGGCCACGATCTGCTGACCCGCGCCCCCCACGCGGTGGCGCGCCTCGGGGTGGCGCGGACCTTCCAGAACACGGAGGTGTTCCGCGGGCTCTCCGCGCTCGACAACGTGCTGATCGGCGCGCACGCGCGGCTGCGGGGGCACGTGATCGCGGCCGCGCTCGGGCTGCCCGGGGTGCGCCGGGAGGAGGCGCGCGCCCGCGATCGGGCGCGGGCGCTCCTGGCGCGGGTGGGGCTCGGCGATGTCGCGGGCCGCGACGCGGCGGGGCTGCCGCTCGGGCTCCAGAAGCGCGTGGAGCTGGCGCGGGCGCTGGCCCTCGAGCCGCGCCTGCTCCTGCTCGACGAGCCGGCGGGCGGGCTCAACCCCACCGAGACCCTGGAGCTGATGCGCCTGATCCGGAGCCTCCGCGACGACGACCGCCTGACGATCCTGCTCGTCGAGCACAACATGGAGCTGGTGATGGGCGTCTCCGACCGGGTGGCGGTGCTCCAGCACGGGCGACGGCTCGCCGAGGGGACGCCCGCCGAGGTGAGCCGGGATCCCACGGTGGTGGCGGCCTACCTGGGCACCGACCAATGAGCGTGCTGCTCGGGCTCGACGGCGTCTCGGTGGCCTACGGCAAGCGCCGCGCGCTGGACGGCGTGTCGCTCACCGTCGCGGCGGGCGAGATCGTGACCCTGCTCGGCGCCAACGGCAGCGGCAAGAGCACCACGCTGCGGGCGATCTCGGGGCTGGTGCGCCCGAGCGCGGGCCGCGTCGTCTTCGACGGCCGCGACATCACCCGCGCGGCCCCCGACGCCATCGTCGCCGCCGGCGTCGGCCACGTGCCGGAGGGACGCGAGATCTTCCCCGAGTTCACGGTGCGCGAGAATCTCCTGGTGGGCGGCCACACCGCCCCGCGCGCCGCGGTGACGGAGGGAACCGAGCGCGCCTTCGCGCTCTTCCCGGTGCTCGGCCAGCGCGCGCGCCAGCTCGCGGGGACGCTGTCGGGGGGCGAGCAGCAGATGCTCGCGATCGCGCGGGCCCTGATGATCCGGCCGCGATTGCTGCTGCTCGACGAGCCGTCCCTGGGGCTGTCGCCGCGGCTGGCCCGCGAGATCTTCGACGTCATCGCCCGGCTCAACGCCGAGGGTACGACCATCCTGCTGGTCGAGCAGAACGCGCGGCGCGCCCTGGCCCTGGCCTCGCGCGCCTACGTGCTCGAGACCGGGCGCGTGGTGGTCAGCGGGCCGGCTCGCGAGCTGGCCGCCGACCCGCGCATCCGCGCCGCCTACCTGGGCCTCGCCGAGCCGGCCGCCCCTGGAGCCGGTCGGGTCTGAAGGCCCCGCCCGAAGGAGGAAGACATGCCGTTCGTCGCGTCGAATGGGCTCACCGAGGAGGGCACCAGCCGGACCATTTCAGTCGGGGGCCAAGCCGGGGACCAGGCCGGGAAGATGACGGTCCACTATCACGACGTGGGCGCGGGCGATCCGGTGCTGTTCCTGCACTCCTACGGCCCCGGCACCACCGCGTGGATCACGTTCCACAAGGCGATCGGCGCGCTCGCGCCGCACTTCCGCTGCATCCTCATGGACCTCCCGAACTTCAGCAAGACCGGCCCCATCGTCTACCGGGAAGGGGTGCACGCGGTCCAGGCGCGGACCGCGGTCGCGCTGCTGGACGCCCTCGGCATCGAGCGAGCGCACTGGGTCGGCAGCTCGCAGGGCGGCCAGTCGTCGATGGTGGCGGCCATCACGTACCCGCAGCGGGTGCGGAGGTTCGTGATGGGCGGCTCGCACATCGGCACCGGGGGCGACCGCTACCTGATGGCCAATCGCCCCTCCGAGGGCAGCCGGGCCACCCGCCAGGCCCTGGACGACCCGAGCCGCGAGAACATCCGGCGTTACCTGCGCGTGCACATCGACGACGAGAGCCTGGTGACCGACGAGCTGGTGGACTACATCCACCGCGCGCACACCTGGTCGCCCGAATTCATGGAGGCGCGCCGGCAGTCGGTCAGCACGCCGCACGACTACACCCCGGACCTGGCCTCCATCCAGGCGCCGGTGCTGCTGGTCCACGGGCGCTACGATCGCATGGTCGCCTTCGAGGTCAGCATCGCGATCCTGAACCACATCGCGGACTCGCGCCTGGTGCTGCTCAACAACTGCGGGCACTGGCCGCCCTTCGAGAAGCCGGCCGAGTGGGCCGCGCAGGTGCTGGCGTTCCTGCGGGGCTACTGAGGGCGAGGGTGTCGCCGGGCCGGCTGCTCTTCACCGCGGGGTACCTGCTCGTCTGGCCCGCGCTCGTGCTGTTCCTGGCTGGCGACTGGACCTGGCCCGAGGGCTGGATCTTCGGCGGGTGGTTCGTGGCGGTCGGCGCCAGCACCGTGGCGTGGCTGTCTCGCCGGGACCCGGGGCTGCTCGCCGAGCGCTACCGGCTGCCCGGCACCGGCGGACAGAGCCGTCGCGATCGGATCATCGTCTATGTCCTGACGGTGGGTTTCATCATCTGGATCGCGCTGATGCCGCTCGACGCGCGCCGCTTCCACTGGACCCCGCGGCTGCCCCTGGCCGTCGAGCTGGTCGGCGACGCGCTCCTGGCCCTGTCGTGGCTCCTCCTGTTTCGCTCGTTCGCCGGCAATACGTTCGGGTCGGCGCTGGTGCGCGTGCAGAGCGAGCGCGGCCACCGCGTGGTCTCGACCGGCGTGTACGGCTGGGTGCGCCACCCGATGTACCTCGGGGCCACCCTCATGTTCGTGGGCGGGCCGCTCGTCACCGGCGCGATCTCGGCGCTGGTCGTGGGCCTGGCGCTGGCGGTGCTGCTGGCGGTGCGCAGCCTGGACGAGGAGGCGCTGCTCGCGCGCGAGCTGCCCGGCTACGCCGAGTACCGGCGGCGAGTGCGCTACCGCCTCGTCCCGTTCGTGTGGTGACGCGCTATTGCCGCACGAGCGACAGGAGCATCATCAGGCCGGCCACGAGGAGGAGAAACAGCACGAGGCGCTGGAAGTTGTGATGGCTGAAGCGCCGGTAGACTCGCACCCCGGCCAGCGTGGGAATGATCGCGGTCGGGACGATCATGGCAAAAGCGGGCAACATCGCCGCCGTCACGGTGCCGTTCAGCAGATAGATCGTCAGGGTAAGAGAGTGCATGGCGAGGTTGAAAGCCTGAAACATCCCGCGTTGCGCGTCGCGGTCCCAGCCTCGCAGCAGGCACCAGAGGGTCGGGGCGGGGCCGGTGAGTCCCGCGAGTCCGCCCATCACTCCACCGACCGCGCCGACCACCCCGTCCAGCCAGCGCCCACCGTGCGTGAGCACCGGCAGGCTTCCGGCGCGCAGCATGATCGAGCAGTAGATGACGAGCAGCGTACCGACCCCGGCTCGAAAGACGTACAGGTCGACGTGGGGCAATAGCCAGGTTCCCAGCGGGACCCCGGCCACCCCTCCGATCAGAAACGGTATGGTGCGCCGCCAGACGAAGCCGCGGCGGACGGTGCCGATGGACAGGATCTGCCCGAACCACGAACCCCATACCACCAACGGCCCCGCGAGCTGCGGCTCGATCGTCCATGCCCACACGCTCACGGCTACCAGCCCAAACGCGAAGCCGGACACGCCTTGCACGAAGCCGCCCAGACACGTGCCGCCGACCAACGCGACCATCATGGTCGCCGTCATCAGCGCGGAGATCCCATCCGATGGATGGCCTACAGAAAGACGCTGAGGTTCTTGTCGAGCAGGACGTTGGCGTCGAGCACGATCGTGCGCCGGGCGATCTTCCACCCGCCCTTCACCCGGCGCAGCACGTCCTCGCGGCAGCCGGAGAGGATCTGGTGGTCGGTCTCCAGATGCGAGCGGTAGACCAGGAACGCGGTCTTGGCCTGCACCTCGCCCCGGGCGAGCGGCGCCACCTCGAGATTGCCGACCAGGTGACGGGTGCGCGAGGGCGGATCCTCGGCCCAGGCCATGCCGGTGTCGAGGCGGGCCACCCGCATCTGGAGGTACCGCTTGTCCTCCTCGAGGATCGCGAGATCGCCGAGCGCGGTCAGCTCGCGATGAGCCTCCCGGCGCGGGACGTTCTTGCGGCGGGGCATGAAGTAGAGGACGTCGTCGGTGAAGAGGTCGAGCCACTCCTCGAGCCTCCGCTCGTCGAGCAGCCAGGCCTCGCGGATGTAGAACGGCATCAGCTCGAGCCAGAGCGCCTGCTGGGCGGTCAGGGTCCGGGACCGGGGCGCCGGGCGGGCGGCGCGGCGCGCGCGCTTTCTCATGCCTCGGCTAGCCGCGCAGGGTCGCGGTGCCCTCGAAGCGGGCCTTGATCGGGTCGAGGGTGATGTCGGCCCAGCTCTCCGCGTTCATGAACTCCTCCCAGCGCCGGTAGAAGAGGCGCTGGTTGTTCTCCGAGATGTAGCGCTCGGAGACGAGCCCCGGGTAATCCGGATGCGGCCCCGCGTGCCCCAGCCCCATCGACAGGTCTTGCGGATACCGGCGGCCGAGGCGGCTCGCGCTCGCGGCGGTCACCTGGCGCCAGTTGTCGACGTCGTCCTGCTCGAACATGCCGGCGGCGCCGTTGTTGGCCTGGCTCCCGACGCGGATCGCCCGCTTGAGGGCCTCCGGCGCCCCCTTGTCCAGCAGCACGAAGTGCCAGAACTCGGTCTTGAGCGGACCCCGGGGCAGGGCGAGCCGGAGGCCGAGGATCCCGTTGGGGAAGATCGAGTGGTTGCCGAGTTGCACGCGGCGCGCGCGGAGCGTGCCGAGCCGCCGCTCGACCTC
>DATGBR010000204.1:0-7725 GCA_035312605.1 Candidatus Methylomirabilota bacterium
CCCCGGCGCCGCAGGATCTCCTTGCGGATGCCGACCGCGGTGCCGGGGGTCGCTCCCGGCTGGCTCTCGTAGCGGATGAGGGGCAGCCACCGGTAGAAGAGCGCGCGCGCCTCGTCGCGGCGCCCGGCCACGAAGTGCTCGCGGATCGCCCGCAGCGCTTCCGGGTAGGGGAAGCCGGTCATGGCCCCGTCCGCGCCGCGCGAGAGCTCCTCGAAGAAGTAGACGCCGCCGAGCCCGCCGAAGATCGCGACCCGGCTCCCGAAGAGCGCGCGCAGCCGCGTGATCTTGGGCAGGGTCGGAGGTTCCTCGAGCTTGACCGCCTGGATCGCCGGGAGGTCGGCGCACAACTGGGCGATGAACGGCGCCGGCATGTTGACCTGGGTGGTGACTGGCTCGTCCTGCAGCACGATCGGCAGCCCGGTGGCCGCCGCGACTATGCGGTAGTACTCCGCGACCGCGTCCAGGTTCTTGAGCCCGGTGGGCGGCGCGACCATGAGCGCGTCCGCGCCGTGCTCGCGCGCCATGCGGGCGAAGGCGGTGGCCAGGTGGGTGCCGGAGGCGGAGACCCCCACCGTCACCGGCACCCGGCCGCGCACCTCCTTGACCACGGTCTCCACCACGCGGCGGCGCTCCTCGTCGGTGAGGCGGTGAGCTTCGCCCGCGATACCGAGGATGGTGAAGCCGGTGATCCCGGTGGCGAGCGCGCACTCGACGAGGCGCGGCAGGCCCTCGGTGTCGAGGGCGCCGTCGTCGCGGAACGGGGTGGCGAGGATGTGGAAGACGCCGGACCACGCGATCATGACCGGTCAGCTGGGGCCGTGAACGGTTGAAGCCATGGCTGAGTTTGGCGAGCCGCAGCCGAAGGCGAGGCGAGCGGATACCAAAGAGGGGTCACCGCGGAGAGGCCGCGACGGGTTGCCCTACGCCCTCACCTGGCAGGCGACCCAGTGGCCGGGCGAGATCTCCTTGAGGATCTGCTCGTTCTCGGAGCAGGAGGGGACCCGGACCGGGCAGCGGGTGTGGAAGCGGCAGCCGGAGGGCGGCTTGATCGGGCTCGGCACGTCGCCCTCCAGCAGGATGCGCTTGCGCTTCACCGCGGGGTCGGGGATCGGCACCGCGGAGAGCAGGGCCTCGGTGTAGGGGTGCTTCGGATTCGTGTAGAGCTCCTTGGCGGGAGCGATCTCCACGATCTTGCCGAGGTACATGACCGCCACCCGGGTCGAGATGTGCTCGACCACCGAGAGGTCGTGGGCGATGAAGAGATAGGTCAGGTTGAACTGCTTCTGGAGGTCTTCCAGCAGGTTGATGACCTGGGCCTGGATGGACACGTCTAGCGCGGAGACCGGCTCGTCGGCCACGATCAGCTTCGGGCTCACCGCGAGGGCGCGGGCGATGCCGATGCGCTGGCGCTGGCCGCCCGAGAACTCGTGCGGGTAGCGGCGCAGGTGGTCGGCGTTGAGGCCGACCGTTTCGAGCAGGTGCACCACCCGCTCCTCCCGCTCGCGCTTGCTCTTGGCCAGCTTGTGGATGACGAGCGCCTCTCCGATGATCGAGCCGACCGTCATGCGCGGGTTGAGCGACGCGTAGGGGTCCTGGAAGATGATCTGCATGTCGCGGCGCAGGTGCCGGAGCGATCGCTTGTCGAGCGTGGTCACGTTCTTGTCGTCGAACCACACCTCGCCCGCGGTGGGCTCGATCAGGCGTAGGATGCACCGCCCGGTGGTGGACTTGCCGCAGCCCGACTCGCCCACGAGGCCCAGGGTCTCGCCCTTCAGCAGGTCGAAGGTCACGTCGTCGACGGCGTGCACCCGCGCGACCTCACGGGAGAAGAGCCCGCCGCGAATCGGGAAGTACTTCTTGAGGTTCTTGACGCGCAGGAGGGCGGTGTCGGGCATGGCGTCCTCTAGTACAGCCAGCAGGACACCTTGTGTCCCGGCTTGACTTCCTTGAGCACCGGATCCTTCTCGGTGCACACCGACTTCACGAAGGGGCAGCGCGGGGCGAAGCGGCAGCCGGGGGCGATGTCGCCGCGGAGGGTCGGCACCGTGCCCGGGATGGTCTCGAGGCGCCGCCGCGCGGTGGCCGCGAGGTCGATGCGCGGGATCGAGCGCAGCAGGCCCTGGGTGTAGGGGTGCAGCGGCTCCTTGAAGAGGTCGGCGACCGGCGCCTCCTCCGCTACCTTGGCCGCGTACATCACGACCACCCGCTGCGCGGTCTCCGCGATGACGCCCATGTCGTGCGTGATCAGCAAGACCGCCATGTGGAGCTTGGACTTCAGCTCGTTGAGCAGCTCGAGGATCTGGGCCTGGATCGTCACGTCGAGCGCGGTGGTGGGCTCGTCCGCGATCAGGAGATTCGGATTGCAGGAGAGCGCCATCGCGATCATGATGCGCTGCCGCATGCCGCCCGAGAGCTGGTGCGGGTACTCCTTCACGCGGCGCTCCGCGTTGGGGATGTGCACCAGCTTCAGCATGTCCACCGTCTTGGCCATCGCCTCGCGCCGGCCGAGCCCCTCGTGGAGGCGGATCGCCTCCGCGATCTGCTCGCCGCAGGTGAACACCGGATTGAGCGAGGTCATGGGCTCCTGGAAGATCATGGAGATTTCCTTGCCGCGGATCTTGCGCATCTTGTTCGGGGCCAGCGTGACCAGGTTGGTCCCGTTGTAGATGATCTCCCCCTCGACGATGCGGCCGGGCGGCTGGGGGATCAGCTTCATGATGCTGAGCGCGGTCACCGACTTGCCGCAGCCGGACTCGCCGACCACGCCCAGGGTCTCGCCCTTCTCGATGTAGAGGTCGACGCCGTCGACGGCCCGCACCACACCTTCGTCGGTGAAGAAATACGTTTTCAGGTTCTTGACGTCCAGCAGGCGATCGGCCATAGGGTGCGGCCTCCTCTGACGGGGGTGCGGGCGGCTACCAGGCCGCCGTGATCTCTCGGAAGGCCTCGAGGGCCCGCGCGATGTCGTCGGCGTCGACGTCCTTGTGGGTGACACACCGGATGGTGCCGGGACCGGTCTGGTGGACCCTCACCTTCCGGGCCAGGCAGCCGGTGACCAGGTCGTCGGCGCCGCCGTCCCGGTCCACCCGGAAGATGACGATGTTGGTCTGCACGGTGGCCAGGTCGAGGCCGATCCGCGGCAGCTTCGCCACGCCCTCGGCGAGCCGGCGGCAGTTCGCGTGGTCCTCGGCCAGCCGGTCGACCATGGACTCGAGCGCGATGAGCCCCGCCGCCGCGAGCACCCCGACCTGGCGCATCCCGCCGCCGAGCATCTTGCGCACCCGCCGCGCGCGCGCCACCAGCTCGCGCGATCCGCACACCAGCGAGCCCACCGGGGCGCCGAGGCCCTTGGAGAGGCAGAAGGTGAGCGAGTCCACCGGGCGCGCGAAGTCGGCGACCGGCCGCCTCAGCGCCACCGCCGCGTTGAAGAGCCGCGCGCCGTCGAGGTGCACCGGGACGCCGGCCGCGTGCGCCGCCGCCGCCGCCGCCTCGATCTCCTCGGGCGTGCAGCACGTCCCCCCGTGGCGGTTGTGGGTGTTCTCGAGGCACACCAGGCCGGTGGTCGGGATGTGGATGTTGCTGGGCCGGATGTGCTCGCGTACCTGCTCGGGAGTGAGGAAGCCGCGCGCGGTCTTGACCGGCAGGGTCTGGACGCCGCCGAACACCGCCGCGCCCGCGCCCTCGTAGTTGAAGACGTGAGAGTCCGCGTCGAGGATGACCTCCTGGCCGGCGCGGGTCTGGGCGAGCACCGAGACCAGGTTGCCCTGGGTCCCGGAGGACACGAACAGCGCCGCCTCCTTGCCGGTGCGGCGCGCCGCGACCTCTTCCAGCCGGCGAACCGTCGGATCCTCTTCCCACACGTCGTCGCCCACCTCGGCGCGGCCCATCGCGTCCCGCATGGCCTGGGTGGGGAGGGTCAGGGTATCCGAGCGCAGATCGACGACGTCGTGCATGGGACGATTACCTCGTGGCGGTCTGGAGTCGCTGGGCCGCGCGCTTGCCCCAGTCGGTGTAGGGGTACTCTTCGGCCACCTGCCGGAACATCCGCTGAGCTTCCTCGGTCCGGCCGTCGCCCTGGTACACCTCACCCAGACGGAACAACGTCTCCGGGGTCACGAGCGTCCGCGGGAACTCCTTGATGACCTTCTCGAGTCGCTGGCGCGCCGCGGCCGGGTTGCCCTGGTTGATGTAGTAGGCCGCCACCCACAGCTCCTTCTGCGCGAGGCGCCCGCGGCAGATGTCGGTCTTGGCGAGGGCGTCGGCCGCGTAGCGGCTCTCCGGGTACTCACGCACGAGCACCTTGAAGGCCTCCATCGCCTTCCGCGTGATCTCCTGGTCCTGCTCCACCGGCTTCATCTGGTCGTAGTAGCTCATCGCCAGCCGGAACTGGGCCAGGTCGGAGATCTCGTGGCGCGGATAGAACGACATGAAGGCCTCGAACTCCTTGATGGCCTTGTCGAACTGTCCCTCGCGGTAGAACGCCTCGCCGATCAGGAAGCGGGCCCGCGGCGCGTAGCCCGATTGGGGGTGCCGCTCGGCGACCTTGCGAAACGCGGTCCGCGCGTCCTCGAACCGGCTCTTGCTGAGCTGGCTCTCGCCTTCCGCGTACAGCTCCGAAGCGGGCGGCAGCGCCTGCGGCCGCTGGCGAAAGAAATCCGAGATCGTCTCGCACCCGCTCGAGAGCAGGAGCAGACTCAGCAGCATCGCGGGAACCGAGAGGAATTTGAGGCGCATCGGCCAGGGGTCGGCCATCGATTGGCCCCCAGTTGTAAGGGTGGAAGTCTGGAAAGTCAAGGACATCGTACGGGGGGTAGGGGCCCTGCGGCAGGCGGGGCCGGGCCCCGCCGGTGGTACGCTGGGCTTTGAACGAAGGGATCCATCCGAGGGAGGAACGAGAACCCGTGAGTACGAGAACCGAGACCGAGCCCAAGGCGTCCCGGCGGGCCCTGTTGCTGGGGTGCGCCGGGCTGGTGCTGGCCGTCATCCCCCGCCGGGCGGTGGCGCAGCAGAAGGTGGCCCCCAAGCTCGTCCAGTACCAGGAGAAGCCCAAGGGGACCCAGGAGTGCGACGGCTGCCTGCACTTCGTCGCCCCGAGCAGCTGCAAGATGGTGGAAGGCAAGATCAACCCCAAGGGCTGGTGCGCCCTCTTCGCCCCCAAGCCGAAGTAGCCTAGACGCCCCGGAGCCCCTGGTCGAGCAGGCGGGTACAAGCGTAGACGGTCCGGAGGTGGGGCAGGGGGAGGCGGAGGAGATCGGCGATCTCCACCACCGCGCCGACCACCGCCTCGACCTCGAGCGGGCGGCCGCTCTCGACGTCCTGGAGCATCGAGGTCTTGTGGGCCCCCACCTTTTCCGCGCCGGCCAGCCGCTGGTCCACCCCGATCGCCAGCTCGATGCCGAGCGCGCGGGCGACCGAGTCCGCCTCCCCCATGATCGCGCGGGCGACCGCCCGCATCTCGGGATCGGTGGCGATCTGCGCCATGGTCCCGCGGGTGAGCGCGCTCAGCGGATTGAAGCAGACGTTGCCGAGCAGCTTGAGCCAGATCTCGTCGCGGATCCGCGACCGGATGGGAGCCTTGAGCCCGCCCTTGATGAGGGCGGCCGCGATGGCGCGACACCGCTCGCTCGACGTCCCGTCCAGCTCGCCCAGGGAGAGGCGCGTGCCCTCGACGTGCTCGACGACGCCGGGGCCGACGAGGGTCGTGGCCGGGTAGACCACGCAGCCCACCACGCGGCGCGCGTCGAGATGCGCGGCGATCACCCCGCCCGGGTCCACCGTGCGCAGGCGGGTCCCGTCCAGCGGGCCGCCGTGGCGGTCGAAGTACCACCAGGGGATGCCGTTCTGGGCGGTCACGACGGCGGTGTTGGGCCCGAGTAGCGGACCCAGGCGGGGCGCCATCTCGGGCAGGCTGTGGGCCTTCAGCGTCAGGATGACCGCGTCGGCGCCGCCGACCACCGAGAGATCGTCCGTGCAGGGGGGATGGGCCACGAAGGGATCGTCGGCCTCGCGGACCTCGACTCCCCGCTCGCGCATGGCGGCCAGGTGCGCCCCCCGCGCGACCAGCGTGACGTCGACCCCGGCCCGGGCCATCCGCGCGCCCAGGAAGGCCCCGGTGGCGCCGGCCCCGACTATCACAATCTTCATAGGAGGATCTTCCTTTATCGCGTTGGCTTCATGACGCGCCCCGCAGCAGGTTCGGCATCCGGGTGCGCTGAATCTTTCCGGTCGAGCCCTTCGGGATGCTCTCGACCAGGTAGAGCCGGGTGGGAATCTTGAAGTCGGCGAGGTGCTCGCGGCAGTGGCGCAGGAGCTGCGCCTCGCTGGCCTCCCCACGGAGGACTACCGCCGCCTCGACGACCTCCCCCCAGGTGTCGTGGGCCACCCCGAAGCTCACCGCCTCCGCCACCGCGGGGTGCTTGAGCAGCGCCTCGTCGATCTCGTGGGGGGCGATCTTCTCGCCCGCGCGGTTGATCATCTCCTTGAGGCGGCCGACCAGCGTGAGGTAGCCCGCCGAGTCGAGGAATCCCTGGTCGCCGGTCCGGAACCAGCCGTTGGTGAAGGAGCGCGCGTCCGCCTCGGGGTTGTCGTCGTAGCCGTCGATGACGCTCGGCCCCTGGATCACCACCTCCCCGCTCGCGCCCACCGTGAGGAGCTGGCCCTGCGCGTCCATCACCCCGATGCGCACGCCGACGCCTCGCCCGACCGAGCCGGAGACGCGCGAGGCGGGCGGCAGCGGGTTCGAGGCGATCTGGTGCGACGCCTCGGTCATGCCGTAGGCCTCGAGGCACGGTACCCCGTAGGCCTCCTCCAGCCCGAGCAGGGTCGCCTCGTGGAGCTTGGAGCTGGCCGAGCGGATGAAGCGCAGCGAGCTGCCCGCGTGCGCGCCGCGCTGCCGGGCCAGGATGAGCTGGTGGATGGTCGGCACCGCGGTGTACCAGGTGGGCTTCTGCGCGCCCAGGATGCGCCGGAAGCCGACCGGGTTGAAGCGCACCGGCATCACCACCGTCCCGGCGGACGCGAAGGTGGAGAGCGTGCAGCCGACCAGCCCGTGGATGTGGAAGAGCGGCATCACGCAGAGCGCGGTGTCGAGCGAGGAGAGCCCGTAGGTCGCCTGGGTGTTGCGGGCGGAGCTCGCGAGGTTGCGGTGCCGGAGCGCGGCGCGCTTCGGGCGGCCGGTCGTGCCGCTGCTGTGCAGCACCAGCGCGACGTCGTCCGGGCCCGGGCTGGTCGCGGTCCGCCGCTTCCCGATCGGGGGCGACGTCTCCAGCGAGAGCTTGCCGCCCGCCTCGATCGCGATCTCGATCAGCGGCCCGCTCGCCCGCCACGCCCGACGCGCCGCCTCCCCGCCGCCGCGGGGCACGATGAGGGCGCGGGCCGCGACGTCCTCGATGTAGTAGCGGAGCTCGTCCTCGGTGCAGGCGGGGTTGAGCGGGGCGGCCGCGGCCGCGCTCGCCGCGCCGAGGATCGCGACGACCGCCTCCGGCCCGTTGCCCAGGACGATCGCCACGCGGTCGCCCCGCGCCACCGCGAGCGACGCGAGCGTGTCGGCGACCCGCGCCACGTGCTGGCGCAGCGAGCGGTAGGAGAGCTCCGGGCCGTCCGGCACCACCAGCGCGGGGACGGTCGCGCGCCCGGCCTCGAGCAGGGAGAGGACGGTGCTGGTCAGGTCGGAGGTCACCGGGGGCAGCGCCTCGGCCGCCGCGGTCGGGCCGACCGCGCCGTGGG
>DATGBR010000205.1:0-5122 GCA_035312605.1 Candidatus Methylomirabilota bacterium
TGCCAGCGCAACCCGCGGCCCTGCCCGCTCATCGAGGTCACCGACGTGGGCTCGCCGGAGCCGGTCGGGGTGGCGCCCGGCGCCGACCTCCGGACCGACCTGCCGCGCTACCGCATCTACAAGGACGGCGTGCTCGCGGACGAGGTGACCGACGTCCGGCCCTTCTGGCGCGACGACCTGGTCGCCTTCCTGCTCGGCTGCTCGTTCACCTTCGAGTGGGCGTTGCTCGACGCGGGGATCCCAATGCGCCACATCGAGATGGGGAAGAACGTGGCGATGTGGAAGACCTCGGTGCAGTGCCGGCCCGCCGGCCAGTTCCACGGCCCGATGGTCGTCTCGATGCGTCCGATCCCCACCGGGCTCCTCTCCAAGGCGGTGACCGCGTCCGCGCGCTTCCCCGGCGCCCACGGGGCGCCGGTGCACGTGGGCGATCCGGCCGCTCTCGGCATCGCCGACGTGAACAAGCCGGACTGGGGCGACTCGGTCGGCGTGCGCGCGGGCGAGGTGCCGGTGTTCTGGGCGTGCGGGGTCACTCCGCAGGCGGTGGCGCTGGCCTCGAAGCCCGCGTTCATGATCACCCACAGCCCGGGCCACATGTTCATCACCGACCTCCCGAACCACGCGCTGGCCGCGATTTGACGCTTCGCTCGCGGTGACGATCTGGCCCGCGCCGCGCCTCCTGCCGTGCGGGGACCGCGCGGTCTCCGTCGAGCTGGGCGATGAGGTCAACCGGGAGCTGAACGCCCGCGTCCTCGCGCTGGAGTACCTGCTCCAGCAGCGGCGGCTGCCTGGGGTGGGCGAGACGGTCCCAAGCTATCGCGCCCTCCTCGTCTACTACGACCCGCTGGTGGTCGACTACGAGACGCTCGGGGCGACCCTGCGGGAGCTCTACGCACGGGCCCGGCCGGAGGTGCTGCCGCCCGCGCGCACGGTGGAGCTGCCGTGCTGTTACGAGGGCGAGCTGGGCTTCGAGCTGGACGCCGCCGCCGAGAAGCTTGGCCTCGCCCCCGCCGAGGTGGTCCGCCTGCACGCGGCGGCCGACTACTACATCTACTTCGTGGGATTCACCCCCGGCCTGCCCTACATGACCGGGATGCCCGACCGGCTGACCATCCCGCGCCTGCAGAACCCGCGGACCAAGACACCGCCCGGCAGCGTCAGCATCGGCGGCGTCCAGTGCTGCATCTACTCCGTCGAGAGCCCGGGCGGCTTCTGGGTCCTGGGCCGCACCCCGGTGCGCCTCTACGACCCGGACGCTCCCGATCCGATCCTGCTGCGCGCGGGCGACCACGTGCGCTTCCACGCGATCGGCCGCGCCGAGTACGACGCCATCGCGGCCAGGGTCGAGACCGGCCGCTACGCGCCCCGGATCTCCGGCGCCGCGTGATGAGCGACCTGCTCGTCCAGGAGCCGGGCCCGCTCACCACCATCCAGGATCTCGGCCGCTTCGGGCACCTGCGGGTCGGCATCCCGACCTCGGGCCCGATGGATCGCGACGCGTTCGTGCTCGCCAACCGGCTCGTCGGCAACCCGGACGGCGCCGCCGCGCTGGAGTGCACCGTGATCGGCGCCCGCGTCGAGCTGACCGACGACCGCCTGGTCGCGGTGACCGGGGCCGACATGTCGCCGACCGTGAACGGCGCGACGGTGCCGGCCTGGCAGGCGGTGGCGGTGAAGGCGGGCGACGTGCTGCGGCTCGGGCCGGCCCGGAGCGGGGTGCGCGCCTACCTGGCCGTGGCCGGTGGTCTCGAGACCCCGGTCGTGCTCGGCTCGCGCGCGACCTACGTGCGCGGCCGCCTGGGCGGCCTCGGGGGCCGCGCGCTGCGCCGCGGCGACCGGCTGACCCTGGGCCCCGCCGCGGCGGCCCCCTCCCGCCGGGTGAGGCGCGGCCAGGCGCCGGTCTACGGCGCCGAGGCCACCGTCGCGGTGATCCTTGGACCGCAGGACGACCGGTTCACCGAGGCCGGCGTCGCGGCCTTCCTGGAGGGGCCGTACGAGCTCCTGCCGCAGAGCGACCGCATGGGCGCGCGGCTCAAGGGTCCGTTCATCGAGCACACCCGCGGCCACGACATCGTCTCCGACGGCGTGCCGATGGGCGGGATCCAGGTCATCGGCGACGGCCAGCCCATCGTGCTGCTCGCCGACCGCCAGTCGGCGGGTGGCTACACCAAGATCGCCACCGTCTGCTCGTTCGACCTGGGCCGCATCGCCCAGCTCAAGCCGGGGGGGCGGCTCACCTTCCGCCGCGTGACAGTGGCCGAGGCTCATGCGATGCTTCGGGACAGCCGCCGGGCGCTGGACGCGGCCATCGAATAGGAGGAGGAGCCCATGACTCTCGAGCGCGCCGTCACCGACTACAAGGCCAAGACCCCCCGCTCGCGCCAGCTCTTCGAGGAGGCGCTGCGGGTCATGCCGGGCGGCAACAGCCGCACCACCACCTTTTTCGATCCGTACCCGTTCTACATCACCCGGGGCGAGGGCGCGCGGATCTGGGACGCCGACGGGGTGGAGCGCGTCGACTTCAACGGCAACTACACGAGCCTCATCCTGGGTCACGCCAACCCGGCGGTGGTCAAGGCGATCCAGGACACCGCGGTCCACGGCATGTCCTTCCCGGGCCCGAGCGAGCACGAGATCCGCCTCGCCGAGAGCCTCACCACCCGGATCCCGGGCATGGAGGTGGTGCGCTTCGCCAACTCTGGCACCGAGGCCACCATGCACGCGGTGCGGGTCGCGCGGGCCTTCACCGGCCGCGCCAAGATCGCCAAGTTCGAGGGCGCCTACCACGGCACCCACGACTGGGTGCTGGTGAGCGTCGCCCCCGACCCGGCCTCCGCGGGCTCGCGCAAGCGCCCGAAGTCGGTGGCGTGGTCCGCGGGGGTGCCTCCGATGGTGCTGAAGCACGTGGTCGTCCTGCCGTGGAACGACGCGGACGCCTGCGCGAAGATCCTCGAGAAGCAGGGGAGCGACATCGCGGCGCTGCTGATCGACCCGCTGCTCGCCAACGCGGGGATGATCCCGGTGCGCGAGGGCTTCCTCGAGAAGCTCCGCGAGGTCACCGCGCGGCTCGGCATCCTGCTCATCTTCGACGAGGTGATCTCGTTCCGAGTGGGGCGCGGCGGCGCCCAGGAGCGGTTCGACATCCGGCCCGATCTCACCACCCTCGGCAAGATCATCGGGGGCGGCCTCGCGGTGGGCGCCTTCGGGGGACGCGCCGAGGTGATGAACTACTACGATCCGCGCGACGGCAAGGGCCGCATCAACCACGGTGGTACCTTCAACGCCAACCCGCTCACCATGGCGGGCGGTGTCGCCACCATGGACCAGCTCACCCCCGAGGCCTACGCGCGTCTCGACGCGCTCGGCGACCGGCTGCGCGACGGGGTGCGGCGGCTGCTCCGCAAGAAGGGCTACGCGGGCCAGATCACCGGGGTGGGCTCGCTCTTCTGGCTGCACCACACCAAGAAGAAGCTCAGCGACTACCGCTCGGCCCGGCCCGACGACCCGCAGGCGACCGCGCGCACCTTCCTCGCCCTGGTCAACGAGGGCGTGCTCCTCTCGCAGCGCGGCCTCGGGGCGTGCTCGCTGGCCATGACCGACGCCGACGTCGACCGCTTCGTGGAGACGCTCGGCCGCGTGCTCAACTAAGCCCCTCTCCCCTCAGGGGAGAGGGCAGGGTGAGGGGTGGGGAAAGGCAAGGGATGGGGTATGCCGAAGACTATCGATCTCAACTGTGACATGGGCGAGTCGTACGGACGCTGGACGCTCGGGGCCGACGAGGCCATCATGCCGCTCATCAGCTCGGCCAACGTCGCGTGCGGCTTCCACGGCGGCGACCCGCACGTGATGCGCAAGACGGTAGAGCTGGCGCTCGCCCACGGGGTCGCCCTCGGAGCGCACCCCTCGCTCCCGGATCTCATGGGCTTCGGCCGTCGCAAGATGGACGTGAGTCCGCGCGAGCTGCAGGACTACTTCGCCTACCAGACCGGCGCGCTGCGCGAGCTCGCCCGCGCGGCCGGGGCCGCGCTCCAGCACATGAAGCCCCACGGCATCCTCTACGGCATGATGGAGACCGACGAGGCGCTCGCCACCGCGGCGGGCCAGTCCGCGATGGATTCGGACCTCATCCTGATGACGCTCGCCTCCGGGCGCTACGACGCGACCTGCCGGAAGATGGGTGCGCGGGTGGCCTCGGAGGGCTTCGCCGACCGCGCGTACAACGTGGACGGCACCCTCGTCTCGCGCAAGGTCGCGGGCTCGCTCATCACCGATCCGGCCCGGGCCGCGGCCCAGGCGGTCCTGATGGCCACCGAGGGCAAGGCGCGCACCATGGATGGGGTCGATATCGACATCTCGGTCCAGACCATCTGCTGCCACGGCGACACCCCGGGGGCCGAGCGCATCGTGCGCGCGGTGCGCGAGGCGCTGGAGAAGGCGGGCTGCCAGGTCAAGCCGCTGCGCGACTGGCTGCCCGCCCACTGATGGCCGGCCCCGCGGCGGCCCGCTGGCCGGCGGTCGTCCTGGTCGCGGTGCTGGCGACCTCCGGCTGCGGCGCGACGAAGCTGCCGCCGACGGCGGCTCTGCGGAACCAGACCGCGACGCAGCAGCGACTCGACGCGATCGACTGCCGGGCCGAGATGGGCTCCCGCCTGGACTACAACGGCGACGACTCCGAGGCGCTCAACGTGCTGCGCCACGTGTTCACCCTGGGCGCGGGCGGCGCCGCGGTGGGCGGGGTCGCCTCCGGGTTCTCGCCCGCCGCCGGGGTGTCGTCGGCCAGCGAGGGGCTCATCGCGGGCTCGGGCGCCGGGGTCGTCGCGGGCGGCGTCCTCGGCATCGGCGGCCGCTCGCGCTTCGAGCGCGCGTGGATCGCGTGCATGGAGAGCCGCGGGTACGCGATCGTTGCTCCGTCCGGTGCCATCCAGTAAGATGACCGCGCCGATCTGATGACTGACGCGACCGCCTCGACTCCGCTCAAGCGCACCCCGCTCCGCGACGTGCACGTCAAGGCGGGCGCCAAGATGGTCCCCTTCGGGGGCTGGGACATGCCGGTGCAGTACACCGGGATCATCGACGAGCACCGGACGGTCCGCGGCGCGGTCGGGCTCTTCGACATCAGCCA
>DATGBR010000206.1:0-8701 GCA_035312605.1 Candidatus Methylomirabilota bacterium
CGCCCACCTCGCCATGCGCGGGCGGGCGCGCGGCGCCCTGTTCCAGAATGCCCGCGGCGGACGGCTCACCACCCGCAGCGCGCATCGCATCGTCAAGCATCTCGCGCAGCGGGCCGGCCTCGGCCAGCGGGTCACCCCCCATACGCTGCGTCACAGCTTCGCCACCCACATGCTGGGCGAGGGGGCGGACCTCCGGCTGATCCAGGAGCTGCTCGGCCATAGCCGCCTCTCGACCACCCAGCGGTACACTCACGTGAGCCCGGAGCACCTGATGCGGGTGTACGATGCGGCGCATCCCCGGGCCACCTGAGAGGAACCGCTCGAAGCGATGACGTCCGGCCGCGAAGCGTCGATCCACGCCACCACCGTGGTCTCCATCCGGCACCGCGGCCGCGTGGCGGTGGCGGGGGACGGACAGGTCACGGTCGGCCAGACCATCATGAAGGCGGGCGCCCGGAAGGTGCGCAAGATGCACCACGACCGCGTGCTGGTCGGCTTCGCGGGCGCCGCCGCCGACGCCTTCACGCTCTTCGCCCGCTTCGAGGCAAAGCTCGAGGAGCATCGCGGCAACCTCGCCCGGGCCGCGGTGGAGCTGGCCAAGGAGTGGCGCATGGACCGGGTGCTGCGGCGGCTGGAGGCGCTGCTCGCGGTGGCCGACGACGAGTCGACCTTCATCCTGTCCGGCACCGGCGACGTGATCGAGCCCGACGACGGACTCGTCGGCATCGGGTCCGGCGGCCCCTACGCGCTCGCCGCGGCGCGCGCCCTCTGCGCCCACTCCGAGCTGGACGCGCCCGAGATCGCCCTCCAGTCGCTCCGGATCGCGGCCGGGATCTGCGTCTACACCAACGATCAGATCACGGTGCTCACGCTGTGATGGGCTCCATGACCGGCCTCACGCCCGTCCAGATCACCTCCGAGCTGGACCGCTACATCGTGGGCCAGGGCAAGGCCAAGCGCGCGGTGGCGATCGCGCTCCGCAACCGCTGGCGCCGCCAGAACCTGCCCGCGGAGCTGCGGGACGAGGTCGCCCCGAAGAACATCATCATGATCGGGCCCACCGGGGTGGGGAAGACCGAGATCGCCCGCCGGCTCGCCAAGCTCGCCCAGGCTCCGTTCCTGAAGGTGGAGGCCTCCAAGTACACCGAGGTGGGTTACGTGGGGCGCGACGTCGAATCGATGATCCGCGACCTCACCGAGCTGGCCGTGACCATGGTCAAGGCGGAGATGGCGGCCGCGGTGCGGGAGCGGGCCGAGGGTCTGGCCGAGGAGCGGCTGCTCGACCTCCTGCTGCCCCGCCGACCGGGCGAGCCGTTCGTGAGCGGCACCCTCGAGGAGGTCTCGCCCGACGCCTCGCGCGACGCCACGCGGGACAAGCTCCGCGCCCAGCTCCGCTCCGGCAAGCTCGACGAACGCCCGATCGAGATGGACGTGCAGGCGCACGCCGGTCCCATGTTCGAGGTCCTCCCCGGGCAGGGCATGGAGGAGATCGGCATCAACCTGAAGGACATGCTGTCGAACTTCCTTCCCGCGCGCACCCGGCGACGGCGAGTCAAGATCGCGGAGGCGCGGCGGCTCCTCGCCCAGGAAGAGGCCCAGAAACTGGTCGACGTCGACGAGGCGGTCGGCCTCGCGATCCGGCGGGTCGAGGACTCCGGGATCGTCTTCCTCGACGAGCTGGACAAGATCGCGGGCCGCGAGGGCGGCCGGGGGCCCGACGTCTCGCGAGAGGGCGTGCAGCGGGACCTCCTGCCGATCGTGGAGGGCTCGACGGTGACCACCAAGTACGGGATGGTCCGGACCGATCACATCCTGTTCATCGCGGCGGGCGCCTTCCACGTGGCCAAGCCGTCCGACCTCATCCCCGAGCTGCAGGGCCGGTTCCCGATCCGGGTGGAGCTGGAGCCCTTGACGCGGCAGGATTTTATCCGCATCCTGAGCGAGCCTCAGAACGCCCTGACCCGGCAGTACGTGGAGCTCTTGAGGACCGAAGGGGTGACGCTCTCCTTCACGCCGGACGCGGTCGAGGCCATCGCCGAGATCGCGTGCACCGTGAACCAGCGCGCCGAGAACATCGGGGCCCGCCGCCTGTACACGGTGATGGAGCGGCTCCTGGAGGACGTGTCCTTCGACGCGCCGAACATGAGCGGGCAGGAGCTCGTGATCGACGCGGAGTACGTGAACGCGCATCTGGCCGACGTGGTGAAGGACGAGGATCTCTCCCGCTACATCTTATAGGGATGGACGAGCAAACCATGGCGACCCCCGAGCTGGTCCAGCGCGCCGAGGTTCTGATCGAGGCGCTGCCGTACATCCGCGCCTTCCAGGGCAAGACCCTCATGATCAAGTACGGCGGCGCGGCGATGGAGCAGACCGACCTCAAGGAGCAGTTCGCCAAGGACGTGCTCCTGCTCCGCCTGGTCGGCATCCGCCCGGTCATCGTGCACGGCGGGGGGCCGCAGATCGGGGCCCTGATGAAGCGGCTCGGCAAGGAGCCCCGCTTCGTGGGCGGCATGCGGGTCACCGACGAGGAGACGGTCCAGATCGTCGAGATGGTGCTGGTCGGCAAGATCAACAAGGAGATCGTGGGCCTGATCAACCTGCACGGGGGCCGCGCGGTGGGACTCTCCGGCAAGGACGCGAGTCTCCTGCGGGCCCGCAAGCGCCTGCACCGGATGCCGGACGGGACCTCGGTCGACATCGGCCTGGTCGGCGAGGTGGAGGCGGTCAACCCGGAGCCGATCCGTCTTCTCGAGGAGAACGGGTTCATCCCGGTGATCGCCCCGGTCGGGGTGGGGGAGAGCGGTGAGACGTACAACATCAACGCGGACCTGGTGGCGGGGGACGTCGCCGCCGCGCTGTGCGCGGAGAAGCTCATCCACCTGACCGACGTGACCGGCATCAATGGGGAGGACGGGCGGCTGGTCTCGACCTTGACCAAGCGCGACGCGGAGCGGCTGATCAAGGCGGGGGTCATCGACGGGGGCATGCTCCCCAAGGTGGAGTCCTCCCTGCGGGCGCTCACCGGCGGGGCCCAGAAGGCCCACATCATCGACGGCCGCGTCCCCCACGCGATCCTGCTCGAGGTGCTGACCAAGGAAGGTATCGGCACGGAAATAGTCCTGTGAGCCGCACTCACCCGCGAGGCCCAAGCACATGACGGACACGAAGACGCTGATCGAGTGGGCGGACAAGCACCTGATGTACACCGCCAAGCGCGCCCCGGTGGCCCTGGTGCGCGGCGAGGGCGTGCGGGTGTGGGACAGCGACGGCAAGGAGTACCTCGACTTCACCGGCGGCATCGCGGTGACCGCGCTCGGCCACAGCCATCCCAAGGTGGTGGGGACCATGCGTGAGCAGGCCGCGACCCTGCTCCACGTCTCCAACCTGTTCTACATCCCGCAGCAGACCCAGCTCGCCAAGCTGCTCTGCGACCACTCCTTCGCGGACCGGGTGTTCTTCTCCAACTCGGGCGCGGAGGCCAACGAGTCCGCCATCAAGCTCGCGCGCAAGTGGGCCAAGGAGCACGGGGCCAGCGACCGCGGCGACATCATCACGATGCGCGGCGGCTTCCACGGCCGCACGCTGGCCACCGTGACCGCCACCGCCCAGGAGAAGTACCACCACGGCTTCGAGCCGCTGCCGGGCGGGTTCAAGTACGTGCCGTTCAACGACCTGCGCGCGGTGGAGCGGGCGATCGACAGTCACACCGCGGCGGTGATGGTCGAGCCGATCCAGGGCGAGGGCGGGATCAACATCCCGGACGACGGCTACCTCCCCGGTCTCCGCAAGCTCTGCGACGAGGCCGGCATTCTCCTGGTGCTGGACGAGATCCAGACCGGCATGGGCCGTACCGGCCGGCTGTGGGGCTACGAGCACTCCGGGATCGAGCCGGACATCATGACCCTGGCCAAGGCCCTCGCCAACGGAGTGCCGATCGGGGCGACCCTCGCCACCGAGAGCGTGGCGTCCGCGTTCACGCCCGGCACCCACGGCTCCACCTTCGGCGGCAACCCGTTCGCCACCGCGGTCGGCGTGACCGTCTTCGCCACCCTGATGGAGGAGCGGCTGCCGGAGCGGGCGGCCGCGATGGGACGCGTGCTGCGCGAGCACCTGGAGGCGCTGCGCGCGCGCCATCCGAAGGCGGCGACCGCGGTGCGGGGCCGGGGCCTCCTGGTCGGCATGGACCTGGTGCCGCCGGTGGGCGAGGTGATCTCGGCCTGTCGCGAGCGCGGACTGCTCGCGCTCAGCGCGGGCGACAACACGCTCCGGCTCGCCCCGCCCCTGGTGGTGGACGAGGCCGCGATCCGTCACGGGGTCGAGATCATCGACCAGGCCCTGGGTGGCTTCGCGAAGTGAAGCACTTCCTGTCGATCCGCGACCTGGCCCGGGAGGACCTCCCGCGCCTCTTCGCCCTCATGGCCGAGCTCAAGTCGAAGACCAAGGCGCGCGACCGCTCGACTCCGCTGCCCGGGCGCACCATGGCCCTCATCTTCGAGAAGCCGTCGCTGCGCACGCGCGTGACCTTCGAGGTCGCGATGATCCAGCTGGGGGGCGCCGCGGTGTACCTGGCCGCCCAAGAGATCGGGATGGGCAAGCGGGAGTCGGTGCCCGACGTGGCCCGCAACCTCTCGCGCTGGGTGGACGTGGTGGCGGCGCGCGTGTTCTCGCACCGGACCCTCGAGCAGCTCGCCGCGAACGCGTCGGTCCCGGTGATCAACGGGCTCTCCGATCTCGAGCATCCCTGCCAGGCGATGGCCGACTTCTTCACGCTCTGGGAGCGGGGCGTCGACCTGGCCAAGCTGCGGCTCGCGTGGGTGGGCGACGGCAACAACGTCTGCAACTCGCTCCTGCTGGTGGGGGCGATGCTGGGCGCCCGCGCGGTGGTGGCCACCCCGCCGGGCTACGAGCCGGACGCGGCGGTGCTGGAGGCCTGCCGGGCGATGGGGGGGCGCGTGCGCCTTACCACCGAGGCGCGCGAAGCGCTCGAGGACGCCGACGTGGTCTACACCGACACCTGGATCAGCATGGGCCAGGAGAGCGACCGCGAGCAGCGGCTCGAGGCGTTCCAGCGCTACCAGCTCAACGACCGGCTCCTGGGCTTCGCCCCCGGCAACGCGCTCGTCATGCACTGCCTGCCCGCCCATCGCGGGGAAGAGATCACCGACGCGGTGCTCGACGGGCCGCGCAGCCTGATCCTGGAGCAGGCGGAGAACCGCCTGCACGCCCAGAAGGCCATCATCCTCAACCTGCTCGGCGGGGACTAATCGTGTCCAGGACGGTCATGCCCAAGACGGTCAAGCGGGTCGTGCTCGCGTACTCGGGAGGCCTCGACACCTCGGTCATCCTGCGCTGGCTCATCGAGACCTACCGCTGCGAGGTCGTGGCGTACTGCGCGGACCTGGGGCAGGGTGAGGAGCTGATCCCGGTCAAGGAGAAGGCGCTCCGCACCGGCGCGTCAACGGTGCATATAGTCGACCTTCGAGAAGAGTTCGTCCGCGACTTCGTCTTCCCGATGCTCCGCGCCAACGCGGTCTACGAGGGCTCCTACCTCTTGGGCACCTCGATCGCGCGGCCCCTCATCGCCAAGGCTCAGGTGGACGTGGCGCGGAAGGAGTCGGCGGACGCGGTGAGTCACGGGGCGACCGGCAAGGGCAACGACCAGGTGCGCTTCGAGCTGACCTACGCCGCGCTGGCCCCCGACCTGACCGTGATCGCGCCGTGGCGGGAGTGGGATCTCAACTCCCGCACCGCGCTCATGGAGTTCGCCCGCCGCCACGACATCCCGGTGCCGGTGACCGCGGAGCGGCCGTACTCGACGGACCGCAACCTGTTCCACATCTCGTTCGAGGGCGGCATCCTCGAGGATCCGTGGAACGAGCCCCCGCCCAAGATGTTCCTGCTCACCAATTCGCCGGAGTCGGCGCCCGATGTGCCGGTGTACGTCGAGCTCGACTACGAGGCGGGCAACCCGGTGGCGGTGGACGGCCGCCGCCTCTCGCCCGCGGCGCTGCTCGAGACGGTCAACCGGCTGGGCGGGGAGCACGGCATCGGCCGGGTGGACCTGGTGGAGAACCGGTACGTGGGCATGAAGTCGCGCGGGGTCTACGAGACCCCCGGGGGCACCATCCTGCACGCGGCCCACCGGGCGCTCGAGTCGATCACGCTGGACCGCGAGGTCCTGCACCTGCGCGACTCCCTGGTGCCCCGCTACGCGGAGATGATCTACTACGGCTTCTGGTTCAGCCCGGAGCGCGAGGCGGTGCAGGGGCTCATCGACGCCGTGCAGCGCGACGTGACCGGCACGGTGCGGCTCAAGCTCTACAAGGGCACCGCCACTGTCGCGGGGCGGAAGTCGCCCCGGTCCCTCTACCGGACCGACTTCGTCACCTTCGAGGCGGACCAGGTCTACCGGCAGCGCGACGCGGAGGGCTTCATCAATCTCAACGCGCTCCGGCTCAAGATCCGGGCCCTGCGGGACCACGCCGGGTAGGCGGTCCCGCGCTCTGCCGATGCGGGTGCACGTGGCGCTGAGCCCGTCCGAGTTCGCGGACGCCCCGGTCTCCGGCCGCACCGTGCTGGCCGTCGACGTCCTGCGCGCGACCAGCGCGGCGGTGGCCGCCTGCGAGGCGGGCTGCCGGCGGGTGGTGCCGGTGCCGGACGAGGCGGCCGCGGAGGCGCTCCGCGACGGCGCCGGCGTCGTGCTGGCCGGCGAGCGCGGCGGGCACCCGATTCCCGGCTTCGATCTCGGCAACTCGCCGGACGAGTTCACCCGGGCCCGGGTCGAGGGACGCACGGTGGTCCTCACCACCACCAACGGCACCGCGGCCATGATGCGGGCCACCACCGGCGCCGCGGCGGCGCTCGCCGCGCTCACGAACTTGACCGCGGCGGCGGGCTGGGCGCGCGATCAGGGGCGCGACGTGACGATCCTGTGCGCGGGCGACAACGGCGCCTTCTCGCTCGAGGATGCGGTCTGCGCCGGGCTCCTGGTCGCCCGGCTCACCGACGGCGTGCCGGCCGCGGAGCTCTCCGGGGGAGCGGAGGCGGCGCGGGCGCTCGGCCTCCACTACGCGGGCCGCCTGCCGCGGCTGGCCGCGGACTCGTCGTGGGCCCGGAGGCTCGCCCACCAGGCGCGCGAGGTCGACCTGGCCGCGTGCCTGCGCCAGGACGTGAGCGCGATGGTGCCCGTCTTCGCGGCGGGGGGATTCGCGGTGACGCGCCCGGAGCGGGCCGGGCTCGCGGCGGGCGCGCCCGCGCGAGACCGGGCGGGGTCGGGCGCGTGAACCTGCCCATCGCGCTCACCCTGTTCCGCATCGTGCTCGTTCCGCCGATCATGGTCTTCCTCATCTCCTCCTCCCGGGTGAGCGTGCTCATCGCCGCGGTCATCTTCATCGCGGCCTCGGTGACCGACTGGCTCGACGGTCTGATGGCCCGCCGGTGGAACCAGGTCACCAAGCTCGGGACCTTGCTCGACCCGGTGGCCGACAAGCTGCTGGTGGCCGCCGCGCTGGTGTCGCTCGTCCACGTGGACATGCTCGCGGCGTGGATGGCGGTGGTGATCATCGGCCGCGAGCTGGCGGTGACCGGGCTGCGCGGGGTCTCGCTCTCGATGGGCACGGTGGTCCCGGCCTCCTCGCTCGGCAAGGCCAAGACGGTGTCGCAGTACGTGGCGATCACCCTCCTGATTTTGGAGAAGGGCGTCTCGCCCGAGCTGGACGTCTTCCATCTCGTCTCCCGCACCGCGCTGTGGGCCGCGCTGGCCCTCACGGTGGTCTCGGGCGCCGACTACTTCTATCGCTTCTTCCTGCACACGAACCCCAAGGACTTGGTCCGGGACCGCGAGCGGTGGCCCTGACCGTCCTCGGGTTCCTCGCCGCCTACCTGATCGGGGCGATCCCGGTCGGCTTCCTGGTGGCGCGTGTCACGGGCGGCACCGACATCCGCCGCGCGGGAAGCGGCAACATCGGGGCGACCAACGTCCTGCGCACCCTGGGGATCGGTCCCGCGGTGCTCACGCTGGTCGGCGACATCGTGAAGGGCTACCTCGCGGTGACCGCCGCGCGCGCCATCGGGACCGAGGCGTGGGCCGCGGCGGCGGGTGCGGTGGCCGCGGTCGCGGGCAACTGCTGGCCGGTGTTCCTCGCGTTCCGCGGGGGCAAGGGCGTGGCCACCGCGCTCGGGGCCTTCCTGGCCTTGATCCCGTGGGCGGTGGCGCCGGCGGCCGGTCTCTGGATCCTGGTGACCGCGCTGTCACGCTACGTCTCGCTCGCCTGCATCGTGGCGTGCGTGAGCCTTCCGCTGGGCGCGGCGCTCCTCGGCTATCCGCGGTATGCGGTGGTCGCCGCGGCGATGACCGCGGTGATCATCGTCTGGCGCCACCGCGAGAACATCGTCCGCCTCGCCAGCGGCAGCGAGCGCCGCCTGGGCGAGCGCGCGCGGACCGCGTGAGCCGGGGAGACGGCGGCGTCGCGCGAGCCCCGGTGGCGGTGCTGGGCGCCGGGAGCTGGGGTACCGCGCTCGCGATCCACCTGGGCCGGCTCGGGGTGCCGGTCCGTCTCTGGGCGCGCGATCCCGCGCTCGCCGACGCCATGCGCGCCGCGCGGGAGAACGCGCGCTACCTCCCCGGGCTCGCCCTGCCCGACGCGGCGACGATCACCGCGGACGCGCGCGCGGCGCTCGGCGACGTCGGCACCGTGCT
>DATGBR010000207.1:0-17512 GCA_035312605.1 Candidatus Methylomirabilota bacterium
TACAGCAATCTCCCGCCCGGCAGTCGCCTCACCGTTTCCCGCTAGGTTGTGATGTTCGGGGAGGCGGCGCAGGCCCACGACCCACGCCTGACCTGCCAGCACGACGAGACTTGGCCTTCGCGCGTAAGGCGCGACGAGGGCCGGCTCTATTCGCGGATGGCCGAATCCTCGCCCACTGCGGCGGTCCCCCACGTCAATCTGGCATTCGTCCGGCTGCCGCGGGGTGAAATCGCCTCGGCCAACGAGCACCTGCGCGAGGCCGTCCGGCTCGCGCCGGGTAGCCCGCGGGCCCAGACTGGCCTCGGCCTCACCGAGACCTTGCTCGGCCACCTCGACGTCGGCCTCCGGCACGGGCTTCGGGCGCGCGAGCTGGCCCCGGATAGCGCCGACGTGCTGGCGTCGCTAGGCGCGCTCTATCTGGCCCGTGGTGAGCCGGCGCGGGCAGTGCCCGAGCTGAGCGCATCGCTTCGCGTCAAGCCGAACCAGGTCCATGCGGCGCTGAACCTGGCGCTGGCCTGGCTGGACCAGCCGGAAGCGGCCGAGGCCAGCTCGAGCGCGCGCTGGTGCTCGTGCGGCTTATCAGTCCGGGCCTGCCCCTCGCGGATCGCATTACCGCGGAGGTCGCGGCGGGCCGAGACTCCGCGCGCTCACGCGCCGCCTGAGCGCGATACGTCGCGCGGCTGCAGGCGGGAGGTCACCTGAGCCAGGCGCTCGCCGCCGATCTCGACCACGCGGAGCGGCGGCTCGGCAAGGTGTCCGTGGCGTACCCGGAGCCGATCGTCAGTCCCCCTGGTCGTTGATCATCGGGGGTGACGTCGGGCCGGGAGCAGTGGCCTCTCGCACCAGGCGATCCAGCGCGGCCACCAGGAGCGTCTTCTGCTCGGTCACCGCCTCTATGACCGGGGCCCCGTTCGATCCCCGAGACGCACGAGCCGCCGTTGGCGAGGAACGGCGGGCTGCCGGCAAGGATGTGGTCCCGGTACGGCGTATCGGCGGCGCAACCCGTCGGGCGCATGAGGCCGCAGACCGAGAACACATCGAAGCGGCCAACCCGCCGAAAAGGCATCGACCTCAAAAATCGACTGGGCGACAATGGACCCGCGATGCGGAAGCTCCCCGGCGCCCTTCTCCCGGCCGGCATCTTCCTGGTGACGTGTGCCGTCTTCTGGCCTGCCCTCCAGGGCGACTTCAACTGGGACGACGACATCACCCTGGTGGCGAACCTCAGGTTCCGGGGGTTCCAGGCGAGTCAGATCAGGTGGATGTTCACGAACACGTTGATGGGCCACTACATCCCCTTCACATGGCTGACCTTCGCCCTCGACCACGCCCTCGGCCGGATGGACCCATGGGGATATCACCTCGCTAGTTTGCTGCTTCACGCGGCCAATGCGGTCCTCGTCTACGTGGTCGCCCGGCGGCTGCTGAGCGTTGCGCTCCGGACGGCCGTGGACACCAGGGTGGGAGCGGGCCTGGCGGCGCTGCTCTTCGCGCTTCATCCCCAGCGGGTCGAATCCGTCGCGTGGATCTCCGACCGCGCCACGCTGCTGTGCGGGACGTTCTATCTTCTCGCGGTGCTCTCGTACCTGCGTGGGGTCGGCATGCCGGAGCGCCACGGTATGTGGTGGCGGGCCGCATCCCTCGTGGCCTTCGCGGCGGCGCTCCTGTCCAAAGGCATGGCCATGAGCCTTCCCATCACATTGCTGATCCTCGACGCGTACCCACTTCAGAGGTGGCGGGCGGGTTGGCGTCGCGTGCTCGTGGAGAAGCTACCCTACTGCGCGTTGGCGCTCGCGGGCGCCGTGGTGGCCGCGTGGGCTCGAAGCCAGGGAGCCGAGTTCACCGACTATGGCAGCTACGGGATCGCGGCCCGCATCGGGCTGTTCGCCTACAGCGTCTGCTTTTACCCGTTGAAGCTCGTGTGGCCCGCCGACCTGTCCCCGCTGTACGAAGTGCCCAGCCAGGTGAGCCTCCTGGATCCGCGCTTCCTGCTTCCGCTCGTCGCCCTGCTCGTGGTGACGAGCGTGCTGCTCGCGCTCCGCCGTCACGCCCCCGGGGCCCTGGCGGCCTGGGCGCATTCCGCCGCTTTCGTCGCGCCGGTCAGCGGGGTCCTGCACTCGGGCGTTCAGATGGTCGCGGACCGCTACAGCTATCTTGCCCAGCTCGGGTTCGTCTTGCTGGGGAGCTATGGGCTCGTGCGCCTTCTCGCGCTCTGCCGGACCGGGCAGGTACGGCGCGGCGCGACGATCATGGCGGAGGGTGGGATCGTCTTGGTGATCGGTGCTCTCGCGGTGTCGGCGTGGAGCCAGAGCTACGTGTGGCGCGACCCCGAAACGCTCTGGAGATGGTCGGTGAATCTCGATCCGCTGTGCTCCCGTTGCCACAACAATCTCGGCGTGGCCCTCATGCATCACCGTCGAGACCCGCAGGGCCTGAGCGAGTCGGAGGAGCACCTCCGTCAGGCGGTGGCGCTGAGGCCGACGTACGCCCTAAGTCACCTCAACCTTGGCTCCGTAGCGCTCATCCGCGGGCGCTATGTCGAGGCAGAGGCCGCTTTGCGGAGCTACATGCAGCGGCAGCCGGATGCGCCAGACGGCGCCGAGCGCCTCGCCGTGCTCTATCTCGTCCAGGGACGATCGGATGAGGCGATCCCGCTCTTGCGCCGGGCTCGTGGCATCGCCCGGTCCGACGGGGCTCGGGCCAATCTCGCAACCGCGGTGGAGCTGATCCGTGATGGTGAGACCCTCCGCTTTCTCGGGCAGGCCCTTCTCGATCAGGGCCGGGCCGACGACGCGATTCTTCCGCTGGCGCGCGCGGTGGAACTCTATCCCTCGGCGCCCAGCTTCCGCTTCTGGCTCGCACAGGCGTACCGTGGCGCCGGGCAGGTCGCGCTGGCCGACGGCGAATTCGCGGCTCTACGACGCTTGGATCCGAAGGCGACGACGCCGACCGCGGTCCGCTAGTCAGCTCCCCGCCGATCGCGCGGGTTTTCAGCGGACCGGCGCACAGGACGCGGGGGACCTTCGACGGGCTTGTACGTCACCCCCACCTACGCGGGCAGGGTGATCCGGTGACTCTTCATCGGACCTCGACCACGTGCCCACGAATCCTCCGCGCCACTGCCGGGCGCGGTACCGTGACTTCGGTCCCGCCCTTGGCCCGGAGGCGCCCGGGTAGGCTACGCGGGCCGGTGCCAGACCAGGTCGAGGAAGCGATCGAGGAGCCCCTCCTTCACGAACAACTCGCTGGCCTCTTCGGTGGCGTGCCGATCCATTCCCCAGAGTGCGGCCCGCTTGCCCTGCTCGTGGTTCATCTGGATGAAGACCTGCTGGTCCCGCGTGAAGGCGAGTGGAAGGTCCTCGTAGACCTGGGCGGTGAAGGCGTTGACCGCGGGCCCGCCGATCGCGATGGCGGGGAACATCTCCGCCATCTCCTGGTTGAGCATCCACATGTCGGTCACGACCACCGCACTGCGGTCCGGCGATCCCTGGCAGCGCGAACCGATCGCGCGCTTCAGCTCGTACGCGATCGGACGGTCCTCCTCCTCGGGGAGGATGCCGTAGCCGACCACCAGGAGCACCGTATTGCGGACGTCGAAGTACCGTGACATCAGCGAATCAGACGCGCGAGCTCCCGGAAGTCATCGGAATCGGCCTGCCGCAGCAGCTGGAACAGGACGGTCTCGGTGGTGGTGACGACCGCTCCGGCCTGACGAAGCTGGTCCATGGCGAGGCGCCAGTTCGCCTGAGTCCGCGAGGTGACCGCGTCCGCCACGATGTGAACCCCGTAACCGGCGGCCAGCAGGTCGAGGGCCGACATCAGCACGCACACGTGGGCTTCGATGCCCCCGAGCAGGACTTGGCGGGCACCGCTCGCAGTCAGACGGCTCCGGAACGCCTCGACTCCCCAACACGAGAACGCGACCTTCTCGATCGGCTCGAGCCCGGTCGGCAGGGCCGCCTTCATCTCCGGCAGGGTGTGCCCGAGCCCCTTGGGATACTGCTCGGTCGCCAAGGTCGGCAGCTGAAGGCGCTGGGCCGTCGCGGCGAGGACCTTGAGGTTCCGCATCACTTCCTCGCGATGATCCGAGTCCATCGCAGGGAACAGCCGCTCCTGCACGTCGATCACGATCAGGGCGGTGTGCTCGCGCTCGAGCACCATGGAATGAGACGCTGACGCCGTCGCGGATGGGCTGCCGGGCTGGGTCATCGAATCCTCCGGAGGTGAGGGTCTGAAACCGCCGCCATCCTCTCACATCTGCGGGCGGAGGCAAGCCGTCGGGGTCCTCAGCGGACGCGGTCGAGCGTGCGGTACTGGATGGCCTCGGCGATGTGCTCGGTGGTGATGGCGTCGGCTGAGGCCAGGTCGGCGATGGTGCGGGCCACGCGGAGGAGACGGTCGTGGGCCCGTGCGGAGAGTCCCAGGCGGGTGACGGCCAGGCCGAGCAGGCGCGCGGCGTCGGCCGGGAGCGTGCAGATCCGACGGGTCTGGCGGCCCGACATGCGGGCGTTCGCGTGGATGGCGGTACCCGCGAACCGGGCGACCTGCCGGGCGCGCGCCGCGACGACGCGGGCCCGGATGGCGGCAGACGGCTCGCCCGCGGCGCTGGCGGTGAGCTCGGCGTGGGACAGGGCGGGGATCTCGAGGTGGAGATCGATGCGGTCGAGCAGGGGCCGGGAGAGGCGACCCAGATAGCGCACGCGCTCCGGCGGCGAGCAGGCGCAGCTCGGGAGTGACGGACAGCCGCGGCGGCAGGGATTGGCGGCCGCGACGAGCTGGAAGCGGGCCGGGAAGGCCACGGTGCCCGCGGCCCGCGAGACGACGACGCGCGCGTCCTCGAGCGGCTGCCGGAGTGCTTCGAGAACCCGGGTGGAGAACTCCGGCAACTCGTCGAGGAAGAGGACGCCGTGGTGCGCCAGGCTGATCTCGCCGGGATGGGGGACGCCCCCGCCTCCGATGAGGCCGGCCTCAGAGGCCGTATGGTGCGGGCTGCGAAACGGCCGCACCCCGAGCAGGCCTTGACCGGGCGACAGCAGGCCGGCGACGCTCCACACGGTGGACGCCTCGATCGCTTCCTCCAGCGAGAGCGGCGGCAGGATGGAGGCGACCCGGCGGGCCAGCATCGTCTTGCCGGTGCCGGGCGGCCCGATCATCAAGACATTGTGGGCGCCGGCCGCGGCGATCTCCAGGCCGCGCTTGGCGTGCGCGTGCCCGCGCACGTCCGCGAAATCGAGCCCGTCGCGGTCCGGGGCGGCCGGAGCGCCGGAGTCGTCGTCCGGACGCGCGGGGGCGATCTCACGCTCACCGTTGAGGTACTCGACCGCGTCGTGCAGTGTGGCGATGGCGATGACCTCGATGCCCGCGACCACACTGGCCTCGGCCGCGTTCGCCGCCGGTACGAGCAGCGGCGCGAAGCCCTCCCGGCGCGCGTGCAGCGCGATCGGGAGCACGCCGCGCACCGGCCGTACGCTGCCGTCGAGCGACAGCTCGCCCATCACGAGCGCGCGATCGAGCCGGGCCGGCTTCACGATGCCGGTGGCGCAGAGGATGCCGACCGCCATCGGCAGGTCGAAGGCCGCGCCCTCCTTGCGGAGCTCGGCCGGGGCGAGATTTACCGTGATCCGGTCGATCGGGAACTCGAGGCCCACGTTGCGGATCGCGGCGCGGACGCGGTCGCGGCTCTCCCGCACGGTGGAATCCGGAAGCCCCACCGTGGTGAATGACGGCAATCCCGCGGTCACGTCCACCTCGACGAAGACGGTGGCCGCCTCGATTCCGGAGAGCGTCGCGGAGCGCACGCGCGCGAGCACGGGCCCAGTGTGGGAATATCGATCCCATCCGTCAATGTCTCGAAACGGATACCGCTCGGCTAGTCGACCTTGTTCCGAACGGCCGGGATGCTCTTGAGGTAGCGCGCGATCGCGCGTAGATCCTCCGGTGTCATGTCCTTGTAGCCGGCGAGGGTGCCCTGGATGTTACCGCCCATCAGCCCGCCGGCCACGTCGCCGTCGGGGCGGTTGCCAGTCCCGAGGTAGGTGACGATCTGCTCCTCGGTCCAGTTTCCGATGCCGGTGCCCCGGTCGGGAGTGATGTTGGGCGCCGCCTCTCCTTCCGGGCCGGTCCTCTTCGAGTTCCCGCCGAGGAAGCGCGAGCTGTCCACCGCCATCGTCATGGCCGAGCGCGGAGTATGGCACTCGCCACAATGGCCGACGGCCCGCACCAGATACTCACCGCGAAGAAGACCCGCCACGGGCGCCGCCGCCGGCGGTGTCTCCCGGGCGGCGAAGGTGGCGAGCCAGACCGGCAGGAAGACACTCTCGAACATCGGGACGACGATCTTCTTCGGGGTGTTGGTTCGATGCACCGGCGGGACGGTGCGGAGGAACGCCACGAGGGCGTGGAGGTCCTCCTCGGCCATGCCGTTGAACGAGGTGAACGGGTGCACCGGCAAGAGCCGCTCGCCGGCGGGCCGTCGGCCAAGCCGGATGGCGGTGATGATCTGCTCGTCCGTCCAGGCCCCGATCCCGGTTTCTCGGTCCGGTGTGATGTTGGCCGAGTAGACCGTCCCGAAGGGGCCCGCGAACTTCTTGCCGCCCGCGTTCGGCGGTCCCTTGAGCTCGGTGTGGCAGCCGCAGCCGGCGGCGGCGCCGAAGAGATACTTACCCCGTGCGACGTCGGCCGGTCCGGCGGCCCCGGAAGCGGCGGCAGACGAGGCCACGAGGCAGATCGCGAGGACGAAGCGCCACATGTCACCGGTGCTAACGCAAGGCCGCGCCGGTGGTTCCCTCGGGGCGCACCTCCCGTGTTCCAACCGATACGCCCAGGCGGCCCTCTCTGCTAGACTCGGGGTATGCGGACGCTACGCATCCTCGTGGTCGACGATCAGGAGCACATGCGTGAGTTGCTGGTGGAGGCCCTCTCGGCGGACGGGCACACCGTGGATCCGGCCGAGAACGGGACGGCTGCGATCCAGCTATTCGAGGCGCAGGCCTACGACCTGGTGGTGAGCGACCTGCAGATGCCGCAGATGGACGGGCCCAAGCTCTACGAGGAGATCTGCAAGCGCTGGCCGGCGGCGCCGCCGGGGTTCGTTTTCATCACCGGCGAGGACGAAGCGCCGGGCTACCGGCAATTCCTCAAGGACTCCAAGCTGCCGGTGGTCGCCAAGCCGTTCAAGCTCAAGGAGTTCCGCCAGCTGCTGGGGACGTTGTTCCCGCCCGCGTAGGCGGCCCGTTTCACCGGGCGAGCAGTCGCTCGGCCGTCGCCCAGTAGTCGCGCGCCACCCGCCCCGCCTCGTCGCGTTCCCGGGTCACCAGCCGCCGCTCCGCCTCGTCCCGCGCCGCCGCCAGCCGGCTTCCCGTCGCGCGCTCCTGCTCCCACGCGGCCGCGGCGGCCACGAGGGCCTCGGCAGCCCGCAGGGACGGGTCGGCCAGCGTGCGAGCGGCCTCGCTCTCGAGAACCACGGTGTGGCGGCGCCTCAGCCCGTCGATCTCGGCCTTGAGACCGGCCGCGCCCACGCCGGCCTCCGGCGGGGTCCGCTTCCACTGCGCGGAGAGCGCACGGCTCCGCTCCTGGAGCCGCGCCAGGTCCTGTCGGAGCCGCGCGGCGCCGTGCTCGCGCGCCTGCCGGAGCGAGTCGCCGTAGGCGGCCGGATCGGCCACCGCCACCTCGAGGGAGGCGTGCAGGGCCTCGCGCTCGCCTGCGAAGCGATCCAGACAGTCGAGCCCGATCTGCTGGCTCTGGAATAGCTCGGCGCCGGTGCGCGCGTTCACCGCCGCCTGCGTCTCGAGGGCTTCCGCCTTGCGCGCCAGATCCTTCCAGCGCTGGGCGTCCGCGGCGGCGCCCTCGCTGGCGGCCTGGCGGGCGCGATCCCGCAGATCCTTGAGGTCGGTGGCCAGCGATGCGGTCCACACCGGCTGGGTCGCCCCGGCCAAGCAGTGCTGCTCCCGCGCCGCGTTGTCGGCCAGGCGTGCGCGCAGGCGCGCGATCTCCGGAGCCAAGTCCGCCATGTTCTCACCGCGCGCGGGCGCGGCGGGAGCGAGCGCGAGCACGACGGCGAGCGTGAGCAGGGGGCGAAGACCGGCGCGCGCGCGCATCACGAGTCGCCTAGCGTTTCCAGCACACGATGGTGATCGTGCCCGGGTGGCCGTGATCGCAGCGGCTCCAGCCTTCCTTCTCATCGGCGGCGGTCTGGGTCGCCTCGTGGGTAGACGCCGCGCAGCCGGAGAGCAGGAGCGAGGCTCCCAGCGTGATCACCGTGGCCAGCCTCAGCAGGCCCGACGGTCCCAGTCGCTCCAGCATGTCCGCCGCCTCCTCGCTTGGGTCTGCCTGCAACCGCGATCAGTGGAAGAGCAAGGAGGAGGCCAGCAAAATATGCCTGTACTATTGAGTAGTTGCGGATCGATACGCTCGGCGGCGCACTCCCAATTTTGTCAAGCCGGCCTCGGTTTCTGCTACTCTTCGCGAGCGCGCACGAGTAGCGCGCGCAATCCCTTCGCGGAGACGCCTCGAGTGACCGATCGATTCGATCCCGTGGTCCGCATCGAAGTGATACGCGACGATCCGAGCCTCGCGCTCCCCGCCTATGCGCGCGAGGGTGACGCGGGCCTCGACCTCGCGGCGGCGACGGCGGTGACGCTGCCACCCTCCGGCCGCCAGCTCGTGCCGACCGGGCTGCGCATGGCGATCCCCGACGGCTACGCGGGGCTGGTGCTGCCGCGATCGGGGCTGGCGCTTCGCGCCGGCGTGACCGTGCTGAACGCGCCCGGCCTCATCGACTCGGGGTATCGCGGCGAGATCGGGGTGCTGCTCGTCAACCACGGGACCGAGGCGGTGACCATCGGCCGCGGCGAGCGCATCGCGCAGCTCGTGATCCAGCCGGTGGCGCGGGCGAGCCTGGTGGAGGTGCGGGAGCTGGGAGAGAGCCGACGCGGAACGGGCGGCTTCGGCTCGACCGGCGTCTGAGGGGCGCGGGATCCCTACTGGTTCAGCCGTCGCTTCCAGAAGCCCAGGAGCCCCTGGGGCATGAAGATCACCATGGCGGTGAAGGCGATGCCGAGCGGGATCAGATAGTACTCGGTCCAGAATCGGGAGAGGCCCTCGCGCAGCAGCAAGAAGAACGCGGCGCCCACCAGCGGGCCCACGAGGGTGCCCATCCCACCCATGACGTTGAAGATCACCACCTCGCCCGACACCGTGAAGAACACGAAGTCGGGTGCCGCGAAGCGGTGCTGGATCGCGTAGAGCACGCCGGCGAGCCCGGCGAACAGGCCCGAGAGCATCACGGCCACGATCTTGTAGCGCTCCACGTGATAGCCGATGGCGCGGGTCCGCGGCTCGTTTTCCCGGATGGACTGGAGCACCATGCCGAACGGCGACTGGGTGATGCGACGGAGGAGTAGGTAGGAGATCGCCACGACCGCGAGGATGAACCAGTGGAGGCTCACCGTCGAGAAGCGCACGCTCCAGAGCCCGGGGATGGTGAACGGCGGCTGGCTGAAGTACAGGCCATTCTCCCCGCCGGTGAGGTCGGTCCACGTGAAGATGACCACGTAGAAGATCTGCGAGAAGACGAGCGTCGTGATGGCGAAGTAGATGTCGCGCAGGCGGGTCGAGAAGTAGGCCACGAAGATCGCGATCACCGCCGCGGTCGCGAGCCCCACGAACATCGCGGCCCAGAGATTGGGAGAGCGCAGCACCAGCAGCGCGGCGGCCGCGCCGTAGAGCCCCAGCCCGAAGAAGGCGGAGTGCCCGAAGGACACCATGCCGGTATAGCCGATGAGGATGTCCGAGGACATGGCGAGCAGTCCCCAGATGAGGATCTCGGTGAGGAACTTCCGCCAGAACTCGGGAAGCCCGAGCGGGACGAGTGCGAGGGCGGCCGCCACCGCCAGGAACACGATCCAGAACCTGCGGTTCGTCGGGGAGGCCATGGGCGTCACTTCGGCGTGGGTACGAACAGGCCCGTCGGCCGGAAGAGCAGGGTGAGGATCAAGGCGACGAACGAGACGATGACGGCCTGGGAGGGGCTCACGACCAGCGAGGCGTACGCCTCCAGCAGGCTGATGAAGAGGGCCGCGAGGATCGATCCGCCCAGGTTGCCCATCCCGCCCACGACCACCACGATGAAGGCGCGCAGGGTGAAGTCGAAGCCCATGGTCTGGGTCACCGCGGCCAGGGGTGCGAACAGCACACCGGAGGCGGCCGCCATGGCGGAGCCGATCGCGAACACGCCGGTGTGGACCAGTGGCACCGGGATGCCCATCGCAGAGGCCATCACCCGGTCCTGGGTGGTGGCGCGGATCCAGATTCCGTACTTGCCGTACTTCAGGAAGAGATAGAGCGCGCCGATGATGGCGCCGGCCATCACCGCGGCGCCCAGGCGATACCAGGGGTACTGCAGGTAGAACAGCTCGAACCGGCCGGGGATGGGCTGCGGGATGTTCTGGGCCGTCGGGCCGAACTGCCAGAGGGCGTACTTCTGGAGCACCAGCGAGATGCCGAAGGTCGCGATGATGGTGGTCAGAGGATCGCGTCCGATCAGGGGACGGAGCGTGGTGATCTGGAGCAGCGCCCCGAAGACCGCGAGGGCCAGCGACGCCACCAGCAGCCCCAGCCAGAAGTTCCCGGTGTGGGCCACCGTGACCGCCCCGGTGAACCCGCCGAGCATCACGAGGTCGCCGTGGGCGAAGTTGACCACGTCCATGATGCCGAAGATCAGGGTCAGGCCCGAGGCGACGAGCGCGAGCACCATCCCGTTGACGAGCCCGTTGACCGTCTGCACGAGGATCTGCTCGAACACCGCTCACACTCCCATGTACTGGTGGATGACCGCCGGATCGGCCTTGAGATCGGCCGAGGGCCCGTGATGACGCATGAGGCCCTTCTCCATGATGTAGCAGCGGCTGGAGGCGCCGAGGGTCAGCCCGACGTCCTGCTCCACGAGGAGGATCGCGACGCGGTCCCGGTGCAGCCGGGCGATGATGTCGCGGATCTGCGAGACCATGCGCGGCATGAGCCCTTCTGTCGGCTCGTCGAGCAGGATGATCTTGGGCTCGAGCATCATCGCGCGGGCGATCGCGAGCATCTGCTGCTCGCCGCCTGACAGCGTGCCCCCGAGCTGACGCTTCCGCTCCCCGAGCACCGGAAAGCTCTCGTAGACCTTGTCGAGCAGCTCCTTGCGCCGCCCCTCGGTGAGGCCGCCCCGGTCGAGGCCGGTCCGGAGGTTCTCCATCACGGTGAGGAGCTTGAAGATGCGCCGGTCTTCCGGAACGTAGGCGATGCCGAGGTGCGCGACCTTGTGCGACGCCATGCCGGTGATGTCGCGGCCCTCGAACGTGATCCGCCCCTGGGAGGGCCGCACGAGGCCCATGATGCTCTTCAGCGTGGTGGACTTGCCCACCCCGTTGCGCCCGAGGAGCCCGACGACCTCGCCGGGCTGCACCTCCAGGGAGATGCCGTGGAGGATGTGGCTTTTCGCGTAGTGGGTGTGGACGTCGGTCAGCGTGAGCATCAGCCCTTCAGGTAGACTTCCTGCACGCGCGGGTTCGACTGGATCTCGTCGGGCGTCCCCTCGGCCAGCACCTCGCCGTAGTGGAGCACGGTGATCCGGTGGGCCAGGTTCATCACCACCTCCATGTCGTGCTCGACGACGAGGATGGTGAGGTTCCGGGCGATGCGCCGCACCAGCTCGACGGTGGCGTGGGTCTCGGTCACGCTCATGCCCGCGGTCGGCTCGTCGAGGCACAGGAGCTGGGGATCGGTGGCCAGCGCGATGGCGATCTCGAGATTGCGCTGCTCGCCGTGGGAGAGGTTGGCGGCCAGCTCGGCCTCCTTCTCGAGGAGGCCCACCGCCTCGAGGACCGACCGGGCCCGCTCGAGGAGATCGCGGTAGCTCCGGTGATGGCGCAGGAGGCTCCAGCCGTGGTGGCGGGACTGGGCCGCGATGCGTGCGTTCTCCAGCACCGTCGCGCCGGGCAGGATATTGGTGATCTGGTACGAGCGCGCGAGTCCCTTGTGGGAGATCCGGTGCGGGGGCAGCCCCGCCACGTCCTCCCCGTTCAGGAAGACGCGCCCGCTGGTCGGGCGGAGCACGCCGGTCACGCAGTTGAAGAAGGTGCTCTTGCCGGCCCCGTTGGGGCCGATGATGGCGCGGATCTCGCCCCGGGGCACCGTCAGGCTCACGTTGCCGACGGCGGTGAGGCCGCCGAAGCGCATGGTGAGCCCGTCCGTTCGAAGGATCGGGTCCCGGGCGCCCCGGTCCAACTGGACCGGGGCGCCCGGCGCCTCAGCGTGGGAGGCCGTCACGCGGCTACGCGAACTTGCACGCGGGCGGAACGACCGTCTTTTCCTTCGGGATGATGTCGAGGATCTTGTACTTCATGTCGCGGACTTCGAAGATGAACTCGCGCACGAAGGCCTGATGGTCCTCCCTGCGAAGCGTCTTGTCGCCCTGCGGGAAGTCGTCGGACTCCTTGACCTCCATGCCCTCGAGCGCCTCGATCAGCTTCATGCTGTCCTCGCGCCCGCGGAACTTCGACCGCTCCATGCCGAGCTTGAGGAAGTTGACCCCCTCGTAGTTGGACTGCACGTAGCGATCGGGCAGGGTGACGCCAATCGGCGTCAGGCGCGCCACCGAGTCGTCGAGGAACTTCTTGTGGTACGAGGTGTTGAACGGTCCCTCCAGCAGCGGGATGTACCGGTCGACGCCGACGAACCCGTCGGCCTTGGCCCCCATGGCAGGCAAGCTGGTGGCCACCACGATGGCTCCGTCGCCCGCGATCCGCGCCTTCTTCGAGAGGCCAAGGTCGAAACTCTGGTTGACGAAGGAGATGCCCTGCGGTCCGAAGAAGATGCCGAAGAGGCCGTCGAAGCTCCCGCTGATCTTGCTGAGGAACGCGGTCATGTCCGAGGTGGTGAGCGGGACCCCGGTGGTGCCCGTCACCTCGCCGCCGTTCTTCTTGATCTGCTCGACGTAGGCATCACGCGTTGATTGGCCCCAGGCATAGTCCGCGAACGCGATGTGCCACTTCTTCCCGATCTTGTTGACCATGTGCGGGGCGATGGCCACCGCCTGGGAAGGGGCGAAGTCGAAGGGCCTGAACGTATAGCGGCTGCACCTGGAGGTGGTGATCGTGGTGTCGAGGCACACTGTGATCATGTTGACCAGCTTGTGCTCCTCGTACACCGGCATGCACGCGAGGCACACGTTGGAGAGGTAGCCGCCCGCGTGCGCGTCGATCTTGTCCTCGAGCACCAGCTTCTCCGCCTTGCGCCGCCCCACGTCGGGCTTGGACTCGTAGTCGGCGACGATCAGCTCGATGGGGCGGCCATTGACCCCGCCCGACTTGTTGATGCGGTCCACCGCCATCTGCACGCCGACGAGGGCGGTCTTGCCCCCGGCCGCCGCGGTACCCGACAGGGGCTGGAGCGTGCCGATCTTGTAGGGCTTGGCCTGGCCGAACGCGTCCCGCCACGGGGCGGGGACGAGCAGGCCGGAGCCGAGCGCGCCCGCCGCGGCCGCGCTCAGGCCGAGCCACCGCCGCCGGGTGATCTTGCCGCGATACCAGAACTCCTCGACGTGCTCGATGCCGTGATTGGCCATGGGGAGAGCCTCCTGTTGTTCTGTAATCGAGCCGCTCAGTGGGAAGTTCCCGCCACCGCGGCCAGCGATTCCTCGAAGACCTGCAGCGTGCGGGCGACCTCGGTGTCGGCGTGGACGAGCGAGACGTAGAACTTCTGCGCCGCCTTCACCACGCCCCGCACGAGCATCTCGCGGGTGAAGGCGGCGTGCCGGTCGCGGTCCGCGGTGAGGGTGGCGCGGTAGTCGGTGATGGGCCGGTCGGTGAAGTAGATCTCGAACACCGGCGCCTCGCCCGCCACCTGGGCCGGCAGCCCCGCCCGGCGGGCCGCCGCCTCGAGCCCCTGCTTGAGGCGCGCCCCGGTCGCGAAGAGGCGCTCGTAGCTGCCGGGTCGGCGCAGCTCGGCCAGGGTGGCGAGGCCGGCCGCGGCCGCGATCGGGTTGCCGTTGAGCGTGCCCGCCTGCTGCACGAACTCTCCGGTGCCGTCGAGGTCGTGGGAGAAGTGCCGCATGAAGTCGCGCCGGCCCGCCACCGCGGCGAGCGGGAAGCCCCCGCCGACGATCTTGCCGAAGGCGGCCAGGTCCGGCACCACCCCGTAGTACTGCTGGGCGCCGCCGTAGGCGAAGCGGAAGCCGGTGACGATCTCGTCGAAGACCAGCGGGATGTCGTGCCGCGCGGTGATCGCCCGCACGCCCTGGAGAAAGCCCGGCTGCGGCACGATCAGCCGCTGGAACGGCTCCATGATCACCGCGGCGAGATCGTGATGGTGCGCCTCGATCATGGCCTCGGCCTCGGCCAGGTCGTTGAACGGGGCGATCAGGACCTCGCCCTGGATCACGTGCGGGATGCCGGCCGAGTCCGGAGTCGGCGCCGGGAACGCCTTCGGCTCGCGCGGGCCGACGCTCATCAAGGAGTAGTCGTGCACCCCGTGGAAGCCGCCCTCGAACTTGAGGATCTTGTCCCGCCGCCGATGGGCGCGCGCGACCCGCAGCGCGAAGAAGGTCGCCTCGCTGCCGCTGCCGCAGAAGCGGACCTGCTCCGCGCACGGCACCGCGCGGCAGATCTCCTCCGCGAGGGACAGGGTGGGCTCGCTGAGCTGGAAGTAGGTGGTGCCCTTGCGGAGCTGCGCCTCCACCGCGGCCACCACCGCGGGGTGGGCGTGGCCCAGCACCAGCGGGCCGCTGCCCAGGATGTAGTCAATGTACTCGCGGCCCGAGAAGTCGTAGAGGCGGGGCCCGTGCGCCTCGCGGACCACGAACGCGAGCTCCTGCGGCGCATAGTATCCGCCCAGGACACCTCCCGGGAGGACCCGCATCGCCTTCTGGAGCAGGGCTTCTTCGTCGGGGCTACGACCGGCCGGACCTGCCATTCGACCTCGCTGGGACGGAGAGATTGGCGGGTTTTATACCGTAAAGCCCTCCACCGTGCAAGGGTGCACTTACACGGTCGAGTTGCGAGACCGCACCGCGAGCGCGGCTAGGGGGACAGGCCGGAGGCCCGCAGCGCGAGCCGGATGCGGTGGCGCTCGTCGTCGGAGATCGCGGTGAGGGGCGGCCGCACGTGCGCGGCCGGGATCCGGCCGAGGATGGCGAGGGCCTCCTTCATCCGGTTGTGCATGTCCACGAACGGCGGGGCGTAGAACACGTTGACGAGCGGCGCCATGCGATCGTTGAGCCGGCGCGCCTCGTCGAGGCGGCCCGCCTGCACCGCGGCGAACAGGGCCGCCTGCACGTCCGCGGTCACGCTGCCCATCCCGGAGATGCACCCGTCGGCGCCGAGCAGGAAGCTCGCCATCAGCGACATGGTGAACGAGGACATGACCGCGACCGGGCGCCCCGTCGCGCGCACCGCCCGCAGGTTCTTCTCGTAGGAGACGATCTCGTTGGACCAGTCCTTGACCGCCGCGACCGTCGGGATCTTGCAGAGCTCGGCCAGCGTCTCCGGGCTGTAGCCGATGCCGGAGGCGACCGGGTACTCGAAGACCACGAGCGGCAGGTCGACCGCGTCGGCGAGCGTCTGGAAGTGACGGAGCACCATGTCCGGCTTGATCTGCGCGCCCCACATGAAGAGCGTGGGCGGGAAGACCAGCAGCCCGGTCGCGCCCGCGGCCCGCGCGTCGCGCGCCAGCTCCACCGCCTCGAGCGTGCCGTCCGAGTAGATGCCGGTGACCACCGGGACCTTGCCCGCGACCTCGTCGAGGGCCATCGCGAGCGTGCGCCGGCGCTCCTCGCGGGTGAGCGAGGCCACCTCGGCCGCGTGGCCGTTGGCCACCAGGCCGGTGACGCCGGGGGCATCCACGAGCCAGCGGAGATGCTTGCGGTAGGCGGGCTCGTCGATGGCGAGGTCCGCGGTGAACGGCAGGATGTTGGCCGGCATGCAGCCGTGGAAGCGCAGTCCGTGGCTCATTGGTCGACCTTAGCATATCGTTCCTCACCAGCGCGCCAGCTCGTCGGCCAGCTCCTTGGCCGAGAGGACGCGGGCGTAGGCGCGGCGGATGATGTCGAGCGTGGCGCGCTGGATCTCGGGCCAGAGCGTGGACACCCCGTTGTCCACCACCAGAACGCGGTACTCCCGGTTGAAGGCGCCGATCACGGTGGCGAGCACGCAGACGTCGGTCATGGTCCCGGTGACCACCAGGGTGGTGACCCCGCGAGCCCGGAGCGCCCCATCCAGCACGGTCCCGTTGAAGCCGTCGTAGTAGTGCTTGCGCACCACCAGCTCGTCGGCCCGCGGCGCCAACTCCGCGACGACGCTCGCGCTCGGGTCGCCCTCGAGGCAGGAGGACGAGGGGCGGCCGAAGCCGGTCGCGGCGCCCGGCGCGGCCCGCCGGTGCTCCGGGTGCAGCTGGCCGACCAGGAGCGGCGCGGCGGGCGAGTACGTGAACTCGGTGAAGACCACCGGCAGGCCCTTCTCGCGGAAGATGCCGACCAGCTCCTGGATGCGGGGCAGCGCCTCGCGGGCCGGCGGGACCTCCATGGCCTGGCCCTCTTCCACGAAGCCGCGCTGCATGTCGACGACGAGGAGCGCGGTGCGGCCGGGATCGAGCGGCAGGGTGGTGCGGAACAGCTCGTCGCGGTGCGGCGGGCGCTCCTCTACTTCCTTAGGCATTTTTGGTATGCGCTCGGCTCGCCTTTGGCTGCGCCTCGCACTACCAGGCGGATACGGAGAACGCGTTCGGGATGTGCCGGATCGCCTTGACCGCGCCCTCGTCGTTGAAGATCACCGAGACGACGTCGAAGCGGCAGGAGACCTGCCGCAGCCGCTTGAGCTTGAGATAGCCGTGGGCGAGCTTGCCGAGCCGGTTCTGCTTGCGGGTGTTGACCGCGGCCTGGGGCGGGTCGCCCTCCATGTCCCGGCGCGTCTTCACCTCGACGAAGACGAGGGTCTTGCCCTCCTTCGCCACGAGGTCGATCTCCCCCGCGCGGGTACGGACGTTGCGGTCCAGGATCGCGAAGCCGCTGCGGGCCAGGAAGCGGGCGGCCTCCTCTTCCCCTCTCTCTCCGGTGACCTTTCGAGTGTCGGTGGGCACGTGCACTACTCCTTACGCATCGGCGTCGATCCACTGCAGCTCGGTACGGGAGAACAGGGTCAGCTGGCTCCAGATCCCCGCGAAGGTGCGGCGGTGCAGGGGGCAGGGGCCGTGGCGCTCGAGCGCGTCCCGGTGCTCCGGGGTCGCGTAGCCCTTGTGGCGGACGAACCCGTAGAGCGGGAACTCCCGATCCGCCTCTTCCATGATCCGGTCGCGCGTCACCTTCGCCACGATCGAGGCCGCCGCCACCGAGGCCGAGCGCCGGTCGCCCTCGACCAGGTTCCGCTGCGGGCAGCGCAGGCCCGGGACCTCCACGAAGTCGGTCAGCACCAGCTCCGGCTCCAGGGCCAGCGCGCCCAGCGCCTGGGCCATGGCCAGACGGGTCGCCTGCAGGATGTTGATG
>DATGBR010000208.1:0-8081 GCA_035312605.1 Candidatus Methylomirabilota bacterium
CCCGGGCCCGATCTTCTCCACCACCCCGGCCGCCTCGTGCCCGAGGATCACCGGAAGCGGATGCGGGTAGTCGCCGGTGACCACGTGCAGGTCGCTGTGGCACACTCCGTTGGCGGCCCAGCGCACGGCCACCTCGTGCGACCCGGGCTCCAGCACCTCCACCTCCTCCACCACCACCGGCTTCTTCGTCTCGTAGAGCACCGCCGCGGTCGCCTGCATGGTCGCCTCCGTATCCCTCTCCCCCCGGGGGAGAGGGCAGGGTGAGGGGTCTCGAGCCGTGGCGCGTAGTCTCCCGGTCGCGGGCGCCGCGCGCAAGCCCGAAGAAGCGCGCCCCGGCTGGCGCCCCGCGCACGGATGCCGTATGATCCCCCCGCCGTGAACTTCGACTTCTCGGCCGACCAGAAGGCCCTGCGCGACCAGGCGCGGAAGTTCCTCTCCGAGCACGCCTCCTCCACCCGCGTCCGCCGCATCCTCGAGGGCGCCGCGCCCTACGACGCGGAGCTCTGGCGCGGGATGGGCGAGATGGGCTGGATGGGCACCGCGATCCCCGAGCCCCACGGCGGCGCCGGCTTCGGCCACCTCGAGCTGTGCGTCATCGCCGAGGAGCTGGGGCGGAGCCTCGCCCCCACCCCGTTCGCCTCGACGATCTACCTGGCCGCCGAGGCGCTCATGCTCGCGGGCAGCGACGCGCAGAAGAAGCGCTGGCTCCCGCGCATCGCCCAGGGAGAGGCCATCGGCTGCCTCGCGCTGGCCGAAGGACCGCAGGTGGCCACGCCCGCCAATCTCTCGACGCGCGCCGAGAGCTCGCGGCTGACCGGCGCCAAGGTGCCGGTGGCCGACGGCGACGTGGCGGACTTCGCTATCGTCCTCGCCACCGAGGGCGCGGGCCGCGCGAGCCTCTTCCTCGTCGACCTGAAGGGGCCGGGCGTCACGCGCGCCGTGGTCGCCACCGTGGACCCGACCCGCTCGCACGCCCGCATCGCGCTCGACCGCGCGCCCGGCGAGCCCCTCGGCACGGCCGGCCAGGGCTGGCCGCTCACCGAGCGGCTGCTCGACCGCGCGGCGGTCCTGGTGGCCTTCGAGCAGCTCGGCGGCGCGCAGGCCGCGCTCGAGATGGCCCGCGAGTACGCCCTCGGCCGCTTCGCCTTCGGGCGGCAGATCGCCTCGTTCCAGGCGATCAAGCACAAGCTCGCCGACATGTACGTGGGGGTGGAGCTCGCGCGGTCGAATGCCTACTACGGCGCGTGGGCCCTCACCAAGGACGCCCCCGAGCTGCCGGTGGCCGCCGCGGCGGCGCGCGTCGCCGCGAGCGAGGCCTACTACCAGGCGGCCAAGGAGAACATCCAGATCCACGGCGGCATGGGCTTCACCTGGGAGTTCGACTGCCATCTCCACTACCGGCGCGCCAAGCTCACCGGCCTCATGCTGGGCAGCGCCCGTCGCTGGAAGGATCTGCTGGTCTCCCGCCTCGAGGCGGGCGCCGCCTAGGAGCGCACCGTGGATTTCGACGACACGCGAGAAGAAGCGGCGTTCCGTAGCGAGGCGCGCCAGTGGCTCGCCGCCCACGCCGAGCCCAAGCGCGGCGCTTTCGAGACCTGGCAGAGCCGGTACCCGGGCCGCGAGGGGTGGGACGGGCTCGAGCGCGCCAAGGCCTTCCAGTCCAAGAAGGCGGAGGCCGGCTTCGCCGCGCTCCACTGGCCCGCCGAGTGGGGCGGGCGGGCGCTGCCGCCGATCTACCAGGTGATCTACTCCCAGGAGGAATCGAAGTTCCTGGTCCCGCGCGGCTACTTCGAGATCGGCCTCGGCATGTGCATGCCCACGCTGTTCGCCTACGGCACCGAGAGCCAGAAGCAGCGCTACGCGCCCGCCGCCCTCCGCGGCGACGAGGTGTGGTGCCAGCTCTTCTCCGAGCCGGGCGCCGGCTCCGACCTGGCCGGCCTGCGCACGCGGGCCCAGCGCGACGGCGACGACTGGGTGATCAACGGGCAGAAGATCTGGACATCCGGCGCCCACTGGGCGGACCGGGCAATCCTGGTCGCGCGCAGCGATCCCAAGGCGGCCAAGCACAAGGGCCTCACCTTCTTCTTCCTCGACATGAAGTCGGCCGGGATCGAGACCCGCCGCATCAAGCAGATCTCGGGCGCCTCCCACTTCAACGAGGTGTACTTCACGGACGTGCGCATCCCGGACGGCCAGCGCCTCGGCACGGTGGGGGCGGGCTGGGGGGTGGCCATCACCACGCTGATGAACGAGCGGCTCACCTCCGGCGACCTGCGCGGGCCCGACTTCGAGGAGATCTTCGGCCTCGCGCGCGCCACCACGCTCGAGGACGGCCCCGCCATCGCCAACGCGGCGGTGCGCGAGCGGCTGGCCGACCTCTACGTGAAGACCCAGGGCGTGCGGCTCACCCGTTTCCGCACCATGACCGCGCTCTCGCGCGGGGAGACTCCGGGACCGGAGAACTCCATCGGCAAGCTGGTCAACGCGCCGAAGGCCCAGGAGATCGCCTCGTTCGCGATGGATCTGCTCGACATGGGCGGGGTGGTGATGGACAAGGACGTGGCCCCGCTGCGCGCCGCCTTCCAGGAGTCGCTGCTGACCTCGCCGGGCGGGCGCATCGCGGCCGGCACCGACGAGATCCTGCGCAACATCATCGCGGAGCGCGTGCTCGGCCTGCCCCAGGACGTGCGCGTGGACCGCGACCTGCCCTTCGACCAGCTCCCGACCAGCAGGTAATTCGGAGGGCGGCTCCGCCCCCTTCTGAACATCCCGCCGGTTGCGCGTGCGGTGCCCGCGCCGGGAGCTAACGCTCGGGCGGGGCGGCTACGATGTCCTCGTAGCGGTGGCGCTTGGTGATCAGCTTCGAGTACTCGAAGACGTCGAGCGCCACCTCGAAGGCCGGCCGCGTGATCTCCACGTGCGGGGACCAGCACCCGAGCTTCTGGTAGTAGCCGATCGTCGACGTCAGCACGGCGGGGTGGATCTCCGGGAAGAACGCGGCCTCCGCCTTCGCGACCTCGGCGGCGGGGGTGGCCAGCAGCCACGCGCGTGCCTTGCGATAGGCGCGCATGAACCGGCGGGCCATGTCGGTCTGGAGCCACGCGCGCGTGGCGGCCAGGCTCGAGAACGCGAGCGGGCCGATCGCCTGCCCCACCGAGGCCACCACGTGGCCGACCCGAGCGTGCTCGAGCTGCTGGGGGGCGGGGCCCTGCTGGTGGATGTAGTCGCCCTCGCCGCGCCGGAACGCCGCGTCCATCTGGTCGCTCGGCACGTTCACCGCCTGGATCGCCGCGAAGTCGAGCCCGCGCTTGTGGCAGGCGTACTTGAACATGGCGAGCGGCTGGCCGCCGTGGTCGACGAGGACCCGCTTGCCCTCGAGCTTGTCCCAGGCGAACCCGGGGTCGGGCGCCCGGCCGGTGAGAAAGAAGCCGTCCATCTCGTTGATCTGGGCGAAGTGGACGGCGGGCGGCGTCTGGCCCTTCTCGAGCGGGCCGAAGCCCTGCGACGGCGCGGACTGGCACACGTGCACGGTGCCGGCCGCCACCCCCTCGATGGCCGACTTGCCGAGGGGCGCGATCGAGTGGCGGGGCGTGAGCCCCTCGTCCCGGAGGAAGCCGCCCGCGATCGTGGCGATCAGCGGGGAGTAGAAGGCGGAGAAGCGGGTGAACTGGATGTTGATCTCGTCGCTCATGACTTGCCTCGCAAGGGTATACTCACTGGTGCCATGGCCACCGACAAGCGCGCCGCCGATCCGGACCTCCAGAAGCGTCTGACGCCGGAACAGTACAACGTCACCCAGTGCAGCGCCACCGAGCCGCCGTTCCGGAACGAGTTCTGGGACCACCACGAGCACGGCATCTACGTGGACGTGGTCTCGGGCGAGCCGCTCTTCTCCTCGACCGACAAGTTCGACTCCGGCACCGGCTGGCCGAGCTTCGTGCAGCCGATCGAGCCGGCCAACGTGATCGAGCACTCGGACACCTCCTACGGCATGCGCCGGGTCGAGGTGCGGTCAACGGAAGGCGACTCGCACCTGGGCCACCTCTTCCCCGACGGCCCCCGCCCGACCGGGATGCGCTACTGCATCAACTCGGCAGCGCTCCGCTTCATCCCCGTCGCCAAGCTCGAAGAGGAAGGGTACGGCAAGTACCGCGCGCTCTTCGAGAAGGTGAAGCCGCAGTCGTAGCCGGCTTCCCCGCGATGGCGATTCGCCTGCTCGCCGCCGCGCTCCTGGTCGGGTTCCTGGCGGGACCCGCGCTCGCCGCCCCGCCCCGCGCGGCCGGACCTCCCAGGGTCTCGGTGGCGCTGATCAGCGAGGGCGCCTCCATCGAGCCCGGATCTCCGCTCTGGGTGGGACTCCGGCAGCGCATCGCCCCGGGCTGGCACACCTACTGGCTCAACCCGGGCGACTCCGGCGAGGCGCCGACCATCGAGTGGGCCCTCCCCAGGGACTTCGCCGCGGAGCCGATCGTGTGGCCGCGGCCCGAGCGGCTGCCGGTGGGACCGGTGGTGAGCTACGGCTACACCAAGGAGGTCGTCCTCCTCACCCGCGTCACCGTACCGGCCGACGCCCAGCCCGGCAGCCGGGTCACGCTCCGCGGGCGGGCCTCCTGGCTCGTATGCGAGAAGATCTGCATCCCCGAGGAGGCCGAGGTCGCGCTGACGCTACCGGTCATCGCGGGTCGTCCGGCCCCGGCGGTGACCGCGCCGGCCATCGAGCGGGCCCGCCGCGCGGTCCCGGCCCCGAGCCCGTGGCCCGCGACCCTCAGCGCGACGGCCGAGACCGTGACGGTATCGGTCGCGGCCCCTCGCCTGGCCGCAGACCGCATCTCGGACGTGTGGTTCTTCCCGGCCCGCTGGGGCGTCATCGATCACGCGGCGGCCCAGGCCGTCACCATCGACGGGGGCGGCATCACACTGCGCATCGCCCGAGGTGCGCTGCCGGACGGGCCCGCGACGGACCTCGACGGTGTCCTGGTGATGCGCGAGCGGCTGGACCAGGGCCTGGTGAGCCAGGCCTTCGCGATCCGGGCGAGCGCCGACCGCGGATCCTCCGCCGCGGGCAGGGGCCTCTCTCTCGCGGTCGCGATCGGCCTGGCACTCGCCGGCGGGCTCATCCTGAATCTCATGCCATGCGTTCTACCCGTGCTGTCCGTCAAGGCGATTGCCCTGGTGTCGCACGCCCAGACCTCCTCGGCCACCCTGCGGCGCCACGGGCTCGCCTACACGGCCGGCGTGCTGGCCTCGTTCGCCGCGCTGGCCGGCACCCTGACCGCGCTCCGCGCGGGCGGGGCCGAGGTCGGCTGGGGCTTCCAGCTCCAGTCCCCGGTGGTCGTCGGCGCGCTGGCCTATCTCCTGTTCGCGCTCGGCCTGAGCCTCTCGGGCGTCCTGGTGCTCGGCGCCAGGCTGACCGGCGTCGGCCACGGGCTGGCGGCGCGCCCGGGCTACCGGGGCTCCCTCTTCACCGGCGCGCTGGCCGCGGTGACCGCGACGCCCTGCACCGCCCCCTTCATGGGCGTGGCGATGGGCTACGCGCTCACCCAGCCGGCGTCCACCGCGCTGCTGGTCTTCGAGGCCCTCGGGCTCGGCCTGGCCCTGCCATTCCTGGCGCTCTCCCTCGTCCCCGCGTGGCGGCGCCTGCTACCCCGCCCGGGCCCCTGGATGGAGCGCCTCAAGCAGGCGCTCGCCTTCCCGCTCTACGCCTCCGTTGCCTGGCTCGTGTGGGTGGTGAGCCGCCAGGCCGGGCCGGACGGGGTGGCGCTGGTCCTGATCGGGTTGCTCCTGATCGGCTTCGCGGCGTGGCTCCACCGGGCCACCCGCGCGGGCACCTCCGTGCGCTGGCGCCGGGCGGCCACCGTGCTCGCGCTCGGCTGCGTGGCGGGCGCGCTCGGCCTCGGCCCGCTCGTGCCGACGAGCCCGTCGCCTTCCCCCGCCGCAGCCGCGCCGGCCGGCGCGGCCTGGGAGCCCTTCTCGGCGGAGCGCCTGGCCGCGCTGCGCGCGCAGGGCACGCCGGTCTTCGTCAACTTCACCGCGGCCTGGTGCATCACCTGCCTCGTGAACGAGCGGGTCGCGCTGCACTCGCCCGCGGTGACCGACGCCTTCGCCCGGCGCGGCGTCGTCTACCTCAAGGCCGACTGGACCAGCAAGAGCCCCGAGATCGCGGCCCTGCTCGAGTCCTTCGGGCGGAGCGGCGTGCCGCTCTACGTGCTCTACCGCGGCGGCGGCTCGCCGCCGCGCGTGCTGCCGCAGATCCTGAGCGAAGGAACCATCATCGAGGCCGTCCGGAAGCTCTGAGCCCGACGTCAGCGAAAGGAGACCACCCGATGCCCGAGTCACTGAGCCGCCGCCGCTTCCTCGCCCGCACCGGCGCCGCCATCCTGGTCGGCGGTGTCGCCACCACCCTCGGCCCGCGCGCCGCGTCCGCCGCGGTGCAGGCGAAGGTCGGCGAGCCCGCCCCCGCCTTCACCGCCACCGCCACGAACGGCTCCCCGGTGAGCCTCGCGTCCTACAAGGGCAAGATCGTGGTGCTCGAGTGGACCAACCACGAGTGCCCCTACGTGCGGAAGCATTACGAGACCGGCAACATGCAGGCGCTGCAGCGCGAGACCACCGCGCAGGGCGTGGTCTGGCTCACCCTGATCTCCTCGGCCAAGGGCGAGCAGGGCTACGTGACCGCCGCGCAGGCCGACGAGCTGACCACGAGCCGCAAGGCGGCGCCGACCGCGGTGCTGCTCGACGAGCCGGGCGTGGTCGGGCGCATGTACGGCGCCACCAACACCCCGCACATGTACGTGGTGGACAAGGCGGGCACCCTCATCTACGCGGGCGCCATCGACGACCGGCCCACCACCCGGCGGGCCGACGTACCGGGCGCCAGCAACTACGTCCGCGCGGCCCTCGACTCGGTGAGCGCGGGCCAGCCGGTGAAGACGCCGATCACGCGCGCGTACGGCTGCACCGTCAAGTACTCGTAGATGGCGGGGCTCACGCGCCGCCGCCTGCTCCACGGGCTGGCGGCGAGCGCGGCGGCGGGAGCGCTGACGCGGCACGCCCACGGCCAGAATCCGCCGCCCGCGCCGTCCCTCGCCCCCGTGCCGTCCTTCGCTGATGTCGGCGACGCGTCACGGGCGGCGATGGCCGGCGCCGCGCTCGCGCTCCTCGGCGCGCTGCCCGCGGAGACGCGGCGGCACGCGGTGTTCGCGCTCGAGGACAAGGAGCGGCTCGACTGGCACTACATCCCCCGCCGGCGCGCGGGCGTGCCCTTCAAGGACATGCCGGCGACGGGGCGCGCCGCGGCCCACGAGCTCATGAAGGCGAGCTTGAGCGCGGTGGGCTACGGCAAGGCGGTCGGGATCATCCGCCTCGAGGAGGTGCTGCGCCGCCTCGAGACCTTCGGCCTCATGCGAGATCCGGACAACTACGCGTTCACCGTCTTCGGCAATCCGGGCCCGTCGACCGCGTGGGGCTGGCGGGTCGAGGGCCATCACCTCTCGCTCAACTTCACGCTCGTGCCGGGCCGGCCGGTCGCGATGACGCCCGCCTTCTTCGGCGCCAATCCGGCCGAGGTTCCCTCGGGTCCCCAGAAGGGCCAGCGCGTCCTCGCCGCCGAGCAGGACCTGGGTCGCGCGCTCGCGCGGAGCCTCACCGACCCGCAGCGCGCCCGCGGCGTCATCGCGGCCCAGTCGCTCGGCGACATCGTCAGCGGCCCCGGCCGCGCGGACAGCCTCGCGACGCCCACCGGCCTCGCCCTCTCCGACATGACCGGGGACCAGCGGACCCAGGCGCTGCGCCTGATCGAGGAGTACGCGCGCAACATGCGCGGCGAGCTCGCCGAGCAGGAGCTCGCGCGCATGCGCCAGGCGGGGCCCGAGCTGATCCGCTTCGCGTGGGCGGGTCCGCTCGAGCCGGGCAAGCCGCACTACTACCGCCTTCACGGCCCCACGCTGCTGATCGAGTACGACAACACCCAGAACGACGCCAACCACATCCATTCGGTCTGGCGTGACCTCGCCGCCGACTTCGGCCGCGACGCCTTGGCCGAGCACTATCGGCGCCAACCGCACCGCTAACGATAAGTCTGC
>DATGBR010000209.1:0-9358 GCA_035312605.1 Candidatus Methylomirabilota bacterium
TCGAGCGCGCCTACCGCCCTCCGAGTCCCCGGGATCCGCTGGCGGTCAGCATCGTCGCCCGGCGCTCGCGACTCCGGGCGCTCCTGTCCCGCTGAGCATTCGAACGCACCGACACCGCCGTGGTCTTCATCGACCTTGCTCGCGGATCAGCGAGTGGTGGGGGCCGAGGTGGAGCTCCCGCCCGCACACCTGCGCCAGAGCGGCACGTCACGCCACTCTGACGCAGGGCGCTATCGACGCGCCGGTCGGCCGGCTACCTCACCGCCTCAGTACTTCCAGCCGCTCCCACCCACTTCGCAGTAGTCCCCGCCCGAGAAGTACGTTCCCCCGTGCGCCTCGCACATCTTCTGGGCACTGAGAGGGTTGCCACCCGGCTGGCACGTCCCCTGCGAGTACGTCCCGCCGGCGGCCTTGCACATGTTGGTGCTGCTCAGCCGGGTCGTGCTGGAACAGGCGACTGTCGAGAGCATCAGAAGTCCGGCCAGCGCCCCCATCCGAAGTACGGTTGCTGAACTCATGCGTCTGTCCCCTTCCTGTGAGGTGGTTGATCGATACGCGCTTGTGATCCCGCCCGCGCCACCGCGGGCCCCGACGGCCCGGCTTTCCGCAAGAATCGGCAAGTGCATGGCCAAGGAGCCGAGGTAGGCTCGCGGGCGCGGTCTGGCCTTCCGGTGTAGACTTGCGGTCGAGTCGGCGACCGCGGCGCCCTCCGGTCTCTGGTCCGACGATTGGGGCAACCCGATGCTCGTTACCGGAACACACGATCCGTACCTCGTCGCCCTTTCCATCCTCGTCGCGTCCTTCGCGTCCTATACCGCCCTCGATCTCGCCGCGCGCGCGGCAGCCGCCCGGGGCCTCGCGCGTCGCCTGTGGCTGGTGGGGGCCGCGATCACGATGGGAGGCGGCATATGGTCGATGCACTTCGTCGCGATGCTCGCATTCATCATGCCGGTAACCCTCTCCTACGATGTCGGCCTGACCACCCTCTCGCTCGTGGTGGCGATCTTCGTGACCAGCGCCGGGTTCTATGTCATCAGCCGTCCGGCCGTCTCGCCGCTTCGCGTCGCTCTCAGCGGCATCTTCATGGGCGCCGGCATCGTCGCCATGCACTACACCGGCATGGCGGGCATGCGGGGGCACGCCACCCTCAGCTACGAGCGTCCGTTCGTCGCGCTCTCCGTGGTCATCGCGATCGGCGCGTCGACCGCGGCCCTGTGGCTGGCGTTCCGAACCCCGGATCTCGGGCAACGGCTCGTCGCCGCCGTCGTCATGGGCCTGGCCATCTCCGGGATGCACTACACCGCGATGCGCGCGGCCATCTTCACCGTTCACGGCCCGGTCCCGGACCCGCGGACCTCCGCGGGTCTCGATCAGACCGCGCTGGCCCTGGTGGTGGCCGGTACCACGTTCGTGTTGCTGGCCTTCGCGCTGAGCGCCTCCCTGTTCGAGCAGTGGTGCGCGGAGGAAGCGCTGCGTCAGGCGCGGGCCGATCTCGCCCACGTCAATCGGGTGACCACCATGGGGGCGCTGACCGCGTCCCTGGCCCACGAGGTGAATCAACCGATCACCGCCGTGGTCAGCAACGCTTATGCCTGCCTGCATTGGCTGGAGGGGGAGACCCCGAATCTCGCGGAAGCCCGCGCGGCCGCGATGAGCATCGTGGAGGATGGGACGCGGGCGGCGGACATCATCGACCGGACCCGCCTGCTCTTCAAGAAGAGCGCGCCGCAGCGGGCGCCGGTCGATCTCAACGAGGTCATCTGCGAGATGATCGCGCTCCTGCGCAGCGAGACCGCGCGTCACTCCATCTCGGTCCGGACCGAGCTGGCCGCGCATCTTCCCCGCGTCATGGGGGATCGGGTGCAGCTGCAGCAGGTCATGATGAACCTCATGGTCAACGGCATCGATGCGATGAGGGACGTGGAGGGAGCGCGCGAGCTCGTCATCAAGTCACAGCCGGCGGACCGCGGGCAGCTCACGGTGTGCGTCAGCGATACCGGCGTGGGGCTGCCCCCGCAGCAGGCGGACCAGATCTTCTACGCCTTCTTCACGACCAAGGCCCAGGGGACCGGGATGGGACTGTCCATCAGCCACTCCATCGTCGAATCGCACCACGGCCACCTGTGGGCCGCCGACAACTCTCCGCGCGGGGCGCGCTTCCACGTCATGCTACCCACCGCGGTCGACGCGTACGAAACAACCCGCGACTTCGCGGCTCATCTCTCCCCGTAGCCGACCAGCTCCACGTAGCCGCGGCCCGCGATCGGGCGGCCGTGCGCGGCGCCCACGACGCCGACCGCGCCCTCCCAGTAGCGAGTGCCCACGATCAGCTCCTGGTCCGCCAGCCGCGGGGTGATCTCGAGGTCGAGCCCGGCGTCCGGGATGACGAGGCGCCAGCGGCTCGGGTAGCGCACGCGGCTCCGCGGGCTGGTCCAGTGGTCGAGCGCCTCGAGCGTCAGGTCAGAGGCGGCGAGCGGCCGCGTGGCGCCGTCGGTGGCGATCAGCGTGCCGGCGCTGTGGGCGTCGGCGGTGCCGTCGCGCCGGCGGAGGCGGTAGAGCATGACGTCGCGCCCGTCGTCGAGCTGGAGCGCGACCCAGTCCCAGCCGACCAGGTCCGGGCCGAGCGCGCTGGTGCTCCACTCGCGGTCCATCCACGCGAGCCCGGAAACCGCGAGCGCCTCACCACCCGCCCTCACGGTGCCCCGGGCCGTCATCCGGGACAGCGAGTAGTAGTAGGACGCGTTCCCCGGCTCGGGACCCTTCTGGCTGAGCCCGCGGTCGCCCTGGAGCGCCACCGGCTTCTGGCTCGCGAGAACCAGGTCGATGGCGACGTCTCCCTCGGCGGCGCGGAGCTGGACCGGCAGGCCGCCGGGCGCGTCGCTCTCCGCCGACCAGCCCTCGAGCCAGACGCGGAACGGGCTCGCCTGCGCCCCGGCCAGCCCGAGCGCTTCCCGGTCGAGCCGGCTCCACGCGTGAAAGCGCCGACCCGCGGTGTCGGTGAGCGCGAAGTGCGCGAGGTAGAGCTGGCGGGCCGACCAGGCAGACGGGGATGGGACGGAGCGGTCGGTGGCACGCGCCGCAGGCGGCGCCAGGGCGGTCCGGAAGAACGTGAGCTGGAACCCGAAGTGGCGCCCGGCCGCGGTCTCGAGATTCCCGGTGTAGTACCACCACTCGGTGCGGAACTCCGGGTGGGGCCCCGAGTCGGCGGGAAACGAGAATCGGCGCGGCGCGGTCGCGCGCGCGAAGCCGCTCAGGTCGCCCGAGCCGAGCGCTGCGCTCACCGCCAGGCTCGCCTGGACCCCGCCCCGCCCCGCGCCGTCATCGCCGGGCCAGAGGGCGTAGGCGGCCGCCGCCCCCACCGCAACGAGAGTCACCACCAGCCGGGCGGCCGCGCGCCGGCTCCTACTCATCGCGGAGCGCGTCGGCGGGCAGCGCGCGCGCCATCCGCCACGCGGGATAGAGCCCGGCCAGCACCGCGGCCAGCGCCGACAGCGCCACGCCCTGGAGGAGGATCGCGGGCGACGGATCGATGGGCATGGTCCAGCCGAACGAGCGGCGGTTGATGACGAACACCAGAATTCCCGCCAGCATGAGCCCGCCGGGCACCGCGAGCACGCCGGCCAGCAGGCCCATCAGCCCGGTCTCGGCGGTGACCAGCCCCCACACCTGGCGCGGGGTCAGGCCGAGGGTCCGGAGCACCGCGATCTCGCGGGCGCGCTCGAGCTGGAGCGCCATGAGCGCGGCGAGCATGCCGATGAAGGCGACCGCGACGGTGAGCGTGCGCAGCACGGAGGTGATGGCGAAGGTGCGGTCGAAGATCTCGAGCGAGGCCTCGCGCAGCGCGCGGTTCGAGCGGACCACGACCACCTGGTCGCCGGCGGCGCGCTCCCGGAGCGCGGCCATCAGCGCGCCGAGGTCGGCCCCGGGCGCGGCCTCGATCGCGACGCCCGAGACCCGGCGATCGTCCCAGAAGCGGTCGTAGGTCCGCCGGCTCATCACCACCACTCCCGCGCTCGAGCCGTAGTCGTAGAACACGCCGGCCACCCGGAAGTCGCGGCCGCCCCGGTCGGTGTGCAGCCGGACCGCCTCGCCTACCCGCGCCGCGCGCCGGTTGGCGTAGGGCTCGGACACGATGACATCCCCGATGGCGCCCGCGCCGCGCACGCCCCAGACCGCGTCCGAGCTCCCCTCGCGAAACCGCCAGCGCGGGGGCCGGGCGGGATCGACGTCGAGCGCGACCACCTGCACCGGGCCGCCGGGGCCCGGGACGAGGACGCTGCGCGACGTGCCCGCGCGCGCCACCCCCGGGGTGGCGGCGAGGCGCGCCACCAGCGCGGGATCGAGCGTCGCGTCCGGGCGGTTGCCCACCAGGCTCGGCGCCGACACGTACACGTCGGCGCGCAGGGTGCCCTCGAGCCAGCTCACCACCGCCTCGCGGAAGCTCGCGATCATGATCCCGACCCCGATGGCCGCCGACACCGCGATCATCAGGGCCGCGATGGCGACCGCGGTGCGGGAGAGCGACGCCACGATGCCGCGGGCGGCGAGTCGCCCGAGCGTGCCGAGCGCGGCCGCCGCCACCGGGTGGATGAGCCGCAACAGGCCGAGCGCGGCGGCCGGCGCGACGAGGGCGCAGCCGATCATCAGCACGAACAGGCCGGCGAAGCCTCCCGCGATGCCGCCGGGCAGGGCCAGGATCCCGGCGCCGCCGGCCAGCATCCCGCCGCCGAGCCAGGTCACGCGTGGGACCATCCGCCGCGCGCCGCTCTCGAGCGCGCCGCGGCTCATCACCACTCGCGGCGGCGCCCCCGTCGCCTCGAGCGCGGGCGCGAGCGCGGCGGCGAGCGTCGCGCCGAGGCCCAGGAGCACGCCCTTGGCGAGGGCGAGTGGGTCCAGCACCACGTCGCGCACCGAGAGCACGAAGTAGAGATCGTTGATCGTGCGCGTCACCAGCGAGAGCAGCCCGCGGGCGAGGGCCAGGGCCAGGCCGAGGCCCACCGCGGTCCCCGCCACCCCGATCAGGGCGGCCTCGGTCATCACCAGCGCGAAGATCTCGGCCCGCGTCACGCCGATGGCGCGAAGGGCGCCGATCAGCGGGCGGCGCTGCACCACCGAGAAGGTCATCGTCTGGTAGATGAGGAACATCCCGACGACGAGGGCGAGGAGCGACAGCGCGGTCAGGTTCCACTGAAAGGCGCGGATCATCTGAGCGGTGGTGCCCGCCCGCGCGCCCGCGGCGACCAGCTCCGCCCCGGGCGGCAGGGCCCCCGCGATGCGGCCGAGCAGCGCCCGCCCGGCCTCGTCGTCGGCGACGATCAGATCGATGCGGCCGAGCCGCCCCGCCGCGCCGAAGATCTCCTGGGCGGTCGAGATATCGGTGACGAGCAGGCCGTCGAGGGCGCGGGCGCTCGCCTCATCGCCCGGGTCGAGCAGCCCCGCCACCGTCAGCTCGCGACGGATGCCCGCGGCGCGGACCGCGAGCCGATCGCCCACCCCGATGCCCAATTCGCGCCCGGTCCGCCGGGCCACCAGGATCGTACCCGGGCGCGTGACGAGCTCGGCGACCGTGGAGAGGCGGTCGCGCGGCGGCGGGTCGCGGCGCTCGCCCGCCGCGGCGCCGGGAGGGCTCGATCCGCTCTCGGCGGTCCCCACCGTCCGGACCCCTTCGGCGTCCAGGTACGGCCGGAACGGGGCCTCCGCGAACGGATCGACCCCGAGGACGGTGAAGGTCCGGCCGGGCCGGTCGGCCGCCGCGACGTCCCCGGACAGGACCGGGGCGGCGAGGCGCGCGCCCAGCTCGACCTTCAGGACCCGGTAGAAGTCATCGGGCAGGCCGGACGGGCCGCCGACGACCTGATGGGTTGCGCGCCCGGTGACCGCCACGGTGGCCAGCGAGAACGCCCGCCGTGCGCTCTCGTTGGCGAGATCGATCGAGACCGCGACCGCCACGCCGAGCGCGATGCCGAGCACCGCGAGACCGAGCTGCCACGGGTGCCTCGCGAGATGGCGGAGGGCGATCCGGGCGAGCTGCCGCGTCATCAAGCGCCCCGGGCCGGGGCTCCGGTCCGGCCCGGGGCGCCGGCCGCGGCGGGCGCCTCGACGAGCCGGCCGCGCTGCACGTCGAAGATGCGGTCGGCCACCCCGACGACCTCGCGGCTGTGGGTCACCATGACCACCGTCTTGCCGGCCTCCCGCGCGAGGCCGTCGAGCAGCGCCAGCACCGCCGCCGCGGTCTCGGCGTCCAGCGTGCCGGTGGGCTCGTCGGCCAGGATCAGCGCGGGGTCGTGGACCAGCGCCCGCGCGATGGCCACCCGCTGCTGCTCGCCGCCGGACAGTCGCTCCGGCCGGCTCGCTCCTCGGTCGCCGAGGCCGACGCGCTCGAGGAGCCCGCGCGCCCGCGCCACGCCCGCCGCGTCGGCCTTGCCGTTCAGCTCGAGGGGCAGGAGCAGGTTCTCCTCGACGGAGAGGAGGGGGATCAGGTTGAAGAACTGGAAGACGAACCCGATGCGGCGGCGGCGGAACCGGGTGCGCGCGTCCTCGTCGAGCGCGGTGAGGTCGGTGCCGTCGACCACCACGCGACCGGAGGTCGGGCGGTCGATGCCCGCGATCAGGTTCAGCAGCGTGGACTTGCCCGACCCGCTCCGCCCGACGAGGACCACGATCTCCCCGGGCTCGATCGCGACCGAGACGTCGCTCAGCACGGCCCGCTCGGAGTCGCCCTCGCGGTAGGTCTTGCCGACGTGGAGGAGCTCGACCGCGGGTCCGGGCATGCCCCGCCATTGTACAGGCCCGGCGGCCGGCTACGACCGTCGCGTCAGGGGGTGTCGGCCTCGTGCCACTGGCCGTACTGCAGACCGATCCACACCACTCCGGAGACCGCCCACACCACGAGCGCCCACAGCGTGCTCCGGAGCAGCGCGGCCCGGCCGACGTCGCGCTCCACCAGCAGCCACAGCAGCCCCCCCGCGATGGCGAAGACCGCGCCGACCCGGAGCCATTCCTTGAGCCAGAGCCTCACGCTTCAGCTCCTCTCGTCGCCAGCTCATCCGCACGGGGAACCGGGCTCCCGTGCCACTCGACGGGTGCGCGGTGGCCGTAGCTGAGTCCGCCTCGCGGTGGCGGGGTCGCGGCGGGGGGCGCCTGGACGGGATAACCGCGTCGGCGCCAGGCGGGCAGGCCGCCGGCGAGAGGTCGCACCCTCCCGAACCCGACGCGGCGCAGTCCCAGCGCCACGTTCGTGTGCGGAGTCGCCCGCTCGCCCCGCGCCCGTTTGAGGCGGCGACCGTACACCACCACCATGGCGTCCCGCGGGAGCTCCCGGAGTCGCCGCCACAGCTCGCCCGATTCCACCCAGAGCGCGCCCGGAAGCAGGTAGGGGTGGGACGCCACGTCGGCGGCGCCCCGGAGGTCGAGGATGGTGACCCGCTCGCCCCGGTCGAGCCGCGCCTTCAGGTCATCGCAGGTGATCCGGGCCTTCTGCAGCATCCGCAGCATGTGATGCCGTCGAGCGCGCCGGACGATCAGGTAGAGAAGCACGGCGGCGAGCAGGAAGCCGGTCAGCCGGATGCCGAAGCGCATCGCGAGATCCACCAGCGCGTCGCCCAGCACGTACCCGAGCCCGGTCCAGATCCCGGCCCACGCGAGGGCGCTGACCGCTCCGTAGCCGAGGAAGCGCGCGACGCCCACCCGGGTCGCGCCGGCCAGGCCGGCCGCCACGGGATTCAGCTCGGGCAGGAAGCGGGCGGTGACCTGGAACTTCCCCGCGTGAGCGAGGAAGCCATCCTGAGCCCGCCGGACGAGCGCCTTGGCCCGGGGCGAGAGCCGGCCGAGCAGCGCCAGCACGCCCGCCCCGCGCCACCGGCCCAGGCCGTACCAGCCGACATCCGCGCAGAGGGTGGCCACGACGGCGACGGTGAAGATCTCGACGATGCTCAACCGACCGCTCGCGGCCAGCGCTCCCGCCGCGAGCAGCCCGGGAACGACCGGCACCGGCACGCCGCTCTGATTGGCCAGCACCCAGCCGAACAGCACCCACTCGACATGGTCGAGGATCACCGGCATGTCCGCCACCCCCTTGTCGCTCTTGAGATGCCGTTGACCCCGCCCTCGTGTCGGGTCGCCCGGCCATCCCGCAAGAACGTGACAGACTTCTCCGCTCACCCCGGGCCGGTCGCCACCGCCGCGGTCCTTCGCCGCAACAGGATCAGGGCCACCGCGAGGGCGAGGATGAGCACGGTGAGCACGGCCAGCTCGACCGCGAACTGCTGGGGCGCGAGCGCCACCTTCTCGTGCATCCCGTCGAACTCCGCGGTCAACACCAGCACGCGCCGGATGGCGGAGATGAGCCCGACGAGGAGGAACGGCTCGGGCACGAGGGTGTGCTCGCGCAGCGAGACCTGCACCGTGTAGAGCAGCTCGACGATGAGCAGGATGAGCAGGATCCGGTCCAGCAGCTCGATCGTGCTGATCCTCCCTCCCACGAGGCCCTGCCAGAAGGCGATGACGCTCTTGGCGAGCAGGGTGACCGCGCTGGCCGCGAGCAGGCATCCGAGCCCGATGTAGACGAAGTCCTCGGTCGCGGTGAAGGCGCGCGCGATCCACGTCACATGCTCGGGTCGACGCGATGGGGTCATCAGGGCCAGGGGGCCCAGAGGTCCCACGTGCCGGTATCGTAGTCGAGGGCTCCGGCGACCCCCGGGGACACGCCGGGCGCCATCGCCAGGCCTGCCCCGAGCAACAGAGCCGCTGCCACCGCTCCATGGTTCGACGCCACGATGTGTTCCCCCTGTGCCGGCCCGACTATCGAGCCGCGTGATCCCGCTCGGCCTTTCGCCGGGACGCTGGCGGATCGCTCGCCCGCACCGGCCCCATCCCCGCCTTGGTCCGCCCGATTGCGGAGGCGATCTCCCCGAGGTCCTCGGGGGTGAGCGTGATCGTGGCCGCTCCGACCCAGCCGTCCACCTGCTCCGGCGTGCGCGCCCCGACGATCGCGCCGGTCACTCCCGGCCACGCCAGGGTCCACGCGATGGCGATGGACGACACCGACGTGCCGTGCCGGACCGCGATCGGCCGCAGCGCGTCCCGCAGGGCCAGGTTCCGTCCGAGCCGAGGCGGGCGAAAGTCGGGCGCGTTGCGGCGCCAGTCGTCCGGGGCGAGCGCCGCGACGCGCCCGGCGGTGAAGGTATCCGTCAACAGGCCGGACTGCATCGGGCTGTAGACGATGACGCCGGTCTCGTGGCTCGCACACCAGGGGATCTCTCGCTTCCCGGCCGCCCGGTTGATCAGCGAGAACGGCGGCTGCAAGGAGTCCACGTGGCGGATCGCTTCGCACCGGTCGAGCAGCCTCGAGTCGAAGTTC
>DATGBR010000210.1:0-4322 GCA_035312605.1 Candidatus Methylomirabilota bacterium
AGCCCGATGCGCCCGCGCAGCGCGCCCACGATCCCGCCGGGGGCGAAGAGCACGAACAGGATGAAGGTGGTGCCGAGGATCAGCATCCACCGCTCGGTGTAGGTGCTGACCAGGCTCTGGAGCAGGATGAACGCGGCCGCGCCCAGCAGCGCCCCGCCCAGGGTGCCGGTGCCGCCGATGATCACCATCAGCAGCGCCTCGCCGGACGTTTTCCAGTAGAACGCGTCCGGGGTGATGGAGCCGTTGAACTGGGTGTAGAGCGAGCCGGCCACCCCCGCGACGATCCCCGCGATCACGAAGGCCAGCAGCTTGTAGCGGTCCACCGCGTAGCCCAGCGCCTCCATGCGCGCTTCGTTCTCGTGGATGCCGCGCAGCACGGCGCCGAACGGCGAGCGGACGATGCGCCAGAGCGCGAGCGCCACCAGCACCGCCAGCGCGAGCAGGTAGGCGTGGAAGCCGCGCACGCTCGCGACGTCCACGCCCGGCACCGTGGGGCGCGGGATGCCGACGAGGCCGTCCTCGGCCCCGAGCCAGGAGACCTGGAAGGTGTAGGCGTGGAACATCTGCGAGAACGCGAGCGTGAGCATGATGAAGTAGACCCCGCTCACCCGGATCGAGAAGAAGCCGATCAGGAGGGCGGCGAGCCCGGCGGCCAGCGCGGGCAGCAGCAGGGCCGAGACGAGCCCCGGGCTCCGGGCCAGCGCGAGCGCGGCCACGTAGCCGCCGATTCCGAAGAACGCGGAGTGGCCGAACGAGACCATCCCCGCGTAGCCCATCAGCAGGTCGAGGCTCATCGCGAAGATCCCCCAGATCAGGATCTCCTGGAGGAGCTTCACCGGGTAGTTGCCGGCTCCGAGGGGGAACAGGGCCAGCGCGCCCACCACCAGCGCCGCGGCGAGGAGCCGGAGGCCCGTCACTTGAGCGGGCGGCCGAAGAGCCCCTGCGGTCGCACCAGCATGATGGCGGCCATCACCACGTAGATCATCAGCATGGAGGCCTCGGGCAGCCACGCCTTGCCGAAGGTCTCCGCTTGGCCGATCAGGAGGCTGCCGATCAGCGAGCCCTTCAGGCTGCCGAGGCCACCCACCACCACCACGATCAGCGCGGGGATCAGGATCGTCACGCCCATGGACGGGTAGGCCGACTGGATGGGGCCCGCGATCACCCCGGAGAGCCCGCCGAGGGCGGCGCCGAAGGCGAAGACCGCGGTGAACACCCGGTGGATGTTGATGCCGAGGCCGCCGGTCATCTCCGCGTCGAAGACCCCGGCGCGGATGACCGCGCCCAGGCGCGTGCGCTCGATCAGGAAGAACAACGCGACCGCCACCGTGAGCCCGAACACGATGACGAAGAGCCGGTAGGACGGGATGATCGCCCCCAGGACCGAGACCGAGCCCGAGAATAGATCGGGCGGCGGGATCGAGCGGATGCGCCCGCCCCAGAGCCACTTCACCAGATCCTCGAACAGGTAGATGAAGCCGAAGGTCAGCAGCACCTGGTCGAGCGGCGGCCGCCGGTACAGCGGCCGCAGGCACGACCGCTCGATCACCGCCCCGATCAGGCCGACCGCCAGCGGTGCGACGAGCAGCGCGAGCCAGAAGCTCCCCGTCCCCGCGATCAGCGACAGCCCCGCATACGCCCCCAGCATATAGAAGGAGCCGTGCGCGAGATTCACCACGTCGAGCATCCCGAAGATCAGCGTGAGCCCCACCGACAGCAGGAACAGCAGCACCCCGTACGCCAGCCCATTCAACGCCTGCGCAAACAGATCACCCGGCATGCGCCACTACGAGGCTCGCGCCGGGATCTCCGGCGCCGCCGATCGGCGGGGGTCGAGTGGGATGAGATGGGAGCGACTGCACCGATCCACGACGGGAGCAACGTGGAGAGGGGCGGCGGGGGCGGGCGGGGCGGTGGGCGTGCCCGGTGAGTGGGTCACCGAACAAGGGCGCGCCTGCCGCCCCGCCCGCCCCCGCCGCCCCTCTCCGCGTTGCGGCACTACACGGGTAGCGTGCAGCCGGTACCCGGGTCGGTGACGTTCGCGACCTTGTCGATGGGCACGTTGTTGATCCCCCCCGCGACCTCGCGCACCTCGCGGATGTAGATGAACGGCTGGATCACGTTGTGCGTCTTGGGATCGAACCGGAACCGCCCACGCGGGCTGTCGAACTCGCTCTTCTCGATGACCTCCACCAGCTTCGGCTTGTCCTGGGTATTGCCGTTCAACGCCTTGAGCGCGCGCACGATGACCTCCGCGGTGTCGTAGCCCTGACACGCGAAGCCGTCCGGCATCTTGCCCCCGAACTTGGCCTGGAACTCCTTCACGAAGCGCTGGTTGGTCGGGTTGTCGAGCAGCGGGGTGTAGAAGTGGCCGGTGATGACCCCGAGGGCCGACTTGCCCTGCGCGGGCAGCACGTCGGGCTCGGTGAGGAAGCCGGCGCCGGTCAGCTTGATCGACTGCTTGAGCCCGAACTGGTCGTACTGCTTCACGAAGTTCACCGCGTCGGAGCCGGAGAAGAAGCAGTAGACCGCCTTGGCGCCGGACTGGCGGATCTTGGTGAGGTACGGCGCGTAGTCGGTCTCCCCGAGCTTCGGATAGTCCTCGCCGACCAGCTTGCCGCCCGCCGGCACGAACGTCTCCTTGAACGCGCCGAGCTGGTCCTTGCCCGCCTGGTAGTTCGGCGCGGCGATGAAGACGTCCTTGGCCACGTGCTTGGCCACCCACTCGCCCATCGGCTGGTTCGGCTGCCAGTTCGAGAACGAGGTGCGGAAGATCCACTTCGAGCACCGCTCGCGGCTGATCGCGTCGGCGCCCGCGTTGGAGACGATCAGGATGGTCTTGCTGTTGTGGACCTTGTCGCGCATGCCCATCAGGATGCCGCTGTGCACGGGCCCGGTGAGGATGTCCACCTTGTCGGAGTCGATGAGCTTCTCCGTCTTGCGGATGCCCACCGGGGGCTGCATCTCGTCGTCTTCCTTGATCATCTCGATCTTGCGCCCGCCGACCGTCCAGTTCTCGCGGGCGAAGACCAGCTCCATGCCCTGGGTGATGGACTCGCCGAGCACCGCGTAGACCCCCGAGTACGGGAGCACGAGACCGATCTTGACCGGGCCCGCCTGCGCGCCCACGCGCCGCACCCACGGCCCCATCGCCGCGCCGGCCGCCGCGAGCGACGCGGTGCCGAGGAAGTTCCGTCGCGTTACCTGTGCCATCGTGATGTCCTCCTGAAGACCGGTGGCTGAGCTTGGTGAGCGCCACAAATCTACACGAAATCCCTCTGCTTTACGAAACCGACGGACACCCGCCCGGGTTTCAGGCGGCCAGCAGGGAGATGACGTAGTTGCCGCTGCCCGAGGAAGGGCCGTAGGCGTGGACCGACGGCACGAACCGGCTCCCGGACTCCATGACCGCCCCGAGCAGCATGGCGAGGTGGCGCCCCCCCATCTCGGCCTGCGTGGTCCGGGTGAACTCGGGCAGCCAGGCCCAGAGCTTCTCGAGCTCGCCGTCGGCCAGGAGCCGCGCGAACCGATGGTCCAGCTCCTGGTCGGCCGGCAGCGGCATGCGCTCCGGCCCGCGCACGAGCTTGTGCGACACGCTGCCGCTGGCCACGAAGCCGACCCGCTTGCCGCTCTCCGCCGCCACCTGGGCCACCAGCCGGCCCCACTCGTAGGCCTCCTTCAGGTCCGCGGAGAGACAGACGGACACCGGCACGATCGGGGTGCGCTGGGCGCGATCGAGGTAGCACACCATCGGCATCAGGGTCCCGTAGTCGAGCGGATAGTGGACGTCGTTGGCCAACACGCACTGCTGCCCACCCGCCTTGCCGCGGGCGATCAGGCGCGCGGCCAGGTCGTAGTCGCCCGGGTAGTCGTAGGGGACGCCGTGGATGATCTCGGGCGCCTCCTGCGCGGTGAGCACGCCCTGGTGCCGCGGCGTGCCGTCCACCACGGTGGGAAACGTCGTGATCAGGTGGCACGAGTTGATCACGGTCACGTCGAGTCGCGCCCGCTCCACCGCCTCGCCCTGGGCCACGAGTCCGTCACGCACCGGGCGGAAGACCTCGGACGCGAGCCTGCCCTCGTACGCGGCCTCGAGCGTGCAGTAGCGCGGCGTGTGAACGGTCAGGAAGGCTCCGGCGAGGGGCATGGGCTGGTCTCCTGGCTACTCGGTGTACGCATCACCGTTTACTTCTGCAAGGCTCTTCATCTGCGGGGGCCCAGAAATGGCCCCCGCACTCCCCCAGGCCGCGGACGCTCGTTTCGGCCCCCCCGCACTCCCCCAGGCCGCGGACGCTCGTTTCGGCCCCCCCGCACTCCCCCAG
>DATGBR010000211.1:0-23484 GCA_035312605.1 Candidatus Methylomirabilota bacterium
CCCGGCCCCGTGGCAGGCCACGCAGTTGACCTTGGTGACCTTCTCGCCCTGCTCCACGGTCTTCTTGTCGTTGGGCAGCGGACTCTTCTTGGCCTTCTCGGGCGCGGGGGCCACCCACGGTGTCTGGGCCTCGGACATCGAGGGCCCCAGAACACCGCCTCCGGCCGCCAGTAGCAGGGCCGCCGTCACCGTCAATCCAGCGATGCGAGCGAGCGAAGCGAACGGCAATGGGTCTATTCCTTCCGCGTCTCTGGAGTGTAGTGGCTCTTCAGATACGCGCTGATGGCCCGTGCCGAGGGTTCGGGGATCGGGGCGCCGAACGTGCTGATCATCTTGTGCACCACCCCGTCCCACGCGGCACCCGCGAGTGGGGGCTGCATCGTGATGTACGTCGTGCTGTGACAGATACCGCAAAAGCTCTGCACGAGCTCCCTTCCCTCTCCGTCCGCGAGTGGGGGTGTGTACGTCGGCCACGGTCCCACGGCGTAGACAGCGCCCGCATCAGCATTGGGCGGTGCCGGCTGCATCTGCATCCCGAGGTTCCCCGGGTCATAGTTGCCCTCCTGGACGAGGCCGGGGACCTTCGTCGCCTGACCCAGCGCCGTCGGACCCGGGTCGAGCGCACCGGCGGCCGCCAGAAGGACGATCCCGAGGTATCGACTGCCGGTCATCGTGTGCTTCTCAGCTCGCGGCGCCGACGATCAGGGCCTGGCGCTCGACCCTGTTCCACAGGTAGCCGCCCGGGTTCCACACCGGGGCATCGGGCTGCACGTGGCCCTTTCCGTCAGTGGCCCTCACGGCGATCACATGCGTACCGGCCCGGGAGGGTCTCCAGATGTGCTCCCAGGTTCGGAAGGAATAGGCGCCATGATCCGCGCCCAGTGTTGCTGCTGCCCAGCTGCGGCCATCGTCCTCCGAGAACTCCACCTTCTTGACCGCGCCATCACCACTGAAAGCGATGCCCTGCACCCGCACCGGCAACCCGGGCGGCAGCTTGCTGCTCCCGTCGGGCACGACGATGAAGGACCGCACCGGCATGCGCACGTGGCCGATGGGGACCGTCTTGAGTGTGCCGGTGGCCGCTTCGGCGGGTGTGGTGTTTCCCCGGGGAGCGTCGGGAATGCGGTAGGCCGTGGCCATCCAGTAGTTCGCGTCCTCCCGCGTGAGCGCGCGGATCCAGGTGAGGTGCTTCGTCCAGTACACCCCAAACTTTCCCGGTACGACCAGCCGGATGGGGAAGCCGTTCAGCATGGGCAGCGGCTCGCCGTTCATCAGGTAGGCCACGAGGGCGTCATCCAGCGCCGGGTCCGTTAGATCCAGGGACTTCATCACGACGTCGGCGCCCTTCCCCTCCGGCCCCGGCCCGCGGTCAAGACCCTGGAACTGCAGCTGAACCGTCCCTGACTTGATCCTGGCGGAAGCGAGCAACTCCCTCAGGCGCACCCCGGTCCAGAGGGCGTTCCCCATACCCCCGTTACCCCACTGGGCCCCAGGGACCCGCGGCTGGAATCGACTCCGACTGTTTCCGGAGCACTGATTGACGGCCGCGACAGATACGGCCTTGAAGTTCTTCACCAGCTCATCGAAGCCGAGCTGAAGGGGCCGCTCGACGTTCCCCTCCAGGCTGAGCCGCCACGTGCTCAGGTCGAGAGCGTTGGGGATGAGGTCCAAATGATAGCGCACGTAGAACGCGGCATTCGGGGTGAACGGCGTCAGAAAGTATGGTCGCGGTGTCTCGAGCTGGATTCCCCGGTCGGTAATCCGAAGGAGCGGCAGCTTCTGCGGATAGCTGACGAACGGATTGACGCCATTCCAGTAGGGATTGGCGCCTGGACCGGTGAAGCTGGGTAGCGGCGTCGGGGCTTGCGCGGCGACCTGGGCCCGAGCCGGTCCACCAAAAGCGAGACCGGCGGCGCCCGAGCCCAACCACGCGAGCAGCGATCTCCGGGAGAGGCGCGTCGCGTCGATGTCAGGTGACACTTGTGCCAACACAAGGCCTCCTCTTCCGGGATTTCCGTTACGAGGCGGATCCGCCGTCCGGTGACACGGATCACGTGAGAATTCCGCAAGATCACGCAATACGGTTTCACGAGCGACCTCCCGAGATGTGGTGTCTGTGGGAGCGGGATGATCCGGGTGGAGCGGTCGCAGGGTATGGGGCGAAGGCCGCTCGCTATGCTACAGTGCCCCGATAACAAATACGGCGGCAGGGGAACTGCGGAAGACGGTGAGCCAGCGGAAATCGAAGTGCCGCGATCGGCGACGGGATCCGGCGGCGGGAAACTCAACTGCGGGAGTGTTGGCGGGAGATCGCAACCTTTGAAGCGGCGGCGAATCATGAGCCACCCTGGAGGAGGAACGGCGGGGTCGCCTGCGTGACGCTGGCGCTCGCTCTCCTCCTCTTCGGCCTCGCCTTCTGCGGGGCCTTCATCTCCGGGCTGGTGGGCGTGGGCGGCGCGGTGGTGATGATCCCGCTGCTCTACTACGTCCCGCCGCTGCTCGGCGCCGGCCAGCTGCCGATCCAGGAGGTGGCCGGGCTCAGCATGACCCAGGTGCTCGCCGCTGCGCTCATGGGCGCCTGGAGCCATGGGCGCCACGCCCTCGTCCACCACCGGCTCGCCTGGATCGGCGGGCCCGCAATGGCGGGCGGCGCGCTGGTGGGCGCGCTCGCCTCCGCCCACGTCTCCGGGCGCGCGCTGCTCGCCACCTTCGGCCTGATGACCACCGCGGCGCTCCCGCTGATGTTCGTCACGCCCGCGGAGCCCGAGCGCGACGGCGACCCGGCCCGCGTCCCGTTCAGCCGCCCCGCCGCGGTCGGGCTCCCGGGCGCGATCGGGCTCATGGCCGGCCTCGTGGGCGCGGGCGGCGCGTTCCTGCTCGTCCCGGTGCTGGTCGGGGTGATGGGGATCCCGATGCGTCTCGGCATCGGCACCTCGCTCGCCATGGTGGGCATGGCCGCGGTGACCGGCTTCCTCGGCAAGGTCGCGACCGGTCAGGTGCCGCTGTGGCCGGCGGCCACCGTGGTGCTGGGCTCCCTGACCGGGGCGCCGCTCGGCGGGCGGGTGAGCCGCCGGGTGCCGGTGAGGGTGCTTCGCGGCGTGCTGGCGGGTATCATCGCCCTGGTCATGCTGCGCGTCTGGCACGACGTGGCGACCCACTGACATGCGATACGGCTTCGTCATCGACCAGCGCAAGTGCATCGGCTGTCACGCCTGCACGGTGGCCTGCAAGGAGGAGAACCAGGTCCCGCTCGGGGTGAACCGCACGTGGGTGAAGTACATCGAGAAGGGGGTGTTCCCGGACACCCGGCGCTACTTCAGCGTCATGCGCTGCAACCACTGCGACAACGCGCCCTGCGTGACGATCTGCCCGACGGTGGCGCTCTATCGCCGGCCCGACGGCATCGTGGACTTCGACGGGGACCGCTGCATCGGCTGCAAGTCGTGCATGCAGGCGTGCCCCTACGACGCGCTCTACATCGACCCCGAGACCAAGACCGCGGCCAAGTGCCACTACTGCGCCCACCGCGTGGAGAGCGGCCTCGAGCCGGCGTGCGTGGTGGTGTGCCCGGTCCAGGCCATCGTGCCGGGCGATCTCGACGATCCGCACAGCACGATCTCGCGGCTGGTCGCCTCGCAGCAGACGCAGGTGCGCAAGCCGGAGCAGGGCACGCGGCCCAAGCTCTACTATCTCGGCGCGGAGGCGGCCGCGCTCACGCCGGGCATGCAGGAGCGCCGCGGGGGGTTCGTGTTCTCGCAGGTCGGCCGCATTCCGAGCCCGGGCCAGCCGAATCGCCCGCCCGCACCCGCGATCGCGCGGGCAAGCTCGTCGGCCACCGCGGTGACGGATGGAATGGATCTGCTCGCGCTGGCGCGCACGGTCTATGACGTCGCGCACCCCGAGCGGCCGTGGGGGTGGAAGGTCGCCGCGTACCTGTGGACGAAGTCGATCGCGGCGGGCGCGTTCCTGGTCGCCTCGCTCGGCCTCGCGGCGGGCCTGCTGACCGCCGACGCGCTGGTCGGGCTCGCGGTGCCGGTGATCGGGCTCGCGTTCCTGCTCCTGACCAGCCTGCTCCTGGTGTTTGACCTGAAGCGCCCGGAGCGCTTCCTCTATCTGGTCTTCAAGCCGAACCTGCGCTCCTGGCTGGTGCTGGGCGGCTTCATCCTGTTCGCGGCCGGGCTGCTCGGCGCCCTCTGGCTGCTCGCGGGCGTGATGTCGAACCTGCTGGCGCTCCAGCTCCTGGCCTGGCCCACCGCGGCGGTGGCCGCGGCCACCGCGGGCTACAGCGCGTTCCTCTTCGGCCAGGCCGAGGGTCGCGACTTCTGGCAGAGCCCGCTGCTGCTGCCCCACCTGCTGGTGGCCGCGCTCGTGGCCGGATCGGCGAGCCTGCTCCTCGCCGCCAACGCGCTCGGCAGCGCGTCCATCATCAGTGGCGGCCTCGGCCTCGTGCTCTGGGGCTCGCTCCTGGTGAGCGCCCTGGTCCTGTTCGCGGAGCTGTTCACCGCGCACGGCACGCAGGACGCGGCGCGGGCGGCCCGTCTGCTCACCCACGGGCCCCTGCGGGCGGCGCTCTGGGGCGGCGTGGGGGTCGGGGGCATCGTGTTGCCGCTCGTGCTCCTGCTGAGCGCGTCGGTGCCGTTCGGCTCCGAGCTGGCCGCGGGCTTGGCCCTGGCCGGCCTCTGGCTCTGGGAAGAGCTCTGGATCCGCGCGGGCCAGATGATCCCGCTCAGCTAACTCCGAGAACCCCATGGAGCCCATGTCGAACGAGCCGCTGCACCCGGTGGCGCGGACGCTGGCGGCGCCCGCGTCGGGACTCGAGCGGTTTCCGCCCGCGGCGCGGTGGGACGACTGGGAGGAGCTGGACAGCAAGGCGTGGCCGCGCAAGGTCAAGCGCCGCTTCCAGCTCATCCCCACGATCTGCTTCAACTGCGAGGCGGCCTGCGGGCTGCTCGCCTACGTCGACGTCCAGACCCTCAAGGTCCACAAGTTCGAGGGCAACCCGGTGCATCCGGGGAGCCGGGGCCGCAACTGCGCCAAGGGCCCGGCGACCCTCAACCAGATCACGGATCCGGAGCGCATCCTCTATCCGCTGCGGCGCGCGGCCGGCCGCGGCGAGGGCAAGTGGGAGCGGGTGACCTGGGACGCGGTGCTCGACGACATCGGCGGGCGCATCCGGAACGCGCTGGTCGAGGGCCGGCAGAAGGAAGTGATGTACCACCTGGGGCGGCCGGGCCACGAGCTGATCTACCTCCAGCGCGTCTTCCACGCGTGGGGCATCGACGGCCACAACAGCCACACCAACGTCTGCTCGGCCTCCGCGCGCGCGGGCTACGCCTTCTGGCACGGGCTCGATCGGCCCTCGCCCGACCACAGCAAGGCGCGCTTCATCCTGCTGCTCTCCTCGCACCTCGAGGCCGGCCATTACTTCAACCCGCACGCCCAGCGGATCATCGACGGCAAGATGGCGGGGGCCAAGATCTGCGTGGTCGACACGCGGCTCAGCAACACCGCGTCGATGGCCGACTACTGGCTCTCGCCCTGGCCCGGCAGCGAGGCCGCGATGCTGCTGGCCATCGTGCACTGCATGCTGCGCGACGGCACGTGGGACCGTGACTTCGTCCGGCGCTGGGTGAACTGGGAGGAGTACCTGCGCGAGGAGCGCCCCGACCTGCCGGTGACCATGGCCGCCTTCGAGGAGGCCCTCAAGGCCCTCTACGCCTCCTACACCCCCGAGTTCGCGGAGCGGGAATCGGGGGTGCCGGCGGACCGCATCGAGGACGTCGCGCGTGAGGTCGGCCGCGCCGGCAGCGCGCTCTCCACCCACGTGTGGCGCAACGCGGCCGCGGGCAATCTCTACGGCTGGGAAGTGGCGCGCGCGCTGGAGCTGATCGTGGTCCTCGCGGGCGCGGTGGCCACCCCGGGCGGCACCGCCCCCAGCGGGTGGAACAAGGCGGTCCCGGCCCCGCCGATGATGCCGCCGCCGGGCAAGGTGTGGAGCGAGCTCCTCATGCCGCGCGAGTACCCGCTCTCCTTCTTCGAGATGAGCTTCCTCCTGCCGCATTTCCTCAAGGAGGCGCGCGGCAAGCTCGCGATGTACTTCACCCGGGTCTACAACCCGGTGTGGACCAACCCGGACGGCATGTCGTGGATCGAGATGCTGACCGACGAGGCCAAGGTGGAGCGCCACGCCTGCCTCACCCCCACCTGGAGCGAGACCGCGTGGTTCGCGGACTACGTGCTGCCGATGGGGCACGCCTCCGAGCGCCACGACCTGATGAGCCAAGAGACCCACGCCGCGCGCTGGATCGGGTTCCGCCAGCCGGTGCTGCGAGTGGCGCTCGAGAAGCAGGGCAAGACGTTCGACTCGACGTGGCAGGCCCACGAGGCGGCCGGCCTCGGCCAGGTGTGGGAGGAGGACGAGTTCTGGATCGAGCTGTCGTGGCGCATCGATCCGGACGGCGCGCTCGGCATCCGCAAGTACTTCGAGTCGCCCTACCGGCCAGGCGAGAAGCTCCGCATCGAGGAGTTCTACCGCTGGATCTTCGAGCACAGCGTGCCCGGGCTGCCCGCCGCAGCGGAGCGGGAGGGGCTCGCCCCGCTCGCCTACATGCGCAAGTACGGCGCGTTCCTGATCGCGGAGAACGTGTACGGCACGCACGAGACGGCGCTCACCCCGGCCGAGCGGGAGGGCGCCGCCGCCGATCCCGCCTCGCACCTGGTCATGAAGAGCGGGGCGTCGGTGGGCGTGGAGGTGGACGGGCAGTGGATGGGCGGCTTCCCGACCCCCTCGCGCAAGCTCGAGTTCTTCTCCAAGACCCTCAAGGACTGGAAGTGGCCGGAGCACGCGGTGCCGACCTACGCGCGGAGCCACGTGCACTGGTCCGAGATCGACCGCAACCAGGGCGAGATGGCGCTGCTGCCCACCTTCCGGCTGCCCACCCTGATCCACTCGCGCTCCGGCAACGCCAAGTGGCTCTACGAGATCTCGCACAACAACCCGCTGTGGCTGCATCCGGAGGACGCGGCGCGCTTCCGGGTGGAGACCGGCGATCTCTTGAAGGTCGCCACTGAGATCGGCCACTTCGTCGACCGGGTCTGGGTCACCGAGTCCATCCGCCCCGGCGTGCTGGCCTGCTCGCACCACCTGGGCCGCTGGCGGCTCTCCGAGCAGACCGGCGGCGAGCGCTGGTCCACCGCGCTCGTGAAGCTCGACCGGACCGGGCCCGGCCAGTGGCGCCTCCGCCACGTGCACGGGGTGCGCCCGTGGGAGAGCGCCGACCCCGACTCGCAGCGGGTGTGGTGGGAGGACGCGGGCGTGCACCAGAACCTCACCTTCCCGGTGCACCCGGACCCGGTGAGCGGCCAGCACTGCTGGCATCAGAAGGTGACGGTGAGCCGACCGGGGCCCGACGACCTCTACGGCGACGTGGTCGTCGACACCAACAAGTCCTTCGAGGTCTACCGCAAGTGGCTCGCGATGGCGCGGCCGGCCCCGGGGCCGGGCGGGCTGCGCCGGCCGCTCTGGCTGCCGCGCGCCTTCAAGCCCGACGCCTCCACCTACCGTCTCGACGGGGCGTGAGCCCGTTGACTTCGTCGCGAACGGAGGCATCCTGAGGCCATGAGCAGAGGCCTCACGCGGCGCGCGTGGCTCGGGCTCGCGACGCTCGGCGTCGTCGGGGCGGGCGTGCGCCCGCGGATCGCGGCCGCGCAGGGCCATCTCGCCAACCTCGCCCCCGAGGAGCCGATCGCGGCCACGCTGCGTCGCCTCTTCGCCGACCGCCCGATCAAGGACGGGGCGGCCCTGATCGCCATCGAGATGCCGCTGATCGCCGAGGACGGCGGCTCGGTGCCGATCGCGGTGGAGGTGAAGTCGCCGATGACGCCGGAGAGCCACGTCAAGGCGATCTACATCCTCGCCGAGAAGAACCCGCGCCCGCTGAACGTGAAGATGAGCCTCACCCCGGCGGCGGGGCAGGCCTTCGTGGCGACCAATCTGCGTCTGGCCGACAGCGGCCCGGTGCGCGTGGTGGCCGAGATGAGCGACGGCACCGTCCTGATGGCGGCGCGCGAGGTCCGCGTGACCGTGGCCGGCTGCGCGGCCTGAGCCCATGGCCGATCCCGGGCGCGTGAAGCTCGCGGTGCCCGCGAGCGTGCGGCGGGGCACGGTGGCGCGCCTGCGGGCCCTGGTCCTGCACCCCCAGGAGCGGGTGGAGCGGCAGGGCGGGCGGTCGGTCGAGCGCAACTACCGCTTCGTCAACCGCGTCGTGGTAACGTACCTCGGCCGCGACATCGTGGAGCTGGAGCCGTCGACCGCGATCAGCGAGAACCCGTCGTTCACGATTCCGTTCCGGGCTACCGAGACCGGGCCGCTCAAGGTGACGTTCTTCGATACGCACGGCGGACGATTCGAAGGCACGGCCGAGGTGAAGGTCGCGTGAGCGCGCGCGCGCTCGCGGCCGCGCTCGCGCTCGGCCTACTCCTGGCCGCCCGGGCGGACGCGGGCGATGACCTCGATCGCCTCATGCGCCCCCTCGGCCTCACCGCGCTGCCCGGCGCCCGCGCGACCGACTTCTCGCTGCCCTCGGTCGGAGGCGGCAAGGTCTCGCTCGCCGAGCAGCAGGGCAAGGTCGTGCTGGTGTACTTCTGGGCCACCTGGTGCCCGTACTGCCGCCGCGAGCTGCCCGCCGGCATCGAGCAGATCACCCGCGAGCGCCGCGGCCAGCCGTTCACGGTGCTCGCGGTGAGCATCGACGAGCCGAAGGACCTGGTCGCGAGCTGGGTGAAGGGCGCGGGCGTCACGCTGCCGGTGCTGCTCGACTACGACGGCGCGGTCGCGCGGGACTATCGGGTCACCGCCACGCCGACCGCGTTCGTGATCGGGCGCGACGGGCGCCTGGTGGCGCGGGCCGCGGGCAACCGCGCGTGGGAAGGCCCCGCCGGCCGCGCCCTGCTCGACGCCCTGGTCGCCGTGCCCGCGAAGTAGACTCGGGGCCGCTCCCAGCCATGGCCACCGAGTCCCCGATCGACAGCCTCGACACCGACATCCTCATCCTGGGTGCGGGCGGCGCCGGGCTCTGCGCGGCCCTGCACGCGGCCGACCACTCGCCGGACCTGACGGTCACGGTGGCGGTGAAGGGCCTGCTCGGCCGCGCCGGCTGCACCCGCATGGTCCAGGGCGGCTACAACGCGGTGCTCGGGCACCCGGACTCCGTCGAGGCGCACCTGCTCGACACCCTGCACGGCGGCGGGTGGATCAACGATCAGGAGCTGGTGTGGACGCTCGTCAAGGAGGCGCCCGCCCGCGTGCTCGAGCTGGAGGCGCGCTACGGCTGCTTCTTCGACCGGCATCCGGACGGCCGCCTCCACCAGAAGCCGTTCGCGGGCCAGACCCACGACCGCACCATCCACAAGGGCGACCTCACCGGCATCGAGATCATGAACCGGCTGACCGAGCAGGTGTGGCGGCGGCCGTCGATCCGGAGCCTCGAGGAGCATCGCGCGGTCGAGCTGCTTCGCGCCGACGGCGGGCAGGTGGGGGGCGCGCTCCTCCTCGACATCCGGCGCGGGAGCTTCGTGCTGGTCCGGAGCCGCGCCATCCTGCTCGCGATGGGCGGCGGCCCCACCATGTACAAGGTCGTCGCCTGCTCGGCCGACAAGTCTTCCGACGGCATCGCGCTCGGCCTGCGCGCGGGGGTGCGCCTGCGCGACATGGAGATGGTGCAGTTCCACCCCACCGGGCTCATCGTACCCAACTCGCTCATGACCGGCGCGCTGCTCGAGGAGGGCCTGCGCGGGGCGGGCGGCCGTCTGCTCAACGGCCGCGGCGAGCGGTTCATGCAGCGCTACGACGCGGCCCGCCTCGAGCGGTCCACCCGCGACCTGGTCGCGCGCGCGTGCTTCATCGAGGTCTCCGAGGGCCGGGGCACGCCGAACGGCGGGGTGTGGATCGACGTCTCCCACCTCGGCGCCGAGGTCGTCGAGGAGAGCTTCCGCGGCATGGTGCGCCGCTGCCGCGACTTCGGCCGCGACCTGGCCCGCGAGCCGGTCGAGGTGGGTCCCACCGCGCACTTCATGATGGGCGGCGTCGTCATCGACCGCGCCTGCCGCACCGACGCGGAGGGGCTCTTCGCGGCGGGTGAGGACTCGGGGGGCGTGCACGGGGCCAATCGGCTGGGCGGCAACGGGGTGGCCGAGTCCACCGTGTTCGGCGGCATCGCGGGCGACGTGATGGCGGAGTGGGTCGTGGGGCGGCCCCGCCCACCGATCTCGCACGCGCTCGTGGACGCGGCGATCGCCGCGATCAGCGCGCCGCTCGCCCGCAACGAGGGCGAGAACCTCTACACCCTGCAGGCCCAGCTCCGGCAGGTCATGTGGGACCACGTGGGGCTCATCCGGTCCGGCGAAGGGCTCAAGCGCGCGCTCGTCGAGATCGAGGACGTGGGGCGCCGGCTCGAGACGGTGTCGGTGCGCGGGGGCGGGGCCTACAACCTCGCCTGGCAGGACTGGATCAACCTCCAGAGCCAGACCACGGCGGCGTGGCTCATCGCGCGCAGCGCACTCGAGCGTACCGAGAGCCGCGGCTCGCACTATCGGCGGGACTTCCCCGGGACCGCGACCGAGGCGGTGGCGGTCATCGCGGGCTACGCCGACGGGGCGGGGCCCAAGGTGTGGACCGAGCCGGTCCGCTACACGCGCCTGCGGCCGGACGCGACGCGCCGGCCGGTCGCGGTGGACGTCGGCGACTGATGGCCAAGCGGCCGCGGCGGATCCTGCGGCGGCGGTGGGCCACCACGGAGGGCTGGCGCGCTACCCCGGCCGGGATGTGGGCCTGGCTGGCCCAGCGCGCGGCCGCGGTCGCGCTGCTCGCGGTGATCGTGCTGCACCTGCGCAACCCCTTCTGGCGCCCGGTGCAGGCGACCCTCCTCGCGCTCGTGCTGCTCCACGGCCTGCTCGGGGTGCGCGCGATCGTGCTCGACTTCGGCCTGCCGGTGCGGTGGCACCGGGCCCTGCTCGCGGGGGCGCTGGTCCTGGGCGCCGCGGTCTTCGCGGCCTTCTGGGGGTGGCGATGGTACTGAAGGTCTTCCGCTGGGCCCCCGGCTTCCGCGAGCGCCTGCAGCGCTTCTGGGTGCCGGCCAAGGAAGGCATGACGGTGCTCGACGCCCTGGTCGACGCCCAGCGCCGCCTCGACCCGACGCTCGCCTTCCGCTACGCCTGCCGCGTCGGGATGTGCGGCTCCTGCGCGATGGTGGTGAACGGTCGTGAGCGCTGGGCCTGCCGCACCCTGCTCAAGACTCTCAAGGCCGGCATCGTAACCGTGCGTCCGCTCTACCACTTCCCGCTGGTGCGCGACCTGGTGGTGGACATGGCCCCGCTCGCCGAGCAGACCGCGCGGGTGGGGGGCGCCTTCGTGCCCGCCGCGGGGCCGCCGACCGCGGCACGCATCGGCCGCGACTCGGCCGAGCGCCGCCGGATCGACCCCGCCATCGAGTGCATCGGCTGTGGCATGTGCATGTCGGCCTGCACCATGGTGGCCAACGACCCACGCTTCCCCGGGCCCGCCGCCCTCAACCGCCTCTTCACCCTGGAAGAGGACAGCCGCGACGTGGGCCACCCCGAGCGCGCCGCGGTGATGCTCAGCGAGGATGCGCTCACCCGCTGCCACACCCAGGCCAACTGCACCGACGTCTGCCCCATGGAAATCTCGCCCACCCAGTCGATCCTCGCCCTCCGCCGCCGCGCCGCCCGCCGCCTCTTCTCCTGAACCCAAGAAGTGAACGAGAGTCCGCGGCCCGGGGGAGTGCGGGGGCCATTTCTGGGCCCCCGCAGCTGAAGAGCTTGAAGAACTAGACGAATGTCCGCCGCTCCACCCACCTGCCTCTTCTGCCAGATCGCGCGCGGCCAGACCCCGGCGGCGCGCGTCCTGGAGACGGAAACCGTGATCGCCTTCCTCGACCACCGCCCGCTCTTCCCCGGCCACTGCCTGGTGATCCCACGCGAGCACGTCGACACGCTCGGCGACCTGCCAGGCCCCCTGACCGGGCCGCTCTTCGAGGCCGCCGCGGCGGTGGCGCGGGCGCTCGAGGCCGGGCTCGGCGCCGACGGCACCTTCGTGGCGGTCAACAACCGGGTGAGCCAGAGCGTGCTGCACCTGCACGTGCACGTGGTGCCGCGGCGCCGCGGCGACGGGCTGCGCGGCTTCTTCTGGCCCAGGGGTCGCTACGAGAGCCCGGCCGCGATGGAGGAGACCCGCGCCCGTATCGCCGCCGCGCTCGACGGAGGGGCGCTCGGTACGGGGGCGTGACCTGTCGCGGCCGGGTCAGCGCCCGGCGCGGTGCTCCGCGGGGCGCAGCCCGCCCGGGAGATCCGGATCAGGCAGGCAGAGCCAGTCGATGGAGCCGCGGCGCGAGACCAGGGCTGCGGTCTCGCCGTCGCCGATCAGCGCGTAGTCCTCGATGGGGTCGGACATGGGTGCGGGCGGGGGCGTTCCCTTGACCTCCCCCGGGCGACATGTTAGCGTAACTTGCGATTTTACCTGGTCGCCTCCTGCCTAGCCGGTGGGAGGCGATACGTGTGTGTGCGGTCCGCCGTCGGGCCCTCCGGGGGTCGGCGACGGCGTCCGGTCAGCGGGTATCAGTCGAGGAGGCCCACCATGGCGGTTGACCAGATCAAGCGGCTGTACGAATCCATGCCCGGCAAGCTCGATGAGGCGCGCCGGCGCTTCGGCCGCGGGCTCACCCTGGCGGAGAAGATCCTGGTCGCCCACGCCGACGACTTCGCCAAGCAGGAGTGGAGCCGCGGCAAGGCCCAGCTGAGACTGCAGGTGGATCGGGTGGCCCTGCAGGACGCCACCGGCCAGATGGCCCTGCTCCAGTTCATGCAGGCGGGCAAGAAGCAGGTGGCGGTGCCCAGCACGGTGCACTGCGACCACCTGATCCGGGCGGAGAGCGGTGCGGCGGCGGACATGGAGCGCGCCATCGCGGAGAACCGGGAGGTCTACGACTTCCTGCACTCGACCTCCAAGAAGTACGGGATCGGGTTCTGGAAGCCGGGCGCGGGCATCATCCACCAGGTCGTGCTCGAGAACTACGCCTTCCCCGGCGGCCTCATGATCGGCGCCGACTCCCACACCCCGAACGCGGGCGGCCTCGGCATGGCCGCCATCGGGGTGGGCGGCGCGGACTGCGGCGAGGCGATGGCCGGGCTCGCCTGGGAGGTGCTCGATCCCAAGCTGATCGGCGTGCACCTGACCGGCAAGCTCGCGGGCTGGAGCTCGCCCAAGGACGTGATCACGTACCTCTGCGGGCTCTTGACCGTCAAGGGCGGGACCAACAAGATCATCGAGTACTTCGGGCCGGGGGCGGAGTCGATCAGCGCCACCGGCAAGGGCACCATCTGCAACATGGGCGCGGAGCTGGGGGCGACCACCTCGCTCTTCCACTTCGACGACCGGATGGCGGCCTACCTCCGCGCCACCGACCGGGCCGACATCGCGCGGCTCGCCGAGCAGCACCGCCAGCACCTGGTGGCCGATCCGGACGTGCTGCGCGACCCGCGGAAGTTCTACGACGAGGTGGTCGAGCTCAACCTCTCGGAGCTCGAGCCGCACATCGTGGGTCCGCACTCGCCGGACCGGGCCCGGCCGATCTCGAAGCTCGCGGCCGAGGTGAAGAAGGAGGGCTGGCCGGCCCAGATCCGGCAGACCCTCATTGGCTCGTGCACCAACTCCTCCTACGAGGACATGCGGCGGGCCGCCCACATCGCGATGCAGGCGCTCAAGGCCGGCGTCAAGGCCAAGACCCCGTTCCTGGTGACCCCGGGCTCGGAGCGCATCTACCAGACGATCAAGCGCGACGGCATGGTGGAGACCTTCCAGAAGATCGGGGGCACCGTGCTCGCGAACGCGTGCGGGCCCTGCATCGGGCAGTGGAAGCGCAGCGACGTGGGCAAGGAGGAGACCAACACCATCGTCTCCTCGTTCAACCGGAACTTCCCAGGCCGCAACGACGGCAGCGCCTCCACCCTGTCGTTCCTGACCAGCCCCGAGATCGTCACCGCGATGGCCTTCGGGGGCACGCTCGAGTTCGACCCGGTCCACGGGACAATTCCCGGCCCCGACGGTAAGCCGTTCCGCTTCACCGCGCCGGAGGGCGAGGAGCTGCCCGCGCAGGGCTTCGCGGGGGGCGACGCGGGGTTCGAGGCCCCGGCCGCCGACGGCGACAGCGTGCAGGTGGTGATCGCGCCCAACAGCGAGCGGCTGCAGCTGCTGCAGCCCTTTCCGCGGTGGGATGGGCGCGACTTCGGGGAGCTTCCCATTTTAGTGAAGACGAAGGGCAAGACCACCACCGACCACATCTCGCCCGCGGGCGCGTGGCTGCGGTTCCGCGGGCACCTCGACCGGATCAGCGACAACATGTTCCTGGGCGCGGTGAATGCCTTCACCGGCGAGGCGGGCAAGGGTGTCAACCCGGTCACCGGGGAGGCGGGCAAGACCTTCACCCAGAACGCGCGCGACCTCAAGGCGCGCGGGGTGAGCTGGATCGTGATCGGGGACGAGAACTACGGCGAGGGGTCGAGCCGCGAGCACGCGGCGATGTCGCCTCGCTACCTCGGCTGCAAGGTCGTGATCGTCAAGAGCTTCGCCCGCATCCACGAGACGAACCTCAAGAAGCAGGGGATCCTGCCCCTCACGTTCGCCAAGACGTCGGACTACGACCTGTTCGAGCAGGCGGACCGGGTCAGCGTGCGCGGGCTGGCCGGGCTCGCCCCCGGCAAGCCGGTGGAGGTGGTGATCCACAAGGCGGGAGGCAAGACGGTCACGATCCAGTGCCTCCACACCATGACCGACGAGCAGATCGGCTGGTTCAAGGCGGGCTCCGCCCTGAACGCTCTCACTTAACTTTTCAGCGAGGAGAAGTCTCATGGCGGCTGCGCGCGTGAAGATTCCGGCGGGCGAGAAGATCACGATCTCCCACGGCAAGCTGCAGGTCCCCGACCACCCGATCGTCGCCTTCATCGAGGGCGACGGCACCGGCCCCGACATCTGGGCCGCGTCGGTCCGCGTGCTCGACGCGGCGGTGGCCCAGTCCTACAAGGGACGCCGCAAGATCTCGTGGGCCGAGGTGTACGCGGGGGAGAAGGCCGCGACGGTGTACGCCAAGGACTGCCCGCCGAACCTGCTGCCCCCCGAGACCCTCGACGTCATCCGCCAGTACCTGGTGGCCATCAAGGGCCCGCTCACTACCCCGGTGGGCGAGGGCTTTCGCTCGCTGAACGTGACGCTCCGCCAGGAGCTCGATCTCTACGTGTGCCTGCGCCCCGTGCGCTGGTACAAGGGCGTGCCGTCGCCGGTGAAGCACCCCGAAAAGATCGACATGGTGATCTTCCGCGAGAACACCGAGGACATCTACGCGGGCATCGAGTGGCTGACCGGCACTCCCGAGGCCAAGAAGGTCATCGACTTCCTGCAGAAGGAGATGGGCGTCAACAAGATCCGCTTCCCCAACTCCTCCTCGATCGGGGTCAAGCCGATCTCCAAGGAAGGCTCGGATCGGCTCACCCGCGCGGCCATGCGCTACGCGATCGAGAACGGCCGGCGCAACGTGACGCTGGTGCACAAGGGCAACATCCAGAAGTTCACCGAAGGCATGTTCATGAAGTGGGGCTACGAGCTAGCCAAGAAGGAGTTCTCGGACCGCCTCGTCTCCTGGGACGAGTGCGGGGGCAAGCCGCCCGCGGGCAAGATGCTGGTGAAGGACGCCATCACCGACGCGTTCCTGCAGCAGATCCTGACCCGGCCCGACGAGTTCGACGTGATCCCGTGCTGCAACCTGACCGGCGACCTGATCTCGGACGCGCTCGCCGCGCAGGTGGGCGGCATCGGCATCGCGCCGGGGGCCAACATCAACTACGACACCGGCCACGCGCTGTTCGAGGCCACCCACGGCACCGCGCCCAAGTACGCGGGGCAGGACAAGGTCAACCCCGGCTCGGTCATTCTCTCCGGCGAGATGATGCTGCGCTACATGGGCTGGACCGAGGCGGCCGACCGCATCATCGCGGGCATTGAGAAGACGCTCGCCCAGAAGACGGTCACCTACGACTTCGCCCGCCTGATGGACGGGGCCAAGGAAGTGAAGTGCTCGGAGTTCGGCACCGCCATCGTCAAGAACATGGAGTCCATGTGATGGCAGCGCTGCAAGTCGGCAAGGCCGAGATCCTGAGCGAGTACCGGCCGCGGCCCAAGATCTCGGTCATCGGCGCCGGGAACGTCGGCGCTTCGGTCGCCCAGTACACCGTCGAGAAGGAGCTGGGCGACGTGGTCCTGATGGACGTGGTCGAGGGGATTCCCCAGGGCAAGGCCCTCGACCTGGCCCAGGCCGGCCCGGTCCACGGCTACGACTCGAGCCTCACCGGGAGCAACGGCTACGACGAGACCGCCGACTCGGACATCGTGGTGATCACCGCGGGGCTCGCGCGCAAGCCGGGCATGACGCGCGACGACCTCCTGTTCAAGAACGCGGAGATCGTGGGCTCGGTGGTGGAGCAGGTGGTGAAGCGCTCCCGCAACGCGATCCTGATCCTGGTCACCAACCCGCTCGACGCGATGGTGCAGCTCGCGTGGAAGAAGTCGGGCTTCCCGTCCGAGCGGGTCATCGGCATGGCCGGGGTGCTCGACTCGGCCCGGTTCCGCACCTTCATCGCCCGGGAGCTCGACGTGTCGGTCGAGAACGTGACCGCCTTCGTGCTGGGCGGCCACGGCGATTCCATGGTGCCCCTGCCGCGCTACTCCACGGTGGCGGGCATCCCGATCACCGACCTGCTGCCGGCGGACAAGATCCAGAGCCTGGTCACGCGCACCGCCAACGGGGGCGCCGAGATCGTGGCGTTCCTCAAGTCGGGCAGCGCCTACTACGCCCCGGCCGCCTCCGCGGTGGAGATGGTCGAGGCCATCCTGAAGGACAAGAAGAAGATCCTGCCCTGCGCGGCCTACCTGAACGGCCAGTACGGCACCAAGGGACTCTACGTGGGGGTCCCGGTGAAGCTCGGGCGCCGGGGCGTCGAGCAGATCATCGAGATCAAGCTCCAGAAGGACGAGCAGGCCGCCTTCGACAAGTCGGCCGCCGCCGTCCGCGAGCTCGTCGATAAACTGAAACTCTAACCTCGCTCCCTCTCCCCTCGGGGGGAGAGGGCCGGGGTAGCAGGGCGAGCTGAAGCCGAAGGCGAGGCGAGTGGATAGGAAAAGGAGTACCGGCCCATGAGCAAGGCAATTCCGGACGGCTACCACACCGTGACCGCGTCGTTGACCTTGAAGGACGCGGCCGCTGCGATCGACTTCTATCAGCGGGCCTTCGGGGCCCGCGAGACCATGCGGGTGAACAGCCCGGACGGCAAGATCATGCACGCCGAGATCCAGGTGGGCGACTCCCGCATCATGCTGGCCGACGAGTACCCGGGCATGGGCTGCGTCTCGCCCGCCTCGGTCGGCCACGCCACCAGCTCGCTCTACCTCTACGTGCCCGACGTGGACGCGGCCTTCAGGCGCGCGGTGGCCGCGGGGGCCAAGGTGGCGATGCCGGTGACCGACATGTTCTGGGGCGACCGCTTCGGGGCGGTCGACGATCCCTCCGGCCACCGCTGGGGGCTCGCCACCCACATGGAGGACCCGTCGCCCGAGGAGATGGGACGCCGGCAGAAGGAGTTCTTCGCCTCGATGGCCAAGAAGTAGGCACATGCGCGAGATCCACGTCTCCTCCATCATCGACGCGGTCAAGAAGCTCTGCATGGAGGCGAACTACTCGCTCGAGCCCGACATGCTGCGGGCCTTCGCGGGGGCGCTCGAGAAGGAGCGCTCCCCGGCCGGCCGCCAGGTGCTCCAGATCCTGCAGCAGAACGCGGAGCTGGCCCGGACGAAGAAGATCCCCTACTGCCAGGACACCGGCTTCGTGGTCTGCTTCCTCGAGCTCGGTCAGGACGTCCACGTCACCGGCGGCGGCCTCACCGAGGCGATCGACGAGGGGGTGCGGCAGGGCTACCGGGAAGGCTACCTCCGCGCCTCGATCGTGCGCTCGCCGTTCGACCGCGTGAACACCGGCGACAACACCCCCGCGGTCGTCCATCTCGACGTGGTGCCGGGGGCGGCGCTCAAGATCCAGGTCATGGCCAAGGGCGGCGGCTGCGAGAACCGCTCGAAGTACAAGATGCTCACCCCCGCCGAGGGGGTGGACGGCGTGAAGGAGTGGATCGTCGAGTGCATCCGCACCGCGGGCCCCGACGCCTGCCCGCCGCTGATCGCGGGCGTGGGGGTGGGGGGCACCTTCGAGCAGGCCGCGCGCCTCAGCAAGAAGGCGCTCTTCCGCGAGCTGGGGGCGCCCAACCCGGACCCGGCGGTGGCCGCGGTGGAGCGCGAGGTGCTCGAGCGCGCCAACCGGCTCGGCATCGGGCCCCAGGGCTACGGCGGCGACACCACCGCCTTCGGCATCCACATCCTCACCTACCCGTGCCACATCACGAGCCTGCCGGTGGCGGTCACGATCGAGTGTCACGCGCACCGCCACAAAGAGGTGACGCTATGAGCGTCACCATGGGGGCCGACGGGATCAAGGAGGTCGCGCCGCCGCTGAGCGACGCCGACGCCGAGTCGCTGAAGGCGGGGGACCGGGTCCGCATCACCGGCGTGATGTACACCGCGCGCGACGCGGCCCACGCCCGCCTGCTGCCGCTGATCGACGCGGGCCAGCCGCTGCCGATCGACGTGCGCGGCCAGATCATCTACTACACCGGGCCCTCGCCCGCGCGGCCCGGCGAGGTGGTGGGCTCCATCGGGCCCACCACCGGCGGGCGCATGGACAAGTTCACCCCGAAGCTCCTGGCGCTGGGGCTCAAGGGCACGCTCGGCAAGGGCGCGCGCTCCCAAGCGGTCAAGGACGCGCTCCGCCAGCACAAGGCGGTCTACTTCGGCGCCATCGGGGGCGCGGGCGCGGTGCTATCGGGCTTCGTGAAGAAGCTCGAGGTGGTGGCGTACGAGGATCTCGGCACCGAGGCCATCCGGCGTCTCGAGGTGGCCGGCTTCCCCGCCATCGTGGTCAACGACTGCCACGGCGGCGATCTCTATCAGGACGGCATGAAGGCCTTCGCGAGGGAGGGGTCATGAACGGCGCAACGGCGCAGGGGCAGGGCCGCATTGCTGCGCGCCCGCCCATCCGGGCGGCGCATCTGCGGACGGATCCGTGGTGGGCGCTGCCGGTCACGGTGGCGGTGGTGCTGCTGTCCTTCATCGTCTACTCGACGTGGGCCGCGTTCCAGAACGCCCACTACTTCGCGGACCCCTATCTCTCGCCCTTCTACTCGCCCTGTCTGACCAAGGCCTGTCTGCACCACAGCTTCGGCGGGTGGACGCTACCGGACTTCACGTTCCCGATCATCGGGGTGGTGTCGCCCGCGTTCCTCATCCTGGGCGGCCCGGGCCTGTTCCGCCTGACCTGCTACTACTACCGCAAGGCCTACTACCGCTCGTTCTGGCTGGCCCCGGCGGCCTGCGCGGTGCGGGACGCCAAGTCGGGGTACACCGGCGAGACCCGCTTCCCGCTCATTTTGCAGAACGTTCATCGCTACGCCTGGTACGTGGCGGTTCTCTTCATCGCGATGCTGACCTGGGATGCGATCCTCGCCTTTCGGTTCAAGGACGGCTTCGGGATCGGGGTGGGCACCCTCGTGATGTGGATCAACGTGGTGTTCCTCGCCGGCTACACCTTCTCCTGCCACTCCTGCCGCCACGTCTGCGGCGGGGCGGTGGACGTCTTCTCCAAGGCGCCGGTGCGCTACTCGCTGTGGCGCGGCATCACCCGGCTCAACGAGAAGCATCCCGTCTTCGCCTGGCTGTCCCTGTTCAGCGTGGGCCTGACCGACCTCTACATCCGCCTCGTCTCCATGGGGATCATCCACGACTGGAGGATCATCTGATGGCGACCGAAGAGTACGAGACACACGAGCACGACGTCCTGGTCATCGGCGCGGGCGGCGCCGGACTGCGAGCCGCCATCGAGGCGGCCGCGCAGGGCATGTCGGTCGGTCTCGTCTGCAAGTCGCTCCTCGGCAAGGCCCACACCGTCATGGCCGAGGGCGGCATCGCGGCCGCGATGGGCAACGTGTGGCCGGAGGACAACTGGCAGGTGCACTTCCGCGACACCATGCGCGGCGGCAAGATGCTCAACAACTGGCGCATGGCCCAGCTGCACGCCCAGGAGAGCCCGGAGCGGGTGCTTGAGCTGGAGCGCTACGGCGCCCTCTTCGATCGCACCAAGGAGGGCCTGATCTCCCAGCGCGACTTCGGCGGCCACCGCTACGCGCGCCTGGCCCACGTGGGCGACCGCACCGGCCTCGAGATGATCCGCACGCTCCAGTACCACGCGATCCATCAGCCGATCGAGGTGTACATGGAGTGCAAGATCGAGCGGCTGATCAAGGACGGCGACCGGGTGGCCGGGGCCTTCGGCTACTGGCGCAACACCGGCAAGTTCGTGCTCTTCAAGGCCAAGGCGGTGGTGCTGGCCACCGGCGGCATCGGCAAGGCGTGGAAGTTCACCTCGAACTCCTGGGAGTACACCGGCGACGGCCACTCGCTCGCGGTCTGGGCCGGCGCCGATCTGATCGACATGGAGTTCGTCCAGTTCCACCCGACCGGGATGGTGTGGCCGCCCTCGGTGCGCGGCATCCTGGTGACCGAGGGGGTCCGGGGCGACGGGGGCACGCTCAAGAACACCAACGGCGAGCGGTTCATGTTCAACTACATCCCCGAGTTCTTCAAGGGGGAGACCGCGGACAGCCCGGAAGAGGCCGACCGCTGGTACGTGGACAAGAAGAACAACCGCCGCACCCCCGACCTGCTGCCGCGCGACGAGGTCGCGCGGGCGATCAACTCGGAGGTGAAGGCGGGCCGGGGCACGCCCCACGGCGGCGTGTTCCTCGACATCTGCACGCGGCGCGACGCCGACTACATCCGTAAGCGCCTGCCCTCCATGTACCACCAGTTCAAGGAGCTGGCCGGCGTCGACATTACCAAGGAGCCGATGGAGGTCGGCCCCACCTGCCACTACGTGATGGGCGGGGTGCGGGTCGACGCCGACTCGACCGCGGCCACGGTGCCCGGCCTCTTCGCGGCCGGTGAGGTCGCGGGCGGCATGCACGGCAGCAACCGGCTCGGGGGCAACTCCCTCGGCGACCTCCTGGTGTTCGGCCGGCGCGCGGGCCTGCACGCCGCGCTCTACGCCAAGAACCTGGGCGGCGCCCTCAAGGTCGACACGGGCCAGGTGGAGCAGATCGCCCGGCAGATGCTCGAGCCCTTCACCCGGACCGGCGGCGAGAACCCGTACACCATCCAGGCCGACCTGCAGGAGACCATGCAGAACCTGGTGGGCATCATCCGGGTGGAGGCCGAACTGAAGGAGGCGCTCCAGAAGCTCGAGGTCCTGAAGGATCGCGCCAAGCGGGTGCGCGTCGAGGGCGGGCGCGTGTACAACCCGGGCTGGCACACCGCGCTCGACCTGGCCTCGCTGCTGACCGTCTCGGAGTGCTGCGCCCTCGCGGCCCTGGAGCGCAAGGAGAGCCGCGGCGGCCACACCCGCGAGGACCACCCGTACACCGACGACACGTGGGGCACCGTCAACCTGGCCTCCCGGCAGAAGGGGGACCGGCTCGAGCTGCGGCGCGAGCCGCTGCCCCAGATGCCGCCCGAGCTGAAGGCCCTCCTCCAGGAGAAGAAGTGATGCCGACCTTCACGATGCGGGTGTTCCGCGGCAGCCCCGAGGTGGGCGACTTCAAGGAGTACAAGGTCGAGGGCGGCGAGGGCCTGGTGGTGCTCGACGTGATCCACCGGATCCAGGCCACCCAGGCCCCGGACCTGGCCTGCCGCTGGAACTGCAAGGCGGGCAAGTGCGGCTCGTGCAGCGCGGAGGTCAACGGCAAGCCGCGGCTCATGTGCATGACCCGGATGGACATGTTCAAGGAGGGGGAGCCGATCTCGGTGGCCCCCATCCGGACCTTCCCGCTGATCCGGGACCTGGTCACCGACGTCTCCTACAACTACCTGAAGGCCAAGCAGGTCCCGCCGCTGCGGCTCAAGCCGCCGGACGCGGACGGCAAGTACCGGATGATGCAGGAGGACGTCGAGCGCGGGCAGGAGTTCCACAAGTGCATCGAGTGCTTCCTGTGCCAGGACGTCTGCCACGTCATCCGCGACCACGAGGAGCAGAAGAAGGCCTTCTCGGGCCCGCGCTTCTTCATCAAGGCCGCCGCGCTCGAGATGCACCCGCTCGACACGCTGGATCGCACCGCGTTCCTGCGGGACAACGCGGGCATCGGGCTCTGCAACATCACCAAGTGCTGCACCGAGGTCTGCCCGGAGCACATCCACATCACCGACAACGGCATCATCCCGCTGAAGGAGCGCGTGGCCGACGGCTACGACCCGGTGGTGTGGGTGCTACGCAAGCTTCGCGGCCGATGAAGATCCACGAGTACCAGGGCAAGGCCATCCTCAAGGAGTTCGGGGTGCCGGTGCCGGCCGGTGACGTGGCCGACACCCCGGCTCAGGCCCGCCGTATTGCGGAACGATTGGCTGGTCGAGTAGTCGTGAAGGCCCAGGTCCACGCGGGCGGGCGCGGCAAGGCGGGCGGGGTGAAGCTGGCCGACGACCCGGCGGGCGCGGAGGCGGCGGCCAAGCAGATCCTCGGCATGATGCTCAAGACGCCGCAGACCCCGCCCGAGGGCATCAAGGTCCTCAAGGTGCTGGTGGAGGAAGCCTCACCGATCGCCACCGAGCTCTACCTCTCGATGACCCTCGACCGCGGGCGCGGCACCCACGTGGTGATGGCCTCGCAGGCGGGCGGCATGGAGATCGAGGAGGTGGCGGCCACCCACCCGGAGAAGATCATTCGCGAGTGGACGGACCCCGCGCTCGGGCTCCAGCCCTTCCAGGCGCGCAACCTGGCCTTCGGGCTCGGGCTCACCGGGGAGCAGTTCAAGCAGGGCGTGGCCCTGATCCTGAGCCTCTTCCGTGCCTACCTCGAGAAGGACTGCTCGCTCGCCGAGGTTAATCCACTAGTTATTACCACCGATGGGCGAGTCTTGGCCCTGGATGCAAAGCTCAACTTCGACGACAACGCGCTCTACCGCCACAAGGACGTCGTGGCGCTTCGCGACATCAACGAGGAGACGCCGCTCGATGTCGAGGCCTCGAAGCACGGCCTCAACTACATCAAGCTCGACGGCAACGTCGGCTGCATGGTGAACGGGGCCGGGCTGGCGATGGCCACCATGGACATCGTCAAGCTGGCCGGCGGCGAGCCCGCCAACTTCCTCGACGTGGGCGGCGGGGCCTCCCCCGAGCAGATCGAGAACGCGTTCCGCATCCTCTCGTCCGATCCGAGCGTCAAGGCGGTCTTCATCAACGTTTTTGGAGGAATATTGAGAGTAGATCGGCTCGCGGAG
>DATGBR010000212.1:0-7666 GCA_035312605.1 Candidatus Methylomirabilota bacterium
TCCTCGCCGTTGAACTCGGCGCGGCCGAGGCAGCCCTCGAGCTTGAGCACCACGCCGCGCACGCCGCGGTCGCTGACCAGCAGGTTGTTGCCGCCGCCGATGACGTCGATCGAGAGCTGCTCCCGCTCGGCGAAGGACAGCGCGAAGCGGATGTCTTCCACGTCCTGGGGGACGATGAAGATGTCCGCCGGACCTCCGATGCGCAAGGAGGTATGGAAGCTGAGCGGCTCCTTGAATCGGACCTCGCCCCGGATCTCTCCCAGCATGCGTTATCTCCTCTTGGATGACGTGTCGGGATCGTCGCCGAGCCGCTGGAGCAGTTCCCCGCCCAGCTGGCCCACGTCGCCGGCCCCGAGAGTGAGCACGAGATCACCCGCTCTGGTGGATTCGCACAGGTAGTCGATGATGGCCGCCCGGTCGCCGCCGAGATAGAGCACCTCGCGGTGCCCGTGGGCCGCGATGCCGTCGGCCAGGTCGCGGGCGTGCACGCCGGGAATCGGCGCCTCGCCCGCGGCGTAGATGTCCATGACGATGAGGACGTCGGACTGGTAGAACGCGGTCAGGAAGTCATCGCGTAGGTGTTGCGTCCTTGAGTAGCGGTGTGGCTGGAACACCGTGATCACGCGCCGGTCGAACCCCGCCTTGGCGGCGGCGAGGGTCGCGCGGATCTCGGCGGGGTGATGGCCGTAGTCGTCGACGACGAGCACGTCCCGGGCGATGCCCCGGACCTGGAAGCGGCGCTGCACGCCCGCGAAGCCGGCCAGGGCGGTCTGGATCTTCGGAAACGGCATCTCGAGGTCGAGCGCGACCGCGGTGGCGGCCAGCGCGTTCAGCACGTTGTGGCGGCCGGGGATCTGGAGCGTCATCGTCCCCAGCGAGACCCCGCGGTGCGCGACCTCGAAGGTCGAGCGCATCTCCACGAACTGGAGCCGCCGCGCGGTGACGTCGGCGCCCGCCTCGAGGCCGTAGGTCACCACCCGCTTGTCCATCATCCTCGGGATCATTCGCTGCAGGTTGGGGTCGTCCAAACAGACGACCACCGCGCCGTAGAACGGCACCTTGTTCGCGAAGGCGAGGAACGCGGCCACGATCGCGTCGAGGTCCGGGTAGTAGTCGAGATGCTCGGCGTCCACCGTGGTCACCACCGCGATGGTGGGGGTGAGCCGGAGGAAGGAGCCGTCGGACTCGTCGGCCTCCGCGACCAGGAACTCGCCCTGGCCGAGGCGGGCGTTGGTGCCGAGCCCGTGCACGCGGCCGCCGACCACCACGGTGGGATCGAAGCCACCCGCCCCCAGCACCGCGGCCACCATGGAGGTGGTGGTGGTCTTGCCGTGGGTGCCCGCGATCGCGATGCCGTACTTGAGCCGCATCAGCTCCGCGAGCATCTCGGCGCGCGCGATCACCGGGATGCCGCGCTGACGCGCGGCCGCTACTTCCACGTTGTCGCGCGCCACCGCCGAGGAGGAGACCACCACGTGGGCCCCCTCGACCTGCGCCGCCGCGTGCCCCACGTAGACCTTGGCCCCCAGCCGCTCGAGTCGCTCCACCGTCTCGCTGCGCCGGGCGTCGGAGCCGGTGACCCGGTAGCCGAGGGTGAGCAGGACCTCGGCGATGCCACTCATGCCGACGCCGCCGATGCCCACGAAGTGGATGTGCTGGTACTTCTTGAACATCAGGCCGCTCTCCCGTGCTGCGAGATGTTGAGCAGCACGCCCGCCGAGAACATGGTCATGAGCAGCGCGGAGCCGCCGAAGGAGATGAACGGCAGCGGCAGCCCCTTGGTGGGCAGCGTCCCGGTCACCACGCCCAGGTTCACGATGGTCTGGGTCGCGAGCATGATGGTGAGTCCGAGCCCCAGGAAGGCGCCGAAAGGGTCGGGCGCGTGCAGGCCGATGCGCAGGCCGCGCCAGATGAGCAGGGCGAAGAGGGCCACGATGACGGTGGCTCCGAGCAGGCCGAGCTCCTCGCCGATGATCGCGAAGATGAAGTCGGTGTAAGGCTCCGGCAGGTAGAAGAGCTTCTGCTTGGAGTCGCCGAGCCCGACCCCGAGCCAGCCGCCCGAGCCCAGGGCGAGGAACGACTGGATGATCTGGAAGCCGCTCCCCTGGGGATCGTCCCACGGGTTCATGAACGCGACCATCCGCCGCCACCGGTAGGGCTTGAGCGCGATCAGCGCGATCACCACCGGCAGCGCCGCGCCCGCGATGAGCGCCATGTGCTGCACGCGCGCGCCGGCCAGGTAGGCCAGCACCAGGGTCAGGATCACCAGAGCCAGGCTGTTGCCCAGGTCGGGCTGGAGCAGCGTCAGCGCGGCCATGCCGCCCGCCACCAGCAGCACCGGCAGCAGGCCCTCGGTGAAGCGCGCCACGACCTCCTGCCGCCTCGTCAGGAACGAGGCCAGGTAGAGCACGAGCGCGAACTTGGCCAGCTCCACCGGCTGGAAGGACGCGGGGCCAAGGTGGAACCAGCGCCTCGTCCCGTTGATCGACTGGCCGAACGGCGGCACCAGCACCAGCACCAGCAGCACGAAGGAGACGACCAGGAGCGGCATCACGACCCGCTCCAGGTTCCGGTAGTCGAGCAGCATGCCGCCCCAGAGGCAGCCGAGCCCCAGCACCGCCCAGAAGAGCTGCTTCCTCAGGAAGAAGAACGGGTCGTGGAAGCGGTCGGCCGCCACGATCGCGCTCGCCGAGTAGACCATCACCACGCCCACGCACACGAGGGCCACCACCACTCCGAAGAGGGGCAGATCGGGCGTGAGCTTGCGGGGCATCAGCCGAGCAGCGCCCGCACCACGGCCTTGAAGACGTCGCCGCGGTGCTCGTAGTTGCGGAACATGTCGAACGAGGCGCACGCGGGGGAGAGCAGCACCACGTCGCCCACCCGCGCCGCGTCGCGGGCGCGCCGCACCGCGTCCTCCATCGACTCCGCGTCCTCGCCCGGGACGCCGGCCGCCTCGAGGGCGGCCCGGATCTGGGGCCCGTCCTGGCCGATGAGGATCGCCCGCCGCACCCGCCCGCGGGCCGCCGCCGCGAGAGAACCGAAGTCCTGCCCCTTGCCCTTGCCGCCGGCGATGAGCACGATCGGCTCGGTGAAGCTCTCAAGGGCCTTGACGGTCGAGTCGACGTTGGTGCCCTTGGAGTCGTTGTAGTAGACGACGCCGCGGTCGTCGTGCACGCGCTCGATGCGGTGGGCGACCCCGCGGAACGCGGTGATGCCGCGCCGGATCGCGGCGGGGGCCATCCCGGTCCACAGCGCGCACGCGGTGGCCGCGAGCACGTTCTCCACGTTGTGCTGGCCGCGCAGGGTGATCGCGGTCACCGGACAGATCCGCTCGGTGGAGCCGTTGAGCTTGGCCACGATCCAACCGTCGTAGATGAACACCCCGTGGGGCAGCGTGGTCTGCCGGCTGAACCAGATCACCCGTCCCCGCGCCCGGCCCGCGAGGCCGACGGTGACCGGGTCGTCCGCGTTCAGCACCGCGCAGTCGGTCGCGGTCTGGTTGGCGAAGATGCGGGCCTTGGCGTCCACGTAGCGCTCGAACGTCCCGTGCCGGTCCAGGTGATCCGGGGTCACGTTCAGGACCACCGCCACCCGGGGGCGGAAGCGGTCGACCGCGTCGAGCTGAAAGCTCGACACTTCCGCTACGACAATCCCGTCGCCCGGGAACTCGAGCGCGTGCTCGGCGAGCGGGGTGCCGATGTTGCCGCCCACCATCACCGGCCGCACCTGGGTGCGCAGCAGCTCGCCGGTGAGCGTGGTGGTGGTGGTCTTGCCGTTGGTGCCGGTGATCGCGATGCAGTCGGCTTCCATCACCCGCCAGGCCAGCTCGAGCTCGCCGATGACCGGCACCGCGCGCCCGCGGACCGCGGCGAGGGCGGGCAGCTCGAGCGGCACGCCCGGGCTCACCACCACCAGCTCCGCCCCCAGGAACGCGGCCTCGGGATGGCCGCCGGTCCAGAGGGCGCAGCCCTCGCGCTCCAGCACGCGCGCCTCGGTGGCGAGGCTCTCGAGCGGACCGGAGTCGGAGGCCAGAACGCGCGCCCCGAGCCGGCGCAGCAGCCGGGCCGCGGCCACCCCGCTCTTGGCGAGGCCCACCACCGCCACCGTCTTGCCCGCGAGCGACTCGCGGTACGGCACGCCGCGCGTCCCGTCACCGCTCACGAAGATCCCCACCTGGTACGCGGCGTCGCGCCGCAGTGTCGCCAGAATCGCCATGTCATGTCACCCTAGCGGAGCTTGAGAGTGGTGAGGGCCAGGAGCGCCAACATGATGGACACGATCCAGAACCGCACGATGATCTTGGGCTCCGCCCATCCCTTGATCTCGTAGTGGTGGTGCAACGGCGCCATTCGAAAGACCCGTCGTCCGGTCAGCTTGAAGGAGGCGACCTGGATGATGACCGAGGCCGCCTCCACCACGTAGATGCCGCCGATGAGCGGCAGCAGGAGCTCCGACTTGGTGACCACCGCGAGGGTGCCGAGCGAGCCGCCGAGCGACAGCGAGCCCACGTCGCCCATGAAGACCTGCGCCGGGTAGCTGTTGAACCACAGGAAGCCGAGGGCGGCGCCCACCAGCGCCCCGCAGAAGATCGTCAGCTCGCCGGTGCCCTTGACGTTCAGGATGCGCAGGTACTCGGCGGCCCGGAAGTTGCCGGTGAGGTACGCGATCACCGCGAAGGCCCCGCCCGCGGTCACGATCGGCCCGATGGCGAGCCCGTCCAGCCCGTCGGTCAGGTTCACCGCGTTGGACGAGCCCACGATCACCAGGATCGCGAACGGGATCCAGAGCCAGCCGAAGGTGAGCAGCCAGCCCTTGAAGAAGGGGATCACGACGCTGGTGGTGAAGCCGTCGGGCGGCCAGACGTAGAGCCACCCCATCAGCACGCCCACCAGCACGATCTGGGCCCCGAACTTCTCGCGCGCCGAGATGCCCTTGCGGGTCTTGAGCTTCTTCCAGTCGTCCTTGAGGCCGATCAGCCCGAGCCCCAAGGTGGCCAGCACCAGCACCCACACGTAGCGGTTGCGCAGGTTGGTCCACAGCAGCGTCGCGACCAGGATCGCCACCAGGATGCCGATGCCCCCCATGGTGGGCGTGCCCGCCTTCGTCTTCTGGTGCCGCTCCGGGGTGTCTTCTCGGACCGAGCTGCCTCCGTGCTGCATCTCGCGCAGCCGGTTGATCAGCCACGGCCCCAGGATGAACGAGATCACCAGCGCGGTGACCGTCGCCATCGCGGTCCGGAAGGTGATGTACCGGAACACGTTGAAGGCGGTGTGATACTTGGCGAGCGGCACCAGCAGCTCGTAGAGCATCAGGCATCGTCTCCTCCGAAGCGCGCCACGAGCGCGTCCACCACGCGCTCCATGCGCATGCCCCGGGAGCCCTTGACGAGCACCGCGTCGCCCGGCGCCAGCCGCTTCAGCAGCAGCGCCACCGCATCCTCGAACGTGGTCACGTGATGGCTCTCCGTGAGCCCGGCCTGCCGCGCGGCCTCCACCGCCACCCGCGCCCAGCGGCCCATGCCGAGGAACTCCGCCGCGCCGGAGGCGGCGACAGCCCGGCCCATCTCGCGGTGCGCGGCCTCGCTGATCTCGCCCAGCTCGAGCATGTCGCCCAGCACCACCACGCGCCGGTGCGCGTCCGATGGCGCGGCGAGGGTCTCGAGCGCGGCGGCCACCGAGCCGGGATTGGCGTTGTAGGTGTCGTCGAGGATGCGGAGGCGGCCCGCCGCGCGCCACACGCACCGCCCCTTGGCCGGCCGCGCCGCCTCCAGGCCCTGCGCGATCTGCTCGAGCGAGAGGCCGAGGGCCAGCCCCACCCCCGCCGCGGCGAGGGCGTTGGTGACGTTGTGGCGGCCCGCGAATTGGAGGCGCACCGGGCGCTGCGCGGTGCCGATCGCGAGGCTGAAGCGGAGCCCGTCGCCCGCGTCGGAGGCGGGGCCCGCGGCGTGGACGTCGGCGCCGGGCCGCGTGCTGTAGTAGAGCACCCGCGCGCGGCTGCCGTCCCGCATCGCGAGCACCCGCGGATCGTCCGCGTTGAGCACCACCGTGCCGTCGGGCGGGATCGCGCGGACGAGCGCGCTCTTCTCGGCGGCCACCCCGTCGAGATCGCGGAAGGCCTCGGTGTGGGCGCCCTGCACCACGGTGACCACGCCCACCGTGGGACGGCAGATCGCGGCGAGCGACTCGATCTCGCCCGGGGTGTTGGCGCCCAGCTCGAGCGCGAGCGCCCGGTGCTCGGGGCCGAGGCGGAGCAAGGTGAGCGGTAGCCCCCACTGGTTGTTGAAGCTGCCCTCGGGCTTGAGCACCGGCCCGAGCGCCTGCAGCACCGAGGCCATCATCTCCTTGGTGGTGGTCTTGCCGTTGGAGCCGGTGACCGCCGCGACCGGGACCGTGAAGCGCGCCCGGTGATAGGCGCCGAGGCGCCCGAGCGCGTGCGTGGTGTCGTCCACCAGGATCGTCGGCACCGACGGCGGCAGGTCGTCGGGCAGGTTGTGGACGACCAGGCACGAGGCGCCGCGCGCGGCGGCGTCCCGCAGGAAGCCGTGGCCGTCGCGATTTGGCCCCTGGATCGCGAAGAAGGCCTCGCCGATGGCCAGGTTGCGGCTGTCGATGCTGACCCCGGTCACCGGCACCCCGAGGTCGCCCGCCACCAGCGCGCCCTGCGTGCCCCGGACCACGTCCTCGACGCTCAGGCCCGCCACGCGCGCCCTCCCGTCCCACCGCGCTCGACCAGCGCGGTCCGGGCCACCTCGCGGTCGTCGAACGGCAGCATCTCCGACCCGACGATCTGGTAGGTCTCGTGCCCTTTGCCCGCGATGACCACCACGTCGCCCTCGCGGGCCCAGCCGACCGCGCCCTGGATGGCCCGCCGCCGGTCCGCGACGGACTCGTGGCGGCCCGCCGCGGTCGCGGGGATGCCGGTCTCGATCTCGGCCAGGATCGCCTCCGGCCGCTCGCTGCGCGGGTTGTCGGAGGTGACCCACGCCCGGTCGGCCAGACGCGCGGCGATGCCGCCCATGATCGGGCGCTTGCCGCGGTCGCGGTCGCCGCCGCAGCCGAACACCACGCCGAGGCGCGCGCCGGGCTTGAGCAGCTTGCGCGCGGTGGCGAGCACGTTCTCGAGCGCGTCGGGGGTGTGGGCGTAGTCGACCACCACCAGGAACGGCTGGCCGGCCTCCACGCGCTCGAAGCGCCCCGGGACCGTCGCGACGCCGGAGAGGATCCGACCGATCTGCGCGGGCTCCTTCTCGAGGGCCAGGCCGACGCCCACCGCCCCGAGCAGGTTCATCACGTTGTGCTCGCCGACCAGCGCGGAGGTGATCGCGATCGCGCCGCCGGGGGTGACGACCTCGAGCGTGATGCCGGCCATCCCGGACTCCCAGCGGCGCGGCCGCAGGAGGGCGGGGGCGCGGAGGCCGAAGGTCAGGATCCGCACCCGCGGATCGGCCTCGGTGGCGCAGATCATCGCCGCGCCCGCCGGGTCGTCGACGTTCACCACCGCGGCGCGGCGAGGCTTGCGGCTCCGAGCGAGCAGGCCGAACAGCCGGGCCTTCGCGTCGCGGTACGCCTCGAGCGTCTTGTGGAAGTCGAGATGGTCCTGGGTGAGGTTGGTGAAGACGGCCACGTCGAACTCGATGCCGTCCACGCGCGAGAGGGAGAGCGCG
>DATGBR010000213.1:0-3155 GCA_035312605.1 Candidatus Methylomirabilota bacterium
CCCGCGCGACCGCCTCCCGCAGGGGCGGCCCGACGCGCCGGTCGTCCCAGTTCCAGGCGTGGGCGGGCAGGGTGGCGAGCCGGTCGAACATCAGGTGCTCGCCGTGGGCGTGCAGGATGGTGAGCTTGGATCGGAGCTGCACCGCCTCGAGGATGCGACGGTCGTACGGCTCGCCGAAGCGACGGTACTCCTCCTCGGTGTGGAAGTCGGTGCTGGCGGCCTGGATCGAGTAGAAGAAGCCCTCGGTGCCCTCGCGGAAGCAGGCCTCCGCGAAGGCCAGGATCGTCTCGGTGATCGCCTCCAGGGCGTCGGTCACCGCCTGCGGGTTCTCCTTCAGATCGTAGTTGAGGCGATCCCCGGAGAGCTTGCGGGCGAGGGACAGTGGGCTGAACACGGTGGGCATCGTCGAGCAGTCGGCACGCCGGTCGACCACGCAGCGGATGATCGTTTCCAGATGCGAGGCCCAGGCGGTCGACTCCATCCGGATCGGCCGGATCTTCTTCCAGTCCTCGGGAGCGTTGACCGCGTGGCGGGCGCAGGGCCGGTGGCCGTCCGGGCGGACCTCGTCGCTCTCCACGCAGCCCCAGTCCTCCACCGCGTAGCCGCCGGTCGGCGTGACCTTGAGGAAGTCCGACTGGTAGCGCTCGTGGAAGCGGAGGGTCGACTGGCAGAGGGCGGCCGGGTTGCGGTCCACGTCGGGGAAGTGGCGCCAGAAGGCGTAGGGCGGCCGATCGGTCGGCTGCCGCTTCAGGGCGGCCTGCACTCGCTCGAACTTGGTCATGGGCTCCTCTCGGTGGGGCTTGGTCCGTCGGCCAGCACGATCGCGCCGTCCCGCACCGCCGGGCGTCCGTCCTCGATCAGCGCCTCGAAGCGGATCATCGAGCCCTCCGCCGACGGCTCGGGCCGGCGCCCGCGCACCACGATGCGGGACGGCAGGGGCACCATGGCGCCGAAGCGACAGCGCAGCGCGCGCACCGGCGCGGCGGGGCCGCGGGGATCGTGCCGGAGCGTCTGCGAGATCGCCAGCGCGAGGGTGGCGGTGCCGTGCAGGATGATGTCGGGCAGTCCGGCGGCTCGCGCGACCGTGCGGTCGGTGTGGATCGGGTTCCAGATGCGCGCGCACTCGGTGTAGACGTGGGCGAGGGTGGGGGAGATCGGGACCTCGGTGGACCACGAGTGTCCGGGCGGCCGCGGATCGCGGTTCTCGACCTTCGACCACTCCTCACCCTGCCCTCTCCCCTGAGGGGAGAGGGGGGAGGAGTCGCAGGCGACGCCGAGGTAGAGGGAGCCGTAGTCGGTGGTGGTGACCGGGCGGCCGGTGGCGTCCACCGTCTCGAGGCGCAGCACCATGTAGGCGCCGGGGGATCGGGGCTCGAGCGCGGCCACGGTGGCGGTGGTGCGGAGGCGGTCGCCCGCGCGGATCGGCCGGTGCACGATGAGACGGTGCGTCGCGTGCACGCCGCGCACCGCGATCTCGTCCGGCAGCGCCGTGGCGCGCACGTCGAGGGCCAGCGGCCACTCGTAGCAGACCGGGAACAGCGGATGCGCGAGGACGCCGCCCGACCGGGCGGTGTCGAAGTACTCGGGGGCCTCCTCGCCGAGCGCGGCCGCGTAGGCCATCACCCAGCGCGCGTCGATCTCGTGCTCGCGCGGGCCCGCGGTGATGCCGACGACGGACGCCGGGATCCGCGGGGACGTCATGCCACCGGGGGGAGGCGGGGGAAGTTCATGCAGTCGACGAAGATGGCCTCGAAGTCGGGGTGGGCGGCGAGCGAGACGTGCTCGATGCGCCGCGCGATCACCTCCGCGCGGGCGCGCTCGGCCTCGGAGACGAGCGCGAGCTGGGCCCCGAGCGCCGCCGCGTTGCCGACGTAGCGGATGCGCGCCTCGGGCAGGCCCGGCGGGATGAGCCCGATGCGGAGCGCGCTCCGCACCGACAGGTAGTTGCCGAAGCCGCCGGCCAGCATCAGTTCGTCCACCCGCTCGGTCGGCACCCCCGCCACGTGCTGGAGCATGGCCACCCCGGAGGCGATGGCGCCCTTGCAGAGCTGCACCTGCCGGACGTCGTCCTGGGTCAGCGTGATCTCCCGCTCCGCGCCGTGCTCGCCCACCCGCGCGAGCACCACGAGGCGCTCCTCGCCGCGCATCAGGACGCGCGCGCGGATGGGAGCGGGCAGCCGGTCGCGGGCGTCCACGTCGATGAGGCCGGTCCAGTCGAGCACGCCCAGGTCGAGCAGCGCGGCCACCGCGTCCAGGAGGCCGGAGCCGCACAGCCCCTGCGCGGGCGCGTCGCCGATGGTGTGCAGGCGCAGGTCGCCCGCCGCGACCTCGACGCGGTCGATGGCCCCGATGGCCGCGCGCATGCCGTGGCGGATCTGCGCTCCCTCGAGCGCGGGGCCGGCGGGGGCCGAGCAGGCCCACAGCCGCTCGCGCGAGCCGAGCAGGACCTCGCCGTTGGTGCCGATGTCGACCGCGACGCGGAGGGTGGGGGACTCGTCGAGACGGGTGGCGAGCGCCACCGCGACCGCGTCGGCGCCCACGAAGCCCGCCACGAGCGGCAGGAGGCAGACCCGCGCCTCCGGCGACAGCTTCAGGAACAGCTCGCGGGCGGGCAGGATCAGGGGCTGCCGCACCACCGGCGCGTACGGGGCGAGGCCCACGTAGGACGGATCGATGCCGAGGAGCAGGTGGTGCATGCAGGTGTTGCCGACGATCACCACCTTGTAGATCCACTTGGCGAGCACGCCGGACTCGCGGGTGATCTGCTCGATATGCTGGTTGAGCAGGCCGATGATGCGGGTCTGCAGCTTGCGGAGGTTGCCCGCGTCGAACTGGGCGAAGGCGATGCGCGACATCAGATCCCCGCCGAACACCGCCTGGGGGTTGAGGCTCGACACCGCCGCGAGCTGCTCCCCCGACTCGAGCTCCATCAGGGTGGTGACCACGCTGGTGGTGCCGATGTCGATGGCGAGGCCGAACTTGTGGAGCGCGGTGTCGTCGGCCTCGATCGCGAGGACCGCCCGGCCGAAGGTGGTCACGGTGACGCGGCCGTCGCGATCGCGAAGCGTCGCGGGCAGGGTCTTGAGCAGCGAGGCCGGCACGTCCTCCACCGTCCCACCCGCGGCGGCCACCAGCGCCTCCACGTCGGAGGTCTG
>DATGBR010000214.1:0-14896 GCA_035312605.1 Candidatus Methylomirabilota bacterium
CGCCGGTCATCTCCGAGGGCTTCGATCGCTCCGACGGCATCTACGCGCGCGACAACGGAGACGTCATCGCCCAGGGGGAGCTGGGGCTGCCCATCTTCGTGGGCGTCATGCAGTTCACGACCCGCGCGGTGATCGACCACGTGAAGGCGGCCGCGGAGCCGCAACGGCCCGGCGACATCTTCATCGTCAACGACCCCTACTGCGGCGGCACCCACCTGATGGACGTGAAGATGGTGAAGCCGTACTTCTACCGCGGGGAGCTCTGGGCCTATCTCTCGAACACCGGCCACTGGCCCGACACCGGCGGCTCGGTGCCGGGCGGCTTCTCCACGCGGGCTACCGAGGTCCAGCAGGAGGGCCTACGGCTGCCGCCGGTGAAGCTCTTCCGCGAAGGAGTGATGCAGCCCGACATCCTCAGCATCATCCTCGCCAACATCCGGGTCCCCGAGGAGCGCATCGGCGACATCAAGGCCCAGGTGGCCGCGCTCACCGTGGGCGAGAAGCGGCTCACCGCCCTGCTCGACCGCTACGGCGAGGCCACCGTGACTGCGTGCATCGCGGAGCTGCGCCGGCGGTCGGATCTGATGATGCGGGCGCACATCGCCAAGATCCCGGACGGCGCCTACGCGGGCGAGGCCTTCGTGGACTCGGACGGCGTGGACCCGGACCCGCTGGCCATCCGGCTCCGGCTGCGGAAAGAGGGCACGGATCTCCATTTCGACTTCTCGGAGTCGAGCGGACCGTGCCGGGGACCGCTCAACAGCGTGATCGCCACCACCAAGGCCGCGGTGTACCTGGCCGTCAAGCACGTCTTCCCCGACGTGCCGATCAACGCGGGCTGCTTCGAGCCGCTGCACATCGCGGACCCGCACGGGACCTTCCTCTACGCTCGCTACCCGCGGCCGGTCTCGGGCTGCGCCGCCGAGGTGAGCTCGCGCATCGCGGAGTCGGTCTTCACCACGCTGGCCCAGGCCATCCCCGACGACCTCTTCGCGGCGCCCGCCGGCACCAGCGGCAACCTCACGCTGGGCGGCCACGACCCGCTGAAGGAGCGGCACTACATCATGTACGTCTTCAGCGGCGGCGGCTACGGGGGCAGCGCCGACGGCGACGGGCTCACCAACGGCTGCTCGACCATCGGCATCTCCAAGACGCAGCCCACCGAGGTGCTCGAGCAGCACTACCCGATCCTGTTCGAGCGTTATGCGCTGCGCGAGCGCTCGGGCGGGGCGGGGAGGACGCGCGGCGGCTTCGGCGTGGACTACAAGATCCGGATCCGCCGCGGCGAGGCCCTGCTCTCGTACCTCATGGACCACGGCCGGTTCGGGCCGCCCGGCCTGTTCGGCGGCCGCGACGGGGCGTGCAACGAGGTGGTGGTCACCCGGCAGGGCGGCGAGTACGTCTCGCCCCACCTCTCGAAGGACGAGGACATCCGGGTGGTGGCCGGCGACACCATCGCGGTCGGCACCCCGGGCGGTGGGGGCTACGGCGATCCCTGGCAGCGCGAGCCCGCCCTGGTGGCGCGCGACGTCGCGCGCGGGTACTTCACGGCTGCCGACGCCCGGCGCGACTACGGGGTGGTCGTGACCGCCGCCGATCCGCCCGCCATCGACCGGCGCGCCACCGACGATCTTCGGCGCGGGGGTCGTCCGAGGACCTAGCGGCGGACGCCCTAGTGCATGACCAGGCCGCCATCGACGCTGATCGCCTGACCGGTCATGTAGCCGGCGCGGCTCGAGGCGAGGAAGCCGATCACGGTCGCCACGTCCTCCGGTCGCTCCATCCGGCCGAGGGGCACGCTGGCGAGACGTCGGCGGGTGAACTCCTCGGCCAGCACCCCGGTCAGCGCGCCGAGCTCGGTGGACACGCTCGTCCACATGTCGGTCTCGACGAAGCCCGGGCACACGCAGTTCACCCGGATGCCGTCGGCGGCGTGGGCCAGGGCCAGGCTCTTGGTGATGCTGATCACCGCCGCCTTGCTCGCGTTGTAGGGCAGGTTGTTGGCGCTGCCGATCTTGCCCGCCATCGAGGCCAGGTTGACGATCGCGCCGCTCTTCTGCGCGATCATGGTCGGCAGCGCGGCCTGGCTCGCGAAGAAGACCGCCCGGGCGTTGATGGTCAGCACCGCGTCCCAGTGATCCTCCGTGACCTGGAGCGTCGACGCGGCCCGGTAGATCCCGGCGTTGTTCACCAGGATGTCGAGCCGGCCGAACTGCGCCCGCGTGCGCTCGACCATGGCGGTGAGATCGGCTTTCCGGGTGACGTCGGTCGGCACCGCGAGCGCGCGGCGCCCGAGGGCGGTCACCTCGCCGGCGGTGCGCTCGGCCGAGGCCTTGTCGAGCTCGGCGATGACGACGTCGGCGCCCAGCCGGGCCAGCTCGAGCGCGGTGGCGCGGCCGATCCCGCGGCCGGCGCCGGTGACGATCGCGATCTGTCCTTGCAGGTCCACGGGGGTCTCCTCCCTCACGGTGGGGTCTGTCGGGCGGTGGTGCTGGTCTCGAAGGTGTAGAGGAAGTTGGTGAAGCCGAGGTCGTAGTCGGAGATGCCGGTCTGCCCGGTCGCCCGCATGCGCAGGTGGTAGAGCCGGCGCATCGCGTTCTCGACCTGCCGCTCCACGCCGGTCAGCGGCGCGCGCAGCTTCATCAGGAGGGCCCGCAGCTCGGGGCGGAGCGGCGCGCGCGTCACGAGCCGGTCGAACGCGCCGGGGTCGTCGCCCGCGAGCACGCGCAGGTCGCGGTGCAGCCGCTCGAGCCGCGCGGACTGGCGCAGCACGGGCTCGCCCGACGTGGCCAGCGCCAGGTAGCCGAGCACCTGCGCGTAGAGCTCCTTCCAGTAGCCCTTCCGGTGACTGAACTCGTGCGCGATGATGTGTGCCTCGAGCAGCCCGGTGTCCCGGAAGATCGCCACGTCGCCCGAGAGCATGTCGCAGGCGCCGAGCGCGAACGGAAACGCGAGCCCGACGAGGGTGACGCCGCGGACCTCCGTGCTCGAGCGCACGTGCTGCCCGGTGACCCCGGCGATGTACCGGGTGAGGTGGCGATCGACCTCGACCGCGAGCTCGCGGCGCGGGATGCGCACGAGCGTGAGCTCGTCGCTCAGACGCTCGGCGAGCGTGCGCGCCTCGGCCTCCCGCACCTCGCGCGGCATCGGGACCAGGTGATGCAGGTCGGCCCCGAACTCGTGGCGGAAGGCGATCTTGCGGATGCCCCGGCGGTCGTGCCAGTCGCGAAGCGCGCTCGCGAGGTACGCGCCGAGTGTCGCCGCCTGCAGGACCCGACCGATCGGGGTGGCGCGGAACAGCACTCTCGCCACCAGCGGCGCCGCCACGACCAGGTCGAGCGGCGCCACCGGCCAGTACGTCGCCCGGTTCGAGATCCGGATGTCGTCCCGCGTTCTCCGCGACCCAGGCATTCTCGATCCTTTCGGTCCCAAGTCACGAGGACACGGTAATTCCTTCAGGGAACGCACGGCGGCCAGCGAGCGGGGCGCGCCGGCGCGAGACAAGTCCCAGTATATACAGGCGCGGCTCGCCTGGCATGGCCGATGCTGTCATAACGGCAAGCAACACGGCGCGACGGACCGCGGGCTGAGGGGGGCCCCAGAAAGGAGCGAGCCATGAACAACGTCTTCTACATCATCGGTGTCGTCGTGGTGGTCCTGTTCGTTCTGGGGTATCTGGGGTTCCGTTAAACCGGTCGAAGGAGGAGAGAAGCCATGACACGGACACGGCAGATGCGCGCGTTGTGGGTCGCGCCGGCCTTCCTGGCCGTCGCGGTCCTGGGCTGCGGGGCGGCCAGCGCCGCCGACAAGACCAAGGTGGACCAGGCGACCAAGCAGGTGGAGCAGGGCGCCAAGCAGATCGGCGACGGGTCGGTCGGGCCGGGCGTGAAGCAGACCGCCAAGGGCATCGGCAACACGGTGGTCGAGGGCGCCAAGTACAGCGGGGAGAACATCAAGGAATTCTTCAAGAAGGCGTTCGGCAGCTAGACGAGTATCCTGTGGCATAGCGAGAAGCGCCAAGGAGGCCGTCTATGCGACAGGGACTGCTACGGGGAGCGCTCGTGGGCCTGCTGATCGCGCCGGTCGCAGCCGGGTGTGTGCTGCCTCCGGACGGCGGCGTGTCCAATCCGCCCGAGGGACAGGTGGTGGCGGCCGACGCCCGCGCGCTCGCCTACGGCCGATCGGCCGGCGAGATCCTGGCGAACCCGGAGCTCCGTGACAAGATACGCGCGCTCTTCGGCGCGGACTGGGCGCCGCCCACGGGAGTCGGGGTCGGCAAGCTGAGCGCGGCGGCGCCGCAGTACTTCGAGCTGGGCGGCCCCGTGCGGATGGTCCGGATGGGGGACGCCAACTACATCACGGTCACGGGCTGTGCCGCCCAGGCCTGCACGGCCCGTCGCGGGCTCCTGATGATCCGCGAGGGTGGCGAGCAGCTGATGGCGCGACTCGACGAGGGCGGCTTCTCGCACCACTACGCCTACGGGCCGGGCACGGTGGGCGGGCCCGCGGGCGCCGGCCCGGTACTGGCCAGCGCCCTGCGCGCGCTCGACCGCGTGTCGGACGGGAGCCCGTTCCCACGCCCCGCGCCCTGAGAACACGGCCGAGGCCCGTCAACGCCCGAAAGCCACAGGAGGGCTGACGATGAAGAAGCTGCGCGAGATCATGCGGGTCGGATTTCTCTTCGTGGTGCAGCGCGAGGCCATGGTGCGGGAGGCGGTGCGGGTCATGACCGCCAACAACGTGGGCATCGTCCTGGTGCTCGAGGGCGAGCGGCTGGTCGGGGTCTTCTCCGAGCGCGATGTGGTCCGGCGCGTGGTGGATCGCGGGCTCGATCCCGACGTCACGCCGGTCGGGGACGTGATGACCACCGAGATCGTCGTGGGCGACCCGGACGAGGACTACCAGTCGGCGATGCGGAAGATGGATCAGGCCAACATCCGGCACCTGCTGGTGGTGAAGGGCCCGCAGATGCTCTCCATGATCTCGATTCGCGACCTGATCCGGGTGGACGCGCAGGACAGGGGCGAGGAGATCCGCTACCTGCGGGAATACCTTTATCAGGTGCCGCCGGAGCCGGTGCGGCCGGGCGCGCGCTGGTGAGCACGCGCCCGGCCGAGGTCGGGGCCCTGAAGCCGCGTCAGGCGCCGGCGGCGGAGGGGGTGTTCTGCTCGACCCACTCGAGCGAGCGGCTCACCTCGAACTTCTCGGCTTCATCCTCGGTGGCGAAGCGCGCGTCCGAGACCGGCAGGTCGATGTGGCGCTCGCCCGACGGGGTGGAGTGGTGGATGGTCGCGACGGCCGACCACTTGCCGTCCCGCATGCGCTCGGTTGCCACGTCGATGGTGTAGCCGGCCGGAGCGGGGAAGCGCTTTCTCTGCACCATGAGGGTCACCTCGCGTTGAGCCGGCCGGCCGGGCGCCCGCCGGCGGGGTTAGCGGCCAGCGGTGCGCGCGAAGGCCTGTTCCGGCCAGAGCCCGGGGACCACGGTCTGGCAGGTGTACCGGCAGCGCGCGCACTGGAGGAGGGCCACGCTGGGATGCCCGTACTGGGTCACGGTGTGGATTGCCTTGAGCAGGCGCCCACAACGTGGGCACGGTCCTTCGATGGAACTCTCTCCGAGAAGTCCGTGCTCCCGTGGGTCCATGGCCGTGCCTCCTGTCGGTATCTTCTTGGAGCCTGTTTCCTGGCAACAGGCATGCCGCGACGACAAGTCCAGATCGGCGCGAGGATACGAGGCGGGGGCGCGAGTGGGCCGGTAACAAGGTCGTGTAGTTTCTACAAGGGCACGTAGGGGACCGCGCGGACGCGACACAGTGCGTCTAGCGAACGGGAGCCGATCCGGCTACGATGCCCCCACGGAGGTAGCCCCGATGAGGAAGCTGGCTGCTGCGGTCCTGGTCGTCGTGCTGTTGCTCTCGGTGACCGCCGTGCCGAGCGAGGCCTGGGGCCGTCATGGCGGCCACGGGTGCTGCTGGGGTGGGTGGTGGCTCCCCGGCGCGATCTTCGGGGGCCTGGCGCTCGGCGCCGTAGCGGCCGCCACGTTCCCGCCGTACTACGCGTACGCGGCCCCGCCGCCGTACTACGCGGCGCCGCCGGCCGTCGTCTACGAGACGGCGCCCGCCTACACGCCGCCGGCGCCTCCCGCCGTCCAGCGCGAGGTCGTATACCCTCACGGCCGGTACGTGCTGTACGGCGACGGTGTCCGCCAGGCGTGGCAGTGGGTCTGGGTGCCGGCCGCGCCGGCGGCGCATCCCCCGCCGCCGCAGCGCTAGCCTCGCGTCGGGGGCTACGAGCCCTCGACGCCTTCGTCGTCCTCCTCGGTCCAATGCGGGCCCGGGGCCGCGGTGGCGAAGCGCCCGGCCACTTCCATCAGGCTGTCGGGACACGGATCGCCGAGCGTGGTGAAGAGGTCCTGCGCTTCCGCCAGCGTCAGCACCCAGGTGTCGGGTCGATGCGCGTGCATCAGGCGCGATTGCATCGGCGATGAGACCAGCCAGAGGAGCCCTTCCGGTAGATAGCTGAGACGGACGGCCAGCACCTCGCCGTACGTCAGCAGTGCCTCGCAGAATGCGCGGCTGTCCGCCGACAACCCCGTCTGGGCGTTCAGGATCTGCTCCAGCGTGTACACGGCTGACATTGGCCTTTCCCCCTTCCATCCTCCGCCAGCAAGAGAGCAACCGACGTGCCACGCCTCACCGAGATCCCGGGTGAGGTGGAAGTCACGAGAAAGCCGGGCGCCGAGGCCCGCGCGGCCGGTCTTCCGGCTACCACCGCTCCGCAGCGGGCCGAGGCGGCGTGACCGGGTAATCCCTTCCGCCACTCGCGGCGGATCGAGCGACGGGTCGACCGGCGACGAGGCAAACTCGCGTGAATTCGCGCCTTGGTCGCCCGGCACCTCGCTTGCTTTGCATGGAAGCGGGAGGCCGCTCCATGCGTGAGCCCAGACGGTGTCCGAGGTGCCGGGAGTGAAGCGCGCCACCGCCGCGGTCGCCCGCCCCGCCGGGAAGCGTCCGACGCCGGCGATCAACGACCTCTGGTACAAGAACGCGGTCATCTACTGCCTGTCGGTCGGCACCTTCATGGACGCCAACGGCGACGGCATCGGCGACTTCGCCGGGCTGATGCGCCGCCTCGACTACCTGCACGGGCTCGGTATCACCGCGATCTGGCTGATGCCGTTCCAGAGCTCGCCCGGGCGCGACGACGGCTACGACATCTCCGACTACTACGGGGTGAACCCGGCGCACGGGACGCTGGGGGACTTCGTCGAGTTCACCCACGCGGCGAAGCAGCGCGGCATCCGGGTGATCATCGACCTGGTCGTCAACCACACCTCGGATCAGCACCACTGGTTCCAGGAGGCCCGCCGGGACCCGAAGTCACGCTACCGCGACTGGTACGTCTGGTCGGACAAGAAGCCGGCCAGCGCGAACACCGGCATGGTGTTCCCGGGCGTGCAGAAGTCGACCTGGTCCTACGACAAGGAAGCGCGCGCGTGGTACTTCCACCGCTTCTACGACTTCCAGCCGGACCTCAACACGTCGAACCCGAACGTCCAGGCCGAGATCCTCAAGATCATGGGGTTCTGGATCCAGCTCGGCGTGTCGGGGTTCCGGATGGACGCGGTGCCGTTCGTGATCGCCACCAAGGGCCCGCGGGTCCGCAAGCCGGTCGAGCAGTACGAGATGCTGCGCTCGCTGCGCGCATTCCTCCAGTGGCGGGTGGGCGACTCCATCATCCTGGCCGAGGCCAACGTCCTGCCCGAGACGGACATGGAGTACTTCGGCAAGGACGGCGACCGGATGCACATGATGTTCAACTTCCAGGTCAACCAGAACCTGTTCTACGCGCTGGCCTCGTCGGACTCGCGGCCGCTCGCCCGCGCGCTCAAGGCCACCATGGACCGGCCCGAGACCGCGCAGTGGGGCCTCTTCCTGCGCAACCACGACGAGCTGGATCTCGGCCGCCTGTCCGAGGAGCAGCGCCGCGAGGTCTTCAAGTGCTTCGGCCCCGAGCAGAGCATGCAGCTCTACGAGCGCGGCATCCGGCGGCGGCTCGCCCCGATGCTGAGCGGCGACCGGAGGCTCATCGAGCTGGCCTACAGCCTGATGTTCACCCTGCCCGGCACGCCGGTGCTCCGCTACGGCGACGAGATCGGCATGGGCGACGACCTCGACCTTCCGGAGCGCAACTGCGCGCGCACCCCGATGCAGTGGTCGACGGAGCCGCACGGCGGGTTCACGAAGGCGGACAAGCCGGTGGTGCCGGTGATCAGCGAGGGGCCCTACGGCTACCCGCACGTCAACGCAGCCGAGCAGCGGCGCGAGCCCAACTCCCTGCTCAACTGGACCGAGCGCATCGTTCGCATGCGCAAGGAGGTCCCCGAGGTCGGCTGGGGCGACTTCGAGGTGCTGCCGGTGCGCGATCCCGCGGTCCTCGTGATGCGCTACGACTGGCGCAACAACTCGGTGCTGTTCGTGCACAACCTCTCGGACACGCCGCGCGAGGTCGACTTCTCCACCGGCCTGGAAGGGCCGGAGGGCCGGCGGCTGGTGAACCTGCTCAGCGAGAACCACAGCCGCGCGGGGGAGGACGGCAAGCACACCCTGGTGCTCGAGCCGTACGCGTATCGCTGGTTCCGGGTCGGGGGCCTCGACTATCTGCTGAAGCGCAGCGACATCGAGACGCCGCCGCGCGACTGAGCGTCCGGCCATGGATCGCCGGGCGTGGTGGCAGACCGCGGTGATGTACCAGATCTACCCGCGCTCGTTCCAGGACGACAATGGGGACGGCATCGGCGACCTGCGGGGGATCCGCCGCCGACTGCCGTACCTGTGTGACCTGGGTATCGACGCGGTCTGGATCTCGCCGATCTTTCCCTCGCCGATGGCCGATTTCGGCTACGACGTCTCCGACTACACCGGGATCGATCCCCTCTTCGGCACGCTCCGGGAGCTCGACGCGCTCCTGGCCGCCGCCCATGCGGACGAGCTCAAGATCTTGCTCGACCTGGTGCCGAATCACACCTCCGACCGGCATCCGTGGTTCCAGGAGAGCCGCGCCTCCCGCCAGAGCGCGCGGCGCGACTGGTACATCTGGCGCGACCCGGCGCCGGATGGGGGGCCGCCCAACAACTGGCGCTCCGCGTTCGGGGGCAGCGCGTGGGAGCTGGACCCGCGCACCGGCCAGTACTACTACCACGCCTTCCTGGCCGCGCAGCCCGACCTCAACTGGCGCAACCCGGCAGTGCGGGCGGCGATGCACGAGGTCATGCGCTTCTGGCTGAAGCGGGGGGTGGACGGCTTCCGGGTGGACGTGATCTGGCACCTGCTCAAGGACGACCAGTTCCGCGACAATCCCCCGAACCCGGCCTTCCGGCCGGGTCAGCCGCCGGACCACGCGGTGATCCCGGTCCACACGACCGACCAGCCCGAAGTGCACGAAGTGATCGCGGGGCTCCGGCGGGTGGTGGACGAGTTCCCGGACCGGGTGCTGATCGGCGAGATCTATCTGCCGATCGACCGGCTGGTGACCTACTACGGCCGCGATCTGGAGGGCGCGCACCTACCGTTCAACTTCGCGCTGCTCGACACGCCGTGGGAGGCGCGCGGCATCGCCAAGCTCATCGACGAGTACGAGGCGGCGCTGCCGCCGGGCGGGTGGCCGAACTGGGTGCTCGGCAATCACGATCGGCCCCGCATCGCCGGCCGCGTCGGCCCGGCGCAGGCGCGCATCGCGGCGATGCTGCTGCTCACGCTGCGCGGCACGCCCACCATCTACTACGGGGACGAGATCGGCATGCCGCAGGTGCCCATCCCGACCGACCGCGTGTGCGATCCGTTCGAGCGCAACGTGCCCGGGATCGGCTGCGGCCGGGACGGGGCTCGCACCCCCATGCAGTGGGATGCGACGGCAAACGCAGGCTTCTCCACGAGGGAGCCGTGGCTGCCGGTGGCGGCCGGCTACGCGCGCGACAACGTCGAGCGCGAGCGGCGCGACCCGGCGTCGATGCTCGACCTGTATCGGCGGCTGATCGCGGCACGCCGGCGCTCGCCGTCGCTGCGGCTCGGGCACTACCGGCCGATCGCGGCGAGCGGGGACCTGTTGCTGTACGTCCGCGAGTGCCCGGGCGAGCGCACCCTGGTGGGGTTGAACCTGGGCGGGCACACGGTCCCGGTCACGTTTCCCGACGGGCAGCTGCGCGGGGAGGTCCTGGTATCGAGCGGGGCGGATCGCGATGGCGCGATCAGCCAGGGCGGGATCACGCTCCGCGGAAACGAAGGGTTGGTCATGGCGCTCGCGCCGGACGCGGTGGTCCCGGCGTCCGTCGTCTGATCTACTGGTGGTCTACTCGAATGGGAGGGAGGTACGAGAGCGATGCGTAAGCGTGTGATCAAGCCGGCGGCCGTCGAGGCCCCGGCCACCGATCAGGAGTGGCTGGACGTAGAGGCGCTCGCGCAGGTCGAGGTCACGTCGGAGGACGCCGCCCATCCCATCGAGTCGGCCCTGGTGCCGGGCGACGGGACGGGCTGGCGGGCGGCCCAGCCGGGCGAGCAGACCGTGCGCCTCGTCTTCGATCGGCCGCAGCGCCTGAGCCGGATCTGGCTGCTGTTCATCGAGCCCGACACCGTGCGCACGCAGGAGTTCCTGCTGCGCTGGTCACCGGACGGGGGCAAGTCGTTCCGCGAGATCGTCCGCCAGCAGTGGAACTTCGGCCCCCCGGAGACGATCCGCGAGGCCGAGGACTATCGCGTGGAGCTGTCCGGCGTGACCGTGCTCGAGCTGGCGATCACGCCCGACAAGAATCGGGGAGACGCGCGGGCGTCGATCGCGCAGTGGCGCCTGGCCGGCTAGCTGCGCGTCGACGCCCGCGGTTGTCTACCTGGTCGGGCTACTTGGTCGGCGCCGGTAGCGGCATGCCCGGAGTCGCCGGGTTGCACATGGAGCTGCCCGGCCGCCGCGCCTGACCCGGCGGGCACTGGACACCCGGGGTCGCGTCCGGCATCCCCGGGGTGGAGCTGCCGGGGAGGCCGGGGGTCGTGGTGCCGGGCATGCGCGGCGTCGGGGCGCCGGGCGTGCTCGGGGACGGCACGCCACCGGGGGCCGGAGTGCCGCCCGGCGCCGGGGTCTGCGCCATCGCCGGTCCGGCCAGGATCAAGGTCGTTGCCGCTATCGTGAGGGCTGTTTTCCAGGTCATGAGATTGCTCTCCTTCCGGAACGAAGGGAGCAAGGCGTGTGCCGCGCGGATCCTGGGGGATTCGGACCGCGGCGGGGGCGATGGACGGCGGGGCCAGCTGCGGTGGGAAGAGAGTGCTCGGTGGGGGTTACCGAGGTGAGGGGCTCAGTCGGAAGCCAGGCGCTTGGGGGCGCGGGCGGTGTAGCCGCGCTTGCCGAGGCATTCGGCGACGAGGCCGGCGAGGGCGCCGTCGCGAAGACGCTCGCCGCGGCGCAGCACCTTGACGTTGACCCAGTCGACCGCCTCCGCCAGCTCGAGCGGCCGGGCCCCGGCGACGGCGCCCGCGTCGGTGGCGCAGGTCTGCAGATCGAGGAGCACCTGGCTCTGCGCCTGCTGGGCCTGCGCCTGCTTGCCCTTGCTCGCGGCCAGCACGTTCAGCTCGGCCAGGTTCCAGTAGGTGGCCACCGTGACGTAGGTGCGATAGCCGCGCGAGATCATGCACGCCATGTAGTCGGCGCGGCGCTCGAACTCGGCGCGGCCGGTGGCGGCCTGCTCGCACGCCTGCGTGTCCACCTCGAGCTGGCTCGCGGTGGGATAGGCGGGGATGTCGCCGGCCAGCGGCGCCGCGCATCCCGCCGCGACCCCGGCACCCAGCGCGACGACGACCAGCCACCGCTTCGACTGCACGAGACCTCGCCTCATCGATGGACCTCCGTGTGCGTCTAGAGCATCTGGCGGATGATCCGGCGGAGCGCCCGGATCGTGAAGGGCTTCGGCAGCACGTGGGCGCGGATCACCTTGAGGAAGCCGTCGTAGTCGGACGTGCCGCCGAGCCCGGCCAGGAACAGCAGGGGAGGCGGCTGAGCGGGCCACCGCTGGGTCACCGCCGTGTAGAGGCTCGGGCCGTCCAGCTCCGGCATACGGAGATTGGACACGATCAGGTCGTACCACTCGCGGCCCAGCAGGCGCAGGGCCTCGATCCCGTCGCTGCTCACGTCCACGTCGTGGCCGTCGGCGCGCAGGCTCGAGACGATGAGGTCGCGGGCGCCCGCGTCGTCGTCGACGACGAGGATGCGCCCGGAGGTGGTGCTGACGTTCGATAGGAGGCTCATGGTTGCTGACGACGACGGCGTCGCGCTCGGTATGCATTCGGTGCATCGGGGGTGCCATGGGTTCTTGCCTGTCTTGACGCGGGGTTACAGAGCGTAGCCTCGGGGCGGGTGTCTTTGGCGTGACGGCGTGTGAGGTAGGAATTACATGAGGCCCCCTACTGGTGAGGGCGGTACCCCCTCACCCCGGCCCTCTCCCCAGGGGGGAGAGGGGGTGGGGTAGACTGCGGCGATGGAAGGCCCCGCCGCCACCCCCGTCGTCCGCCGGGAGAGAGCCCGCCGCGCCGTCGACCTGGCGGAGACGCTGCTACGGGAGGCGCGGGCCGGGCAGACCCACGACGAGCGCGGGCGAGCGGAGCGCCTGGCGCGGCTGATGGAGGATCCGGCCGGCAAGGAGCTGACCATCGCGCTCACCGACCAGGCCTTCCGCAGCCGGCAGCCGGAGCGCATCGCCGATCAGCTCCACTACCTGCTCGAGCGCTACGGCGCGCCTCGCTTCATGGAGTGGTGGGAGCGCATCGGCCTCACGGTGGGCGCGCTCATGGGCCAGTACCTGCCGAGCCTGGTCGTCCCGCCGATCGTGGCCCGCCTGCGTCACGAGACCGAGTCGCTGATCCTCCCCGGCGAGGACGCGGACCTGCGGCGCTACCTGGCCGAGCGGCGAGCCGACGGCATCCGGCTCAACCTGAACCAGCTCGGCGAGGCCATCCTGGGCGAGGCCGAGGCCGCGCGCCGTCTGGACGCCTACCTGGCGCTACTGGCTCGCGACGACGTCGAGTACATCTCGGTCAAGGTTTCCTCGGTGTCGAGCCAGATCGATCTCACCGCGTTCCGCCACACCGTGGAGGTCGTGAAGGAGCGGCTTCGCACGCTCTATCGCCAGGCGCAGCGCCATCACTACCAGCACCCGGACGGGCGGGTCACGCCCAAGTTCGTGAACCTCGACATGGAGGAGTACCGCGATCTCGACCTGACCGTCGCCGCGTTCCGCGAGGTGCTGGACGAGGACGAGTTCCGCGCGCTCCCCGCCGGCATCGTGCTGCAGGCCTACCTGCCGGAGTCGCACCGCGTCCAACGGGCGCTGGCGGCCTGGGCGATGGCGCGCGTCGAGCGCGGGGGTGCGCCGATCAAGCTGCGCATCGTCAAGGGCGCCAACCTCGCCATGGAGCGGATCGAGGCCGATCTGCACGGCTGGGCCCAGGCACCCTACGCGGCGAAGCTCGAGGTCGACGCCAACTTCAAGCGCATGGTCGAGTACGGCAGCCGCCCGGAGCGCGCGCGCGCCGTGCACCTCGGGGTGGCGAGCCACAACCTCTTCGACGTGGCCTACGTGCTCCTGCTCCGCGCGGACGAGGGTATCGAACGGTGGGTGGAGTTCGAGATGCTGGAAGGCATGGCCAACCACCAGGCCCGCGTGGTGCAGGCGCGCGCGGGGGGCCTGCTGCTCTATGCGCCGGTGGTGCGGGCGGAGGACTTCCACAGCGCGATCGCCTACCTGGTGCGTCGGCTCGACGAGAACACCGCGCCGGACAATTTTCTCCGCCACGTCTTCGGGCTCGAGCCCGGCTCACCCGACTGGGACCTCGAGCGCGACCGCTTCCTCCAGGCCTTCGAGCGCCTCGACGACCTGTCGGACGCGCCGCGGCGCACGCAGGATCGAGCCGCCGAGACCGGCATGGCGGCGCCCGACCTTTCGGCTCCCTTCGTGAACGAGCCGGACACCGACTGGGCGTTGCCCGCCAACCGCGAGTGGATCGAGCGCGTCAGGGAGGCCTGGCGCGAGCGCCCGCCGGAGACGGTGCCGCTCCAGATCGCGGGTGAGCTCATCGAAGGGACCCGGCAGGCGGAGGGACGCGATCGCTCGCGCCCGAGCCGCGTCGCCTACCGCCACGGGCTCGCCGACCGCGCGCAGCTCGATCGCGCGCTCGACGCGGCCGGCGTCGCGCAGGCGGCATGGACTGCGCGTCCCCCGGAGGAGCGGCGCGCGCTCCTCGACGGCGCCGCGGCGGTGCTCGCCCGGCGGCGCGGCGACCTGATCGGCGCCATGATCGTCGACGGCGCCAAGACGGTGGCCGAGGCGGATCCGGAGGTGTCCGAGGCGATCGACTTCGCCCGCTACTACGCGCGCGCCCTCGGCGCGGGTGATGAGGTGGACGGCGCCCGCATGGAGCCGCTCGGCGTCGTCGTGGTGGCGCCGCCGTGGAACTTCCCGCTGTCGATCCCCGCGGGCGGAGTGCTCGCCGCGCTGGCCGCCGGCAACGCGGTGCTGCTCAAGCCCGCGCCGGAGGCGGTGCTGGTCGGCTGGCACCTGGCCCGCGCGCTCTGGGCCGCGGGCATCCCGCGCGACGTCCTCCAGTTCGTCCCGCTCCGCGACGACGAGGTCGGGCGCGACCTCATCACGGATCCGCGAGTGGACGGCGTCATCCTCACCGGCTCGGCGGAGACCGCGCGGCGGTTCCTCGGCTGGCGGCCCGATCTCCATCTCTTCGCGGAGACGAGCGGCAAGAACGCGATCATCGTCACCGCGCTCTCGGACCGCGACCAGGCCATCCGCGACCTGGTGCGCTCGGCCTTCGGCCACGACGGCCAGAAGTGCTCGGCGGCCAGCCTC
>DATGBR010000215.1:0-11693 GCA_035312605.1 Candidatus Methylomirabilota bacterium
CGCGCACCGGCTGCATCGGCCACTGCATGGGCGGGCGACTGCTCATCCCGTTCGCGTCCGACCATCCGTCGTTGAAGGCGATCGTGCTGTACTACCCGTCGGTGCGCGACGAGCCCGAGACCTCGCACCGGCCGCGGCACGCCTTTCACCTGGCCCGGACGCTGCAGTGCGCGTCGCTCGTGTTCGCCGCGGGCCAGGACTTCATCGCCACGCCCGCCATCCAGGGCCCGCTCTGGCAGAGCTTCATCGCCAACGGCAAGCTCGTGGAGTGGCACTTCTTCTCGGACGCGCAGCACGGCTTCCGTCACCCGGACAACGCGGGCTTCCAGCCTTATTACGCCGATCTCACCTGGCCGCTCACCACCGGCTTCCTGCAGCGCACCGTCTAACGCCCTCGTACGAGAGGAGAACCCGATCATGAACGAGCCCAAGCAGAAGTTCAGCGCCAGCCTGGCCAAGGACGCCGTCTACCAGCAGGGCCTCCGCAGCTTCATGGAGTACCGTGACCTCGGCATCGCGGATGCCACCCACGGCAAGATGCGCGCCCACGTCGTCCGCGTGAAGCAGGGCGGCGACACCCACGATCTCCACACCACCGGGCTCCACAAGCACGAGTGCGATTTCCAGATGTTCTACGTGCTCAAGGGCACGATCAAGTTCGTCTACGAGGGCCAGGGCGAGCGCACCTTCGGGCCCGGCGACTGCGTGCTGCAGCCGCCCTCCATCGTGCACAACGAGCTGGAGTGCTCCGACGACCTCGAGATTCTGGAGATCTACTCGCCGGCGGTGCACCCGACGGTGGTGGTGGAGCGTATGCCCGAGGTCACCGCCGCCGCCCGCTGAGGCGTCCCATGGCCTCGACCCTCCCCGACTCGCTGTGGACGGCGACCGCGACGCCACCGTCCGCCTATCCGCGGCTCGAAGGGGAGGAGCGGGCCGATGTCTGCATCATCGGCGGCGGATTCACCGGGCTCTCGGCGGCGCTGCACCTGGCCGAGGGCGGCGCGTCCGTGGTGGTGCTCGAGGCGGGCCTGGTCGGCTCCGGCGCGTCCGGCCGCAACGGAGGCCAGGTCATCCCGGGGCTGAAGCTCGATCCGAGCGAGCTCGAGTCCGAGTTCGGCGCGGAGCGGGGGGCGCGTCTGACCGAGCTGGTCGGAGGCGCCGCGGATTTCGTCTTCGGCCTGGTGCGCCGCCACCGTATCGAGTGCGATGCCCGTCAGGACGGCTGGATCAAGGCGTGCCACTCCGAGTCGGCGCTTCGCGCGGCGAGCCATACCGCCGACGACTGGAGCCGGCGTGGCGCCGCGGTGGAAGCGATCGACCGCGTCCGGATCGCGGAGCTCACCGGGACCGACGCGTACGTCGGCGGCTTCGTCGATCACCGTGGCGGCGTCGTGCAGCCGCTCAGCTACACGCGAGGTCTCGCCCGGGCCGCGCAGCAGGCGGGGGCACGCATTTACGAGCGTTCGATGGCCGGGACGCCGCAGCGGGGCGGCGGCCAGTGGATCGTGTCCACCGCGACCGGCTCCGTGCACGCGGACAGGGTGATCATCGGGACGAACGGCTACACGGACCTCGCCGGCACGCAGGGGCCGTGGCCGAAGCTCGCCCGCACCGTGATTCCCGTGTACAGCTACATTGCGGCGACCCGGCCGCTATCCGACGACCTGCGCCGGGCCATCCTGCCCAAGGGGCAGGCGGTGTCTGACTCCCGGCGGCTCCTTCGCTACTTCCGGCTCGACGCGGCCGGACGCATGGTGATGGGCGGGCGGGGGCGGACGCGAGAATCCGCCGATCGGTCCGACTACGCGAACATCATCGCGAGCGCGGTCGAGCTCTATCCGCAGCTCGGCGGGTGCGACTGGGAGTACGTGTGGGGAGGCAAGGTCGCGGTCACCCTCGACCACCTGCCGCATCTGCACGAGTTGGCCCCCGGGGTCCACGCGGCGCTCGGATACAACGGCCGCGGGGTGGCGATGGCGACCGTCATGGGGAAGGTCCTGGCCGACCGCGTGCTGGGTCGAGGCGCCGCGGTCTTCCCCGAGAGCCCGCTCCGGCCGGTGCCGTTGCACCGCTGGCGCCGGCCGGTGTTCGAGCTCATCGTGGCGTGGAAGCGGACCCTCGATCGCATGGAGGGCGTCCATCGCCGCGCCCGGGCTTAGCCAGCCGTCCCCGCGAGGCGCGGAGGTCCGCATCGAGGGCCTCGTCAAGACCTTCGGCACGACCCGCGCCGTCGACGGCGTGACCCTCACCGCGCGTCCCGGAGAGTTCCTCACGCTGCTCGGACCCTCCGGCTCCGGCAAGACGACCACGCTCGCCTGCGTCGCGGGCTTCGCGGTCCCCACCGAGGGCGAGGTGCTGATCGAGGGCGCGCGGGTGACATTCGATCCCCCGTTCAAGCGCAACGTCGGGATGGTGTTCCAGAACTACGCGCTCTTCCCCCACATGACGGTGGCCGACAATCTCGCCTTCCCGCTCCGGATGCGCAAGCTGCCCGCCGCGACCATCCGCGACCGGGTGGCGCGGGGTCTGGCGCTGGTCCAGCTCGACGGGCTCGGCGCGCGCTATCCCCGCCACCTCTCGGGCGGGCAGCAGCAGCGGGTGGCGCTGGCGCGCGCCCTCGTCTTCGAGCCGCCGGTGCTGCTGATGGACGAGCCGCTCGGCGCGCTCGACAAGCAGCTTCGCCTCGAGATGCAGCTCGAGCTCAAGCACCTGCAGGCCCGCCTCGGCGTCACCGTGATCTACGTGACGCACGATCAGGAAGAGGCGCTGACGCTCTCCGACCGCATCGCGGTGATGAACCGAGGACGGATCGAGCAGATCGGGGAGCCGACCGAGCTCTACGAGACGCCCGCGACCGGGTTCGTCGCCCAGTTCATCGGCGAGTCCAATCGCCTCGAGGGCACGGTCGGCGCCGGCGATGGGGGCCGTCCGGTGCTGATCACCCGCTCGGGGCTGCGGCTGCCCGCCCGCTCGGGCGGCGCGCCGATCGGCGAGGCCGCGGTGCTCTTCCTCCGACCGGAGCGGATCGCAATCGGGCCCGACGGCGGGGCCGGCGCCGGCCCGACGGTGGCGGGCGACGTGGTGGAGGCGGTCTTCGTCGGCGAGGCCATGCGGTACGTGGTCCGGGCGGCCGGCGGCGAGACCTTCACGGTCAAGCGACTCAACCTGGACACGGCCGACCGCTTCAAGGTCGGCGCGCGCGTAACGCTTCGCTGGGACCCGGACGCGGCCTTCACCCAAAGGAGAGACCCATGAGCTCGATGACCCGGCGCTACGTGCTGAAGATGGGTGTCCTCACCGCCGCGGCGTCCGCGGCCACCCGCGCGGGCGGGCCGTGGATCGCGCGGGCCCAGTCCAAGCAGCTCGTGGTGTGCTCCTGGGGCGGCGCCTACCAGGAGGCCCAGCGCAAGACGATGTTCCAGCCGTTCGAGAAGGAGACCGGCATCAAGATCGTCGAGGCCAGCCCGACCGACTACGGGAAGCTGAAGGCGATGGTCCAGAGCGGCAACGTCGAGTGGGACCTGGTAGACGTGGGCGACCTGAACGTGGTCGCGGGCGCCAAGGACAACCTGCTCGAGCCGCTCGACTACCAGGCGATCGACACCAAGGGCGTGTTTCCCCAGGTCATCCACAAGTACGGCATCGGCACGATCTACTACTCCACCGTCCTTGCCTACAGCACCAAGAAGTACGCGAAGGGCGATCATCCCAAGACCTGGGCGCAGTTCTGGGACGTGGGAAAGTTCCCGGGCCCCCGGACCATGCGCAACAACCCGCTCGACAATCTCGAGTTCGCGCTCCTCGCCGACGACGTGCCGATCGACAAGGTCTATCCCCTGGACGTCGAGCGCGCCTTCCGCTCGATGGACCGGATCAAGCCGCACGTCAACGTGTGGTGGACGACCGGCGCCCAGCCGGCGCAGCTCCTGGCCGACGGCGAGGTGGAGCTGGCCACCTCGTGGAACGGACGGATCTACGCGATCCAGAAGCAAGGCGCCCGCGCCGGGCTCGAGTGGAACCAGGGCAAGCTCCAGTGGGACTCCTGGGTGATCCCGCGCGGCAGCAAGAACAAGGACGGGGCCATGAAGTTCATCGCCTGGTCGACGCAGCCGAAGCCGCAGGCCGCGATCGTGAACGAGATCCCGTACGGGCCGGTCAACCAGCGGGCCTTCGAGTTCATCGGGGCCCAGGCGGCCCGGGACATGCCGACCGCTCCCGACAACGCCAAGCGCCAGGTGATGGTGGATCCGGTGTGGTGGGGCGAGCACCGCAACGTGCTGGTGGAGCGCTGGAACGCGTGGCTGCTCAAGTGAGACCGCCCCGGTGGACGAGCGAGCTGCTGCTCGTGCCCGCCCTGGTATGGCTCGGAATCTTCTTCGTCTACCCGATCGGCCGTCTTTTCTACGCGAGCCTGTTCACCCCCGCGTTCTCGCTCGGCAACTACGCGAAGCTCGCGGGATCTCCCGTCTACCTGAAAGTGTTTGTCAACACGTTCGAGATCAGCGTGACGGTCACTCTCGTCACCCTGGTGCTCGGCTACCCGCTCGCCTTTCTCCTGGCCACCGCGGGGCGGCGCGCCTCCGGGCTCATGCTGGTCGCGATCATCCTGCCCCTCTGGACCAGCGTGCTCGTGCGTACCTACGCGTGGATGGTCCTACTGGGCCGGCGCGGGCTCGTCAATGAAGGTCTCCAGGGCCTGGGCCTCACCGACTCGCCCCTTCCGCTGCTCTACAATCGGCTGGGCGTCACCATCGGCATGGTGCACGTGCTGCTGCCGTTCATGGTGCTCCCGATCTACAGCGTCATGAAGGGGATCGACGTGGAGCTGCTCAAGGCCGCGCAGAACCTCGGCGCCAACCGGCGCCAAGCGTTCCTCCGCGTCTACCTGCCCCTGTCGCTGTCCGGGCTCGCGACCGGCTGCCTGGTCGTCTTCGTCACCGCGCTCGGCTTCTTCGTCACCCCAGCACTGCTGGGCGGCCGCGGCGACATGATGATCGCGATGCTCATCGACGTCCAGGTGAGCCAGCTGCTCGACTGGGGGCTCGGCTCCGCCCTGGCCGTGGTGCTGTTCGCGGTCACCGCCGCGATCCTCCTCGCGGTGCAGCGCCTCTCCGGCGCGGAGCGGATGTGGGTCCGCGTGCCGTGATGGATCGGGCCCGCGCGCTGCGGTGGGAATCGGCGGGCCCGCTCGGTCGCCGACACCCGGCGCTCATCCTGCTCGGGCTGGCGACCATGGTCTTCCTGGCCGCGCCGCTGGCGGTCGTGGTGCCGATCTCGTTCAGCGCGGCCAAGTACCTGACGTTCCCCCCGCCAGGGTGGTCCGTGCAGTGGTACGAGCGCTACTTCGGCAGCCGCGAGTGGGTGAGCGCCACCGTGCGCAGCTTCGAGGTGGCCCTGTTGACGACGGTGGCCGCGACCGCGGTGGGCACGGCGGCCGCCATGGCGCTGCGCCGGCCGTTTCGCGGCCGCTCGCTCGCGCGGCTGATCATCCTGGCGCCGATGGTCGTCCCGGTCATCATCGTGGCCATCGCCATCTACGGCCTGTACGCGAAGCTCCGGATGGTGGGAACGCTGTACGGCCTGGTGCTGGCCCACACCGTGCTGGCGCTGCCCTTCGTGGTCGTGGTGGTGTCGGCGACCCTGAGTGGCTTCGACTCGACGCTCGAGCTGGCCGCGCAGAACCTCGGTGCCAATCGGTGGCAGACCTTCCGTTTCGTGACCCTCCCGCTCATCCGACCCGGTATCGTATCCGCCGCGCTGCTGGCCTTCGTCACGTCCTTCGACGAGGTCGTGGTGGCCATCTTCGTGAGCGGGACCCAGGCCGCGACGCTCCCGAAACAGATGTGGGACGGCATCCGCACCGAGATCGATCCAACCGTGGCCGCGGTGTCCACACTCCTGATCGGGGTCACCACGGCCGTCATCTGCATCAGCGCCATCGTCCGGCTGCGAGCCGGCGCCGACGGCTCATAGCGAGGCCAATCGAACTATGCGCAAGACGATCACCGGCACCGGCGGCATGCTCCTCCTCCAGACGCTCAAGGACGCGGGGGTGGAGTATCTCTTCACCAACCCGGGCTCGGCGGAGACCGGCCTCTTCGCCGCCATCGCCGAGGATGGTGACAACCGGTTAGTGGTCGGCAAGCACGAGGGGCTGGTGGCCGCGATGGCGGACGGCTACCACCGGGTCAGCGGCAAGGTCGGCGTGGTCATCGCGCACGTCATGGGCGGCTCCTACCAGCTCGCCGGGCAGCTCTTCAACGCCCAGGTGGCGGGCTCCTCGCTGCTGGTGATCGCGGGGGACTGGGCCTCGGAGCTGCAGGACTACCGCGGCCTCGCCCCGTTTCCCGGGCTGAGCCAGGCGGAGTCGATGCGGCCCATCACCAAGGAAGCGCGCTGCGCCTACCAGGTGCACACCAACCCCAAGGCCATCAGCGTGGCCACCATCCGCGCGCTGCGCGAGGCCACCACGCCGCCCACCGGGCCCGTGTACCTCTCCATCAGCGCGGAGCTACTCCACACCGAAGGCCTCGAGGCGATCGTCGGCGAGGGCGCGCACTACCAGATCGAGCGGCCGGGGCCCGCGCGGGCGAAGACCGTCGAGGCGATCGCCAAGCGGCTCGGCGAGGCGCGATGCCCGGTCCTGATGTTCGGCGACGACGTGTGGCGCGAGGGCGCGCAGGCCGAGGCGGTGCGGCTGGCCGAGGCGCTGGAGGCGCCGGTGTTCGCGAGCCGGCAGATCTTCCCGAACTTCCCGACGCGGCATCCGCTCTTCTGCGGCAACTATCCCGTCTCGAAGGACTTCACAAAGACCACCGGGCTCGAGCCGGACCTGATCTTCCTGGTGGGCTGCCAGGGCGTGCACGGCAGCGTGAACGAGCCCGTCATCATGCAGATCGGGCCGAACCCGCTCCTGATGGGCCGGCACTACCCGCTGGACCTGGCCGCGCAGTGCGAGCTGCCCGAGACCCTGAAGGCGATCACCCAGGCGCTCGGCCGGGTGCCCGGGGCCGACAAGGGGCCGAAGCAGCGCTCCAAGGTGCGCGCGTTCGCGGCCATGCTGATCGAGCGGGAAGAGCAGCTCGTCCGCGAGCACGAGCACGACACGCCGGTGCATCCCGCGGTGCTGGAGGCACACCTTGCGAGCGTGCTGCCCAAGAACACGGTGATGGTGCAGGAGAGCTCGACCGCGCGCACCGCGCTGATGGCGTTCGGCCACGGCGGCATGGACTGGACGCGCAGCGGCGGCGGCTCGCTCGGCTTCGGGGTCGGCGCGGCCATCGGCGCGAAGGTCGCGGTGGGGCGCGACCGCCCCGTCGTCCTGCATCTCGGCGACGGGGCACTCGGCTACAGCGCCTCCGGTTTCTGGACGATGGCGCGCTACAACACCGCGATCCTCACGATCGTGTCCAACAACGAGAGCTACCAGATCGTGCGGCACAACTGGGCCCGGGAGATGCCGGACTCCAAGATGATCCGCGAGGGCAAGTATCCCGGCCTCTGGCTCAGCGCCCCCGCCACCGACCACGTGGCGCTGGCCCGCTCGCAGGGCGTGGAGGGCGAGGCGGTCACCACCGTGAAGGAGCTGGAGCCGGCGCTCCGCCGCGGCATGGACAAGATCACGCGCGAGAACCGGCCCTACCTGATCGACGTGTCGGTGGCGCGCGAGGGGATCGGCGCCGAGTCCACCTGGTACCAGGACTGGCAGCTCTAGCCCGTCCGGCGCCCGCCCGGCTGACGCGCTTGCCGGTAGGCCGTGCAAATCCGAGGCCCGCCGCGAGGCGCCCGCCCGCCGCGAGGCGTATGATGCCGGTCACCCGATGCGGAGCAGAGCCTGGCCGCTCGCCGTTCTCTGTCTGACCCTGGCGCTCGCCGCGCCCGGGCGCGCCGCCGCCCAGGCCGGCTCACCCGGCACCGCGAGCCTGCTCGACTTCGTCACCTTCGACGGTATCGACTACATCCGCTTTCTGGACGAGCCCGGCCGGGCGCTGACGCGCGAGGACCTCGGGATCGAGTTCGCGACCGTCGCCTGCTCGATCGGCGAGGACAACCGCACCTGCTCGTACGGCCTCGACGGCGGCGCCGCCTTCCTGCCCGCCGGCACCAAGGTGTACGCGGTGCGCGGCTACGCCACCGAGTTCCGGCTCGCCGCGGTGTGGCGGGATCACGTCTACCTCTACCAGGCCTGGCGCAATCCGCGCGCGCGGGTCGGCGCGGCGCTCTTCGACATCGCGGGCAAGGTGCGCACCATCGAGGTGCGGGTCGGCGAGCCGACCGCGGAGGCGCCCGGGACACCGGCGGTGATCGCCGCGCGCGCGGACGTGGACGCGCTGGTCGACATGATCGTGCGCGGGCCGGCCCGCCGGCCTCTCCCGCACGCGGTGGGCGAGACGCGCTACTGGCTCACCTTCTGGCTCGCGGACGGCACGACGCTCGGTCGCGCCTACTTCCCCGAGGCGGGCGAGCTGATGGGCGGCGTGATCGTGGCCGGCGAGTTCCGCGCCCTGCTCGACCGCTACCTGGCCCGATGAGGGCCTGGGGTTTGCGCGATCGCGCGGCTTGCACTAGAATGCGCCCCATCCAGGCATGGCCTCCCGGTCCTTCCTCGTCCTCCGGCTGATTTCCCTCCTCGGCGCCGCGCTCTGGCTGGCCACCGTCGGCCCCGCGGAGGCGGCCCCCGAGGGCACGCTGACGATCGCGATGCACTTCAGCCCGGTCACGCGCTGGCTCGATCCGGCCGAGGGCGAGAGCACGATCACGCCCTACCTCATGCTGGCCGCCCTGCACGACGGGCTGCTGCGGCCCACCGCGGGCCAGGCCTCCGCGCCGAGCCTGGCCGAGTCGTGGGCCATAGCGAAGGACATGACGAGCGCCGAGTTCACCCTGCGCAAGGCGAAGTTCCACAACGGGGACCCGGTCACCCCGGAGGACGTGAAGTTCTCCTTCGAGCGCTATCGCGGCGGCGCGGCCAAGGTGCTGAAGGACGGGGTGAAGGAGATCCAGGTGCTCGGCCCGAGCCGCGTGCGGTTCGTGTTCAAGGAGGCCTGGCCCGACTTCCCCGCGTTCTACGGCACGTTCGTGGCGAGCGCGGGCTGGGTGGTGCCGAAGAAGTACTTCGAGCGCGTGGGGGAAGAAGGCTATCGCAAAGCGCCGGTCGGGGCCGGGCCGTACAAGTTCGTGAGCTTCAACCCGGGCGTGGAGCTGGTGGTGGAGGCGTTCGACGGCTATTGGCGGAAAGTCCCCTCCATCAAGCGGATCGTCTTTCGCAGCCTGCCCGACGAGACCACGCGCGCGGCCGCGCTCAAGAGCGGCGAGGTGGACCTGGCCATGCTGCTGAGCGGCCCCACCGCGCAGGAGATCAAGCGGACGCCGGGCCTGCGCCTGGCCGCGCCGCTGCTCGGCGTCTTCTGGCTCGACTTCCCCGACCAGTGGGATCCGAAGTCGCCCTGGGCGGACAAGCGCGTGCGGCAGGCCGCGAGCCTGGCGCTGGACCGCCAGGCCCTGAACGAGGCGGAGACCCTGGGGCTCTCACGCCCGGTCGGGAACACCGTCCCGCGCGACTACGAGTTCGCGCTGCCGGTGGAGCCGCCTCCTTATAATCCCGCCCGCGCGCGCCAGCTCCTGGCCGAGGCCGGATACCCGAGCGGCTTCGATGCCGGCGAGCTGACCCCGTTCCCGCCCTACAACTCGATGGGCGAGACCATCCAGGGGTGGCTCCAGGCGGTGGGCATCCGCACGCGCGTGCGCGGCATGGAGCGCGGGGCGTTCATGACGTCGTGGCGCGAGAAGAAGCTCCATGGGGTAGTCCTGACCATCAGCGGCGTCTCCGGCAATGCGGCCACCCGGCTCGAGTCGTTCGTCACCAAGGGCGGGGCGTTCTCCTACGGCTCGCTGCCCGAGGTGGACGACCTCTTCCGCCGTCAGGCCGGCGAGCTGGACCGCAAGAAGCGCGAGGCCCTGCTCCACCAGATCCAGCGCATCCTCCAGGAGCAGGTCATCCAGGTGCCGATCTATCACCTGGGCTTTCCGATCGGGGTGGGGCCCCGGGTGGACGACATCATGGCCACCGCCATCCCCGGTTTCTACATGTCCCCCTACGAGGATCTGAAGCTCCGACGCCCCTGACGCGGCCCCGGCCGGTTGGGGTATCATGTCGGCCGGTGCATAGAGACCCTAGACCAGAGGTGACACCAGACTGATGCGATACGAGGCGCCGGATTCGTTGGAAGGAGCGGTGGCCCTGCTGGCAGGAGCCCAGGGGGAGGCCCGGGTGCTGGCGGGGGGGACCGATCTCCTGGTCCAGATGCGGGCCGATGTCCTGGACCCCGATCTGATCGTGGACATCAAGAAGATCAAGGAGACCCGCGCGGTTACCGAGGAGAAGGGCGGCTGGCGCATCGGCGCCGCAGTGACCGGGGCGGAGCTGAAAGAGCACGCGCGGCTCAAGAAGGCGTGGCCGGGCGTGGTCGAGGCCGCGAACCTCATCGGGTCCACCCAGGTGCAGGGCCGCGCGACTCTTGGCGGCAACCTCTGCAACGGCTCGCCGGCGGCGGACAGCGTGCCCGCGCTCATCGCGGCGGGGGCGGTGGCCACCCTGGTCGGGCCCAAGGGCAAGCGCGACCTCCCGGTGGAGGACGTCATGCTGGGGCCCCGCAAGCTGGCGCTCGGTAAGGGCGAGATCGTCGCCTCGTTCCTGCTGCCGCCCCGGGCGGCGCGGTCGAGCGACGCCTACCTGCGCTTCATCCCGCGGACGGAGATGGACATCGCGGTGGTGGGGGCGGGAGTAAGCTTGACGGTGGACGGCGCCGGCCTCGTCACCGTGGCCCGCGTGTCGCTGGGCGCGGTAGCGGCGCGGGTGCTGCTGGTGGCGGAGGCGGCCCAGGCCATCGTGGGGAGCCGGCTCGACGTGCCGGCGCAGGAGCGGCTCGAGGCGGCGGCGCGGGCGGCCTGCCGTCCCATCGACGACAAGCGGGGCACCGTGGAGTTCCGAACCCAGGTCGCGGGCGTGCTGGCACGCCGGGCGGCCCTGATCGCGCTGGACCGGGCGAGGAGCAACAACTGATGGCCAAGCATCACATCGAGGCGACGGTGAACGGAGACGCGGTCGAGTTCCTCTGCGAGACGGAGGAGACGCTGCTCGACGTGCTGCGCGACACCCTCAACCTGACCGGCAGCAAGGAAGGCTGCGCCTCCGGCGACTGCGGGGCGTGCAGCGTCATGCTGGACGGCCGGCTGGTCTGCTCCTGCCTGGTGCTGGGCTGCGAGGTGGCCGGCCGCAAGGTCGAGACCATCGAGGGCATGGCCAAGGGCGAGTCGCTGCATCCGCTGCAGCAGCAGTTCTTGAAGAGCGCCGCGCTCCAGTGCGGCATCTGCACCCCGGGCGTCCTGGTGGCCTCCAAGGCCCTGCTCGAGCGGTCGCCTGACCCGACGGAGACCGAGGTGCGCTACTGGCTGGCCGGCAACCTGTGCCGGTGCACGGGCTATGACAAGATCGTGAGCGCGGTGATGGACGCGGCCGCGACTCTGAGAAAGGGCTAAGACATGGCCGAAAGGAAGAATGGGGCCGAGACGAACGGACAGACGAACGGGCACCCGCAGGGCTTCGTCGGCACGCGCCAGATCCGACCCGACGGGGTGGACAAGGTGACCGGGCGCGCCCGCTTCGGGGCCGACTTCAACCTGCCCGGCCA
>DATGBR010000216.1:0-4732 GCA_035312605.1 Candidatus Methylomirabilota bacterium
CAACGGGCTCGCGTCCGCGGTCGGCAGCGAGAATCAACGGGAGCCGGCGCTCGTCACGTTTCTGGTGACCGCGTCCGGGATCGCGCCGGCCGGCATCGGATCGGCGTTCTGGGGACTGGTGGCGGGAGTGATGACCCTGGCAATACTGCGGGCGGCGGGCCGTCCCGCCAATTGAATCAGATCAGCGCGGCCCGGAAGGAGCGGACATGGCGCACATGGAAGGGCGGTCGGGGGTGCTTCCCGCGGTCATCGTGGGGCTCTGCCTGGTGATCGGGTTGTCGGTCGCGGGCTACTTCGTCGGGCGGGGCGGCTTGCGCTTCAGATCAGACGCTCGAACAGTCACGGTGAAGGGCCTGGTCGAGCGTGAGGTGAAGGCGGACCAGGCGGTGTGGACGCTCGGGCTCCGACGGGCCAGCGAGACGCTCCAGGACGCCCACACCCGGATCAGCGCCGACCGGGACGCGGCGGTCGCGTTCCTCAAGAAGCAGGGCTTCTCGGACGCGGAGATCGAGCGGCAGCCGACTCGCACCGTCGACAAGCTGGCCCGCGAGTATGGCCAGCCCCAGGCCTCCGACCGCTTCCGCTACGTGGTCACGACCTCGGTGGTGGTCAAGACTGCCAACGTCGACCTGGTCCGCAGCGCGCTCGGCTCCACCGAGGAGCTGCTCAAGTCGGGGGTGGTGCTGGACGGCGAGCGGGAGGGCGGCGCGGCCAACCCGCGGTACATCGTCTCCAAGTTCAACGACCTGCGCCCGCAGCTCCTGGCCGACGCCACCAAGAACGCGCGGGCCACCGCCCAGCAGTTCGCGGCGGACTCCGGCGCGCAGGTCGGCAGCATCCGCTCGGCCAACCAGGGCTCGATCCAGATCTTCGGCCTGGACGGAGGCGACGAGTCGGCCCCGTTCAGCGCGACCAGCACGCCGGTCAAGCGCATCCGGGTGGTCAGCACGTTCGAGTTCGAGCTGCGCTAGCCCGGTGCCCACCGTCTTCTCGCACGCGGCGGTGCCCCTCGCGCTGGGGGTGGGCCTCGGCCCGCGCATCGTCCCGCCGCGCCTCCTGGCCGCGGGCGTGCTCGCCTCGGCGCTGCCCGATCTGGACGTGATCGCGTTCTCCTGGGGGGTGCCCTACGGGTCGGTGCTCGGCCACCGGGGGTTCACCCACTCGCTCTGCGCGGCGGCCGCGGTGGCGCTGGTGGGGGCGGCCCTCTCCCGGAGTCTGCGCGCCGGCGCGGGGCGCACCGTCCTGTTCCTGTTCGTCGCGATGGCCTCCCACGGCATCCTCGACGCCTTCACCGACGGGGGCCGGGGCGTGGCGCTCCTGTGGCCCGTCTCCGCGGAGCGCTTCTTCGCTCCGGCCGCGCTCCGGGTGCTCGAGGCCTCGCCCATCGGGCTCACCCGCTTCCTGTCCACGCGCGGGATCACGGTGCTCGAGTCCGAGCTCCGGTGGATCTGGCTGCCCGCGCTTGCCCTCTGCCTTATCCTGATCGGGGCGCGTCGCGCCTGGTCCGGACCCCACCACGGAGGTCACGCGTGAAGTACTGGGAAGATTTCAAGGTCGGCGAGAGCACCGACCTCGGCTCGCACTCGATGACCGAGGCCGAGATCCTGGCCTTCGCCCGCAAGTACGACCCGCAGCCGTTCCACGCCGACCCCGAGGCGGCGCGCCGGAGCATCTTCGGCGGCCTGATCGCGAGCGGCTGGCACACGTGCGCGGTGATGATGCGCCTGTCGGTGGAGGCCAACCGCCGTGAGGAGGCGGCCGCCACCGGCTCGCCCGGGCTCGACTCCTGCCGCTGGCTCAAGCCGGTGCGGCCGGGCGACACCCTGACCGGCCGCACCGAGGTGCTCGAGACGTGGCCGTCGAAATCGAAGCCCATCGGGTTCGTCCGGCGCCGCGTCGAGATGGTGAACCAGCAGGCTGAGGTCGTGGTGGCGATCGTCGGCATCACGATGTACCGGCGGCGGCCCACCGGCGCGGCGACGACGGCATGAAGTATTTCGAGGACGTCGCGGTGGGCGACATCATGCGCTTCGGGCGCTACGAGGTCACGAAGGAGGAGATCATCGAGTACGCGCGCCAGTTCGATCCCCAGCCGTTCCACCTCGACGAGGAGGCCGGGCGCCAGAGCATGTTCGGCGGCCTCATCGCGAGCGGCTGGCACACCGGGGCCATGTTCATCCGGATGGTGGTCGAACACATGACGCCCGTGCACGCCACCACCGGGGCGATGGGCTTCGACGACCTCAAGTGGGTCAAGCCGGTGCGGCCCGGCGACGTGCTGACCGTGGAGTCGGAGGTGAAGGAGAAGGTCGGGGGCCGCCGGACGGATCGCGGGACCGTGAAGATCGAGAGCCGGATCCAGAACCAGCGCGGCGAGGTGGTGATGAGCCTCGTGTCGCTGGTGATCTACCTGCGGAGGTGACCCCGTGCGAGGCCTCGTCGCCTTCAACCTGTGGAAGTGGATCGAGGAGAACCGGGCCACCTTCGAGCCGCCGGTCGGCAACAAGGTGATCTGGGAGGACTCGCAGTTCACCGCGATGGTCGTCCGGGGGCCGAACGCCCGTCGCGACTTCCACGTGGACCCCTCCGACGAGATCTTCTACATGCTCCGGGGCGCGATGCGGCTCGAGTACATGGAGGACGGCCGGCGGCACGAGCGGATCATCCGCGAGGGCGAGCTGTGCCTGCTGCCGGCCCTGGTGCCGCATTCGCCCCACCGCCCCGCCGACACGTGGGGGCTGGTGATCGAGGTCAAGCGCCGGCCCGAGCAGACCGAGTCGCTCCTCTGGTTCTGCGAGCGGTGCGATCGGCTCCTCCACCAGGTGACGATGCACGTGGCCGACATCGAGGGGGAGCTCAAGGCGGCCATCGAGGGCTTCGACGCGAGCCTCGCACTGCGCACGTGCGGCGGCTGCGGTCACGTACACCCGGAGCGCGCACCCCTCGTCGCCCCGGTCACGCCGGAGGGCCGCTCGCGGGGCTGATCAGGATGCAATCGCGCGGGTGCAGCTGAGCGTCTCCTCGCAGGATGCCGCCCGCGCGGAGAGCCGCCACCGCGCGCTCCCGGCTTCGATTCCACTCGAACCAGCGGCACGGGGCGCCGCGGGTGGTCGTTCCGTAGCGCTGCCGGAGTCCGTCGCGCACCGACTCGGCCAGGATGGGCGGTAGCTCGGGAATCGCGCGGACCAGAGCCGGGGCGGCGTTCGGCGAGAGCCCCCAGACCAGGTAGGACGTGTCGAGCTGATGAGTTCGAAGGAAGCGCTCGAGGTTCTGCCGGACGATCCACGCTTCGTGGTTCCAGTAGATCAGGGCGGCCATCGCGACGGCGGCGATTCCCGCCGCCCGTCGGGCCAGCCACCCCGACGTCAAGCCCCCGGCCAGACCCCAGCCGAGCATCCCGAGGAAGAGCGCGACCGCGACCATGTAGGCGTGGGCGTAGAGCCGCACGGTCGTGAATCCATAGGCAGACTCGTAGAGCCAGAGACGGCGGAGCGCCGAGATCAGCAGCACCTCGACCTGCCCGACGACCGCGACCGCCGCGATGCGCGTCCATCCCTCGCGCGGGCCGCGCGCGGCCCAGTGGTCGAGGGCGACGAGCAGGATCGTGCAAACGCTTGCCACCGTGGTCAGCTCGGCGAAGCCCTGTCGAGCGTACTCCGAAAAGGTGACACCCGATCCCGGGATGACCGGGGCGTTGCCGAAGAGGTAGCTGAGCTGCAGGAGGAGGAACGCGCTGAAGAGTGCGCCGACCGCGCCGAGGATGACGAGGCGCTCGGTGTCCGCGAGGCGCGGTGTCCGGACCGGCTCCGCCGGCGCCGCGCCCCGCGCGTGGCCCCGATTCAGGACGATGCCGCACCCGCCCAGGGAGACGGTCGCCAGGACGCCGAAGAACATGAGCCGGGGCACGAATTCCAGGCGGGCCAGCGCATCGGCCAGGTCGTCCCGCAAGGTTGCGAGCACCGGATCGGCGTTCGCGAGCATCAGCGCGAAGAGACCCACCACCGGCAGCGCGAAGAGCACGCCGCGGAGGAGGGGTCGGTGGCGAGGCGTCGCGACGAGACCGACGAGCTCGAATCCGCGCCGGATCGCTTCGCCGGCCACCAGGAGCGGCGCGGCCACGGGCACCCGTAGCATGAACGGCGAGGTCAGCCCCTCCCACCCCGGGTTGCCGGCCAGGAGCACCGCGATCGCCAGGAGGGCCGCCACGCCACCGGCGATGACGGCATGAAAGGGCGGGGCGGCGGTGACGGCGGCCGCGACCCCGAAGCTCGCCGCGAGCGCGAGCGGCACGAGGAGGGCGGCCCGCGTCGGCGACCCCCCCACTCGGGCGCAGAGCAGGATGCTGCATACGCACGCCAGGGTCCAGACGCCCCAGTTGAGGCCGGGGGTGGCATCGAAGAGGAAGCCGGTGCCGAGGCCTCCGAGCGCGACCGCGATGGACCACAGGAGGAACGGTCGGGCCATGGCGCTCATCTCTTTCCCGTCTCCGACAGGGCGCCGAAGCGGCGATCCCGGCCGCGGAACTCCGCGACCGCGGCCGCGAGATCGTCGTCGTGGAAGTCGGGCCACATGCGAGCCGTGAAGAAGAGCTCGGCGTACGCGCTCTCCCACAGGAGAAAGTCGCTCAATCGCTGCTCGCCTCCGGTGCGGATCAGCAGATCCACGTCGGGCGCGGGCGCGCCGTGGATCGCCGCGAGCCGGATCGCGAAGTGTTCACGGGTCGCGTCGTCTC
>DATGBR010000217.1:0-8213 GCA_035312605.1 Candidatus Methylomirabilota bacterium
ATGCGCGTGGATGCTCATCGCCCGCTTGGGGGCGGGCGGCTCCTTCGGCGGTGTCTTGGGGGGCACGTGAGCGTCCTAGCCGCCGAGCGCGTCGTAGGCCAGACGCGCCATCCGGCCGATCAGGGTATTCGCGGCGGTGAAACCGGGGGTGCCGTCGGGCAGCGCGGCGGGTACGTGCTCGGTGTAGGCGGTCAGGATGAAGAGCGGCCGGTCCGCCTTGAACACGATGCCCGCGTCCATGAAGCCGCGCGACCCGGTGCCGGTCTTGTGGGCGATCTTGGTGCCGAGCGGGAGCTGCGAGGGCAGCCGGGCCTTGAGCTTCTGCCAGGACAGGATGTCGAGCCCGAGCCGGCAGAGCGCGGGAGTCACGCCCATGCGCGCGGCGACCGCGGCGTCGGTGGTGCCGCGCAGGATCAGCTCGAGCAGCATGCCCTGGTCGTTGGGCGTGGTGGTCGTCACCTGGTCGAGCGCGTGGTCGGGGCCGAGGCGCGGCAGGATGCCGAAGCGATGCACGGTACGGGTCATGCCGACCGACTCGCAGAAGCGCTGGATCTCGCCGAGGCCGACCAGGTCCACCACCTGGCCGGTTGCCGTGTTGTCGCTGACGATGATCATCATCACCAGCGCGTCGCGGAAGGTGATCCAGAAGCCGGGGGTCAGGTGCTGGAACGTCCCCGAGTCGTTGTCCTGGTACTTCGCGTCGATGACCACCTTCTGGTCCAGGGCGAGCTTGCCGTCGTGGACCGCCTTGAGCGCGGCCATCATGATCGAGATCTTGCGCGTGCTCGCCGAGGGCACCGGCACGTCGCCCAGCCGATCGGCGCGGGCGCCGGTGGCGAGATCCTTGAGGTACCAGCTCGTCTGGAACGGGAGGGCGTCGCAGAGGGCGTCGAGGCGCGCGGCCAGCTCTTTCATGGCGCTACGCCCCCAGCCCCGGCATGGTGAAGGCGGCGCGCCCCAGCTCGGCGGCCAGCGCCGCGCGCTGCTCCGGAGTCAGGGCCACCAGCGGCGGGCGCACCGTGACCCACGCCGCGTCGCCGCCGTAGCGGGCGATGACCGCCTTGAGGGCGGGGATCATCGGGTAGCGCTGCATGATGCCGCGGATCTCGTCGAGGCGCGCCTGCTGGGCGTCCGCCCCCGGGGTCTGCCACTCCCGGAAGAGGCGTGCGATGGCGGCCGGGTTCACGTTCGCGGTGGCGCTGATGCAGCCCGCGCCGCCGCCGCGCATGGTGGCGAGTAGGAAGGTCTCGCTTCCCGCGAAGACGTCGAAGCCTCCCGCCGCGAAGGCGTCGAGCATCGCCTTGGTGTTGCTCCAGTCGCCCGAGCTGTCCTTCACCCCGGCCACCACGTCCGGATAGGCCTTGAGGAGGCGCTCGATGAGGCCGAGGGTGATCGGCACCTGCGACACCGGCGGGATGTGGTAGACGTACAGCCGCAGCCGGCGGTCGCCCACCCGCTCGATCACCTCCGCGAAGCTCTTGAAGAGCCCGTCGTCGGAGACGCCCTTGTAGTAGAAGGGCGGCAGCATCAGCACCCCGCCCGCGCCCAGCTTCATCGCGTGCGCGGTGAGCCGCACCGAGTCGGTGAGCGCGCAGCACCCGGTGCCCGGCATGAGCCGCGCCGGGTCGATCCCGCTCGCGACTAGGCGGTCCAGCAGCTCCACCTTCTCCTCGGTGGAGAGCGAGTTGGCCTCCGAGTTGGTCCCGAACACCGCGAGGCCCACGTCCTGCGAGAGCAGCCACCGGCACTGGTGCACGAAGCGCTGGGGATCGGGCGAGAGGTCGGCCTTGAACGGGGTGACGACCGGGGAGAGGACGCCCTTCATGCGATCGCTACGGTCGGGTGTGCTCACTGGCTGCGCTCCTTCTTCCGAGAAGGTGGCCTACGGCCACACATGGTAGCACCGAGTGCTTGCGTTTGGGCGGGTGGCCGCCTTAGGTGGTCGTCCACTTCGTCAGGTCCGCCGCCGGCAGGGGCCGCCGCTCGATCGCCGAAGGTGTGCTCATGATTACCCTTTCGATCGCGCGATTCGCTCTGTCGATTCCGGCGCCCCGAATGTTGACAGAGCCCCGGGGCGGTTCGTAGGCTGGGAAAGGCCGATGAGGCGTCCGTATCGTCAGCCCGGACTCGAGCTGCGGCCCCGATCGGGACCACCCGATCCGCTCGCCAAGATCCTGCAGGAGGATCTGCGGTCGCTCGGCTACCTGCGGGCCGGCATCGACGGCCGGTTCGGCGACGGCACCGCGAGCGCGGTTCGCGCGCTGCAGCAGGATCTCCTGACCGCCGGGCAGCACGGAAGCGACGGCGACGCCCCGGTGGCGCTGCAGACGTTCAATCGCGGCCGCGTGACCGGCCTGACCGGGGTGGTCGACGAGCGGCTGGCCGCGTGCATCGAGGACATTCTGGACGACCCGCGGATCCCGGCGCTGCCCCGCTCCGCCGAGCCCGCGCAGGCCAACCAGGCCGCCATGGCCCAGATCGGTCGGCTCGTGGGGCTGCCCGTCCCGCGGCCGTTCCTGCTCGCGATCTTTCTGCAGGAGAGCGGCGGCCTGCACTTCCGGGTGCCGAGCGGCGACAACGCCGACAACTTCATCGTGGTCGGACTCGATCACGGCGATCACGGCCATCCCGATCGCATCACGTCGCGGGGCTACGGGATCGGGCAGTTCACGCTCTTTCACCATCCGCCGACCGCCGCCGAGGTCGCCGGCGTCATGGTGGACCCGGTCAAGAACGTTCAGCGCGCGGTGAGGGAGCTGCGGAGCAAGTACGAACTGTTCGTCGCGGGCTCGACCTCCGGCCAGCAGGCCGATGACCGGATCCACGAGATCGGCGACGGCGCCCTCCGGCCCTGCCGCTTCGCGGCGGACGATCCGCGCTTCATGACCGACTGCGCGCGGTGCGCCGCCGAGCACCTCGTCGACATCCCGGTGGGGGCTCCGGTCTACCGCGGGGCCACGATCACGATGCATCCGACCCAGTACCACCCGGAGACGGCATACTCGAGGGTGCCGGACCGGGCGAAGCTCGGCTGCGACTGGCCCTATGCGGTGCGGCGATACAACGGGTCCGGGGTGAACTCGTACCACTACCAGTTCCAGGTCCTGCAGCGGCTGACCAGGCCGCCGGTGAGCGCATGAAGACCATCGTGTTCTGTGCGGACGGGACATGGAACGGACCCGGGCAGCCCGAGGAGCAGGAGGAGCAGGGCGGCCGCCGGACGAACGTCTTCAAGCTCTTCCTGAATCTGGCCGGCGACCTCTCGCCGGACAGCCTGCGCTCGGCCGACGAGCAAGAGCGGACTGTCGTGGGAGCCGACGGGAAGCCCACGCAGATCGCCAAGTACCTGCACGGGGTCGGCGACTCCAAGAACTTCCTGGTGCGGGTGCTCGGGGGCGGCGGGGGCGCGGGGCTCGTCACGCGGATCGTGCGCGGCTACACGTTCATCTCCCGCAACTTCGAGCCGGGCGATCGCATCTTCATCGTCGGATTCAGCCGGGGCGCGTACACCGCGCGTGCCCTCGCGGGCCTGATCGTGGCCCGCGGGCTCCTGGACGCCAAGCGCAACGATCTCGCCGGCGACCGGGCGCAGGCCTATCGCCTGGGCTCCGCCGAGTGGTTCACGTACCGGCGCGGGGTCCTGAAGGAGCACAAGAGCCTGCTGCGCACCCTGGCCGAGGTCGCGGTCGACCTGCCCGGCTTCTTACAGTCGCCGGCCACCGCGCCGAGGATCACCGACGTCCCGATCGAGGCGGTCGTGGTGTGGGACACGGTCGGATCACTCGGGATCCCTGCCTACAACCTGAAGACCGACACGCAGCTCGACGCGTTCCAGTTCGCCGACCTCGCTCTGAGCCAGAAGGTGCGCCATGGCCTCCACGCGGTCTCGGTCGACGAGCAGCGGTCGAACTTCACGCCGACTCTCTGGGACCCCGACGATCGCATCGTCCAGGTGCTGTTCCCGGGCGCGCACGCCGACGTGGGAGGCGGCTACCCGGACAGCGAGAGCGGCCTGTCCGATGGCGGGCTGCAGTGGGTGGTCGAGGAGCTGACCAAGCTCGGCGTCGCGTTCGCCGCGAAGCCGGCGGTCACGCTCAAGCCCGACGCGTGCGGGATCGCGCATGCGCCGTGGGCCCAGGCGCCGTGGACCCTGCTGCCCATCGGCCATCGCGCCTTCCCGCCGGGGCTGGCCGTCCACCGCTCGGTGGTGGAGCGGCTCGCCGGGGCGGATCGGCTGCGGGCCGCGAAGCTGCCGCCCTACAACCCGGAAAGTCTCGCCGCCTCCTACCTCTCGGCGGGCCAGATCAAGCAAGGGGTACGGATCGTCGACTGAGCCCGCGGTCGCGTCGCGCTCAGGTGCCCGGCGCGGCGAGATACCACACGTTGTCGAAGGCATCGCGCATGGCCGCCCGGCGCTCGCCGTACGGCTGGAGGGCCGGGGCCTCGAGCGACGTGGCTCCGGCCGCGAGAGCCAGCCGATACCAGGCGTCCACGTCGTCCACGTAGACGTAGAACATGGTGGGCATCGGCCCCCACTCGCCGTGGGCCTCGCCCATCTCGATCACCGAGCCGCCCACGCGGATCTTGGCGTGGGCGATGGCGCCGTCGGGTCCGTGGTGAATCGCCATCTCGTCGGCGGCGAAGGCCCCCTTCAGGAACTCGATCAGACGGGGCGCCCCGCGTGGATGCAGGAAGGGCGTCACGGTCCCGAGCCCCGCGGGTACGTGGCCGCCGGTCCGCTGCGTCGCGATGTACCAGTGATTGCCCGCGACGTCCTTCACGCCCGCCTCGCGGTCGCCGTAGGGCTGGTCGACCGGGGGATAGAGCGAGTCGGCCCCGGCCTCGAGCGCGGCCCGATACGTCCGGTCGGCGTCGGGGACATAGAGGTGCAGCCCGGTCGGCATCGGCGAGCCGCCCCAGGCCTCGCCGCCGCCGATCATGATCCGGGTGTCGCCGATCCTGACCTCGGCGTGGACTCCGCCGGCCGTACCAGTGGTGCGCAGCAGCTCCTGGGCGCCGAACGCGCGCGTCACGAACTCGATCAGCTCGACGGCGGGACGGACGGCCAGGTACGGAATCACGCTCTGGACGCCCCGGGACGTGGTCGGGTCGGTCGCGGTGGTGGTCATGGCGGCTCTCCTCGCGAGATCCTCTCCGAGCCGGGTCTTGAACGCCGGGCGGGGCAGATCGCGCAGGTCTAGGGCGATGCGCAGCAGCCCGGCGACGTCCAGGTCGACGGGCAGGTCGGCGGCGGTCGGGCGAGCGCGGGGGTCGGCGAGCGCGCTTTCCAGCGCCTCCGCCAACCGATCGATCCGGGCCTGCTCACTCATGGGCGTCCCTCATGCGGGCTCGCAGGCTCTCGAGCGCGCGGAACTGGAGCTGCTTCACCGCGCCCTCCGTGCGCCCGAGCGTGTCGGCGATCTCACGAATACTTTTCTGCTCGACGAAGCGCTCCAGCACGATGCGCCGCTGGTCGCTCGGCAGGCGCCCGACGAGATCGGCTAGCATGACCCGGCGGCCGACGTCGTCGTCCCGGCTCCCGTCGTCCTCGGAGGCCGGAGTCGGCGCTCCCTGCTCGCGGGCCATGCGCTCCCACCGGTCGGCGACCGCGTTCCTCGCGATCCGGAGCAGCCAGGCGGCGAACGGTACGCCGCGCCACTCGAACCGGCCCAGGTGGGCGAGCGCGTGGTGGAACACCTCGGAGGTGAGATCCTCGGCCGCGGCGCGGTCGCCGGTCCGGCGGGCGATGAACGCGTAGACCCGGTCGAAGTTGCGCTCGTACAGCTCGGCGAAGCGGCGAGGGTCCGCCTGCGCGGCCTCGATCAGCTGCCGTTCGTCGTCCCCGCTCAGGGGGATCTCTGCCGCCGGAGTGCCTGGCGCCATGGCCTCATTCCGTATAACGGCCGATGCCGGGCAAACGTCACGGGCGGGGTCGCGGCCGGCGGCCCGGAAGCGGATCAGCGGATCGGGCGCGCCCTGACCGTCCCCCCGACCGGCGCAGCGCGCTCGAGCCGGAGCGTCTCGATGTCGGCGACCACTACCTCGGGGTAGAGATAGGCGGTGCTGTAGATCTCACGGACCACGCCGCGCGGATCGATCAGGAATACCTTGAGCATGTGGGTCAGTTGCCCCGTTTCGTCCGGCCCTCCGGTGGCGGGGGCGCGGACGTCCTGCCCGAAGCCTGCGAGCAGGGGAAGCAGGGCATGCTCCGAGGGCGTGGTCAGGAAGCGCCAGTCGAGGCCGCGGGTCGACTGCTCGCCCGCGTACTGCCGCATCACCGCCGGCGTATCGTGGCGCGGATCGAAGGAGAGCGTCACCAGACGCACGCGAGAGCGGAGGGCCGGAGAGCGCTCGATCGCGGTGCCCACCGCGTCGAAGACCCGGTAGGCGAGGGGGCAGCCCCAAGCGTCGCGGCAGCGGGTGTACACGAAGCTCAGGAGCGTGATCTTGCCGGTGGTGAGTTCGGCGAGCGGCCGGGCGCGCCCGTCTAGGCCGACCACCAGGCCGCTCGGCGCCCGCATGATGGGGTGGAGCGTGTAGGTGCCCGGGACGGGAGGTGTGAAGTCCGCCTGCGCCGGCGGAGGCTGGTCGCGGGCCTCGTCACCGTGGCCCCAGGCCGATGTGGTGAGCGCCAGGAAGGCCGCGACCCATCCGGCCCAGCTGAGCAGCCGACGAGGCACGCGCGTCCCTACCGCGCGCTGGCCAGGGGCGCGTCCCGGTAGGCGGCCTTCATGGCCCGGCTGCCGAACTTCATGTGGTGCGCCCGGCCGAGCTTCTCCTTGTTGAAGTCCACCTCGAACGCGGGGGTCAGCTCCTTGCCGTCCCACTTGAACGCGCGCACGAACTGCTCGTTGTCGGCGCCGGCCTTGTCCCAATTGGCGAGCAGGGAGGACGAGATGTAGACGCGGGTGCCGTCCCAGCTCTGGGAGATCATGTTGACCTGCTTGCCGGTCGCCTTCTCGTAGGTCTGCCGGGGCTGCTCGGGGTTGCTCAGGTCGAAGTAGCGGGTCTTGCCATCCATGAAGGTGTTCACCCAAAGCCCGGTGCCGTCGTTGCGGATGCTGATGTCGACCGGGAGCGGAATCTTGGCCGGGTCGCCGATGGTGGCCACCTCCTTGGCCTGCCACTCCCCGTTCGCGTCCGGCTTCACGAGCCAGAGCTTCGAAGTCAGGGCGGTCGCGGTGATCGCCCAGTTGTCGCCGTCCTTCAGCGACCAGCGGATCTCGAGCGGCGCCCCCGGGACCGCGAGCACCTTCTTGGGCGTGAACGCCTTGAGGTCCCAGACGACCATGGTGTTGCCGAATCGCTTCATGGCCTCGGGGTTGGCGACGAGCTTGCCCAGCTCCATCATGTAGTTGTTCCACCCGGTGAAGCTCGAGGTCAGCAGCACGTTCTTCCGCGGGTTGATCGCGATGTCGTAGCCGTAGCCGTCCCCGCCCTCGGCGGTCGGCATCGCGTAGGTGGTGACCAGGTCGCCCTGGTTGCTGTAGAGGGCCATGCCGGTGACCCCGCCCTTGTCCTTGCTGTTGGACAGGCCCTGCACCAGCATCCGCCCCGGCAGCGCGTAGAAGGTGTGGGGCCCGACGTAGCCGGTGCGCTTCGGCATGTCGGTGATGCGCTTGACGATCCGCGGCCGGGCCGGGTCGGTGCCCACGTCGAAGACGACGATGCGGCTGTCGTCGAGCCCGCCCGCCCAGAGGGAGCGCCGATCGTCGGTGAAGCCCATGTGATGGGCCTCTCCCCGCCCGCCGACCGAGACCTTGTGGATCACCTTCCCGTAGCGCGACGACGAGGGGTTCGCGTCGATGGTGACGAGCTTGTCCGAGCCGTCGCCGACGTCCTTCATCCCCAGCGTCCACACGTAGACGTAGTCTTCCTGGGCCTTGATCAGACTGCCCATGTAGGGGGAGTTGCACGTCTCGTCGGCGAGGGCCGGAGTCGCCCAGGCCAGGGCCAGGAGCGCGAGCGCGACGAGGAGCCCCTGTCGAGCCGGACGTGGTGACCGAGTAGGGTGTGGGCGCATTGCGTGCCTCCTTCTGGGTGGTCGATTGTGCCGCGTGCTAGCTGCGGATCAGCTCCGCGATCGTCTTCAGCGGGGTGCCGTCTCTCCGTGCGATGACCCGACGGGCCGGCCACGTCTGATCGCCGAAGGTGGGCTGCCAGCAGGAGTGCTTGCCCGCGCCGCCGGTCACGATCACGGTCACGTCGTCGAC
>DATGBR010000218.1:0-8707 GCA_035312605.1 Candidatus Methylomirabilota bacterium
CGCCGCGCTCGCCGCCACCGCGGTGAGCCTGATGTCGGGCGCGCCCTACTGGGCGCTCGCCACCATGATCACCCTGCTCTGGCTCGGGGTGGGCTTCACCGACGTGCTCACCGACGCGCTCATGGTCGAGAACGGCAAGCCGCTCGGGCTCACCGGCACGTTCCAGTCGGTGCAGTGGGCCGCGCTGAGCGCCTCGTCGATCCTGGTCGGCGTCGCGGGCGGCTACCTCGCCGAGCATCGCGCGTTCGCGGCCGCTTTCGCCCTGGTGGCGTGCTTTCCCCTGATCTCGCTGCTGATGGCCTGGCTGGTGGTGCAGGAGCCGCCCGCCCGCCCGAACCTCGAGGGCTTCGGCGAGACGTGGGCCGCGCTCCGGCACGCGACGGGCCGCCGCGATCTGTGGCTGGTGGCCAGCTTCATCTTCTTCTGGGCGTTCAGCCCGTCCTTCGGGCCCGCCTTCTTCTACTACCAGACCGACACCCTCCACTTCTCGCAGACCCTGATCGGCGCGCTGGCCTCCCTCGGCGCCGCCGCCAGCATCGCGGGGGCGTGGGCCTACGCGCGCCTGGCGCGGCGCTTTCCGCTCAAGCGGCTCATCGTGTGGTCGATCGGCGCCGGGACCGTCGGATCCCTCGCCTACCTCGCCTACGGGGGCGTGGTCTCCGCGACCGTCATCACGGTGATCTTCGGCGCGGTCGGCATGACCACCCAGCTCGCCTTCCTCGACCTCGCCGCGAAGGCCTGCCCCGTGCGGGCGGAGGCGACCTTCTTCGCGCTCCTGATGTCGATCAACAACCTGGGCATGCGCAGCTCGGAGTGGACCGGGGCCAACCTCTACGACTGGCTCGGCTACACGCCCCTGGTGCTGATCTCGACCGCCTTCACCGCGGCCGCGTGGCTGCTGGTGCCGCTGGTGCCCATCGACGCCATCGAGGCCGCCGCGGCCGCCGTCCAGAGCGAGCCCGCGCCGCCCGCCTGAGGCCGGGTCGCGTCATTGGTCGCCGCGCTCCTCCCGCTCGACCGCCCCGCGGGCCAATTCATAGGAGCGGCGCAGCCAGCGCACCGCGCGGCCCACGTCGCGGATGCCCTCGACGCGGCACTCCACCCAGCCGTTCGTGCTCATGCGCCGGTGCGGCGTGCAGCCCGCCGCGAGGGCGCGCCGCTGGTCCTCGGGGCCGAGGCGGATCCAGAGATCGGTGTCCTTCGCGCGCAGCGGGAAGCAGGCGAAGAGGCGCGGGCCGACGAAGTAGCCCCAGCGTCCGAACATCGGGGTGATCCTGACGCGAGGCCAGTTGCCGAGCGTCTGGTTCAGCTCGGCGGCGGGGCCGGTGCCGCCGCGCTCGAGAGTGCGGCGCGTCTTGCGCGCGGAGCCGATGCCGCGAAACGGCTGGGGACGGGGCTTCACGACGACCGGGCCCGCCGCGCGGCTACCACCGCGGATCCGCCGCGCCCAGCGCGGTGAGCCCGCCGTCCGCGATGGTGGTGTAGCCGGTCATGGCCGGATTCGCGAGCAGGAACACCACCGCGTCGGCGACCTCCTCCGGGGTGACCGGCCGCCCGATCGGGGTGAGGCGCCCGGTCTGCTCGAGGAGCTCCGCCGTGATGAGGCCACCCCCGAAGCCGGTGCCGAGCAGGCCCGGCGCCACCGCGTTGACCCGGATGCGCGACGGGGCGAGCGCCCGGGCCAGTGACTTGGTGAGGGTGTCGAGACCACCCTTCGAGGCCGCGTAGGCCATCGAGGAGCCGGTGCCGGTGGCGCCCGCCACCGAGGTGACGTTGACGATCGCCCCCCCGCCCCGCCGCTCCATGTGGGGCACCGCGGCGCGCGCGCAGTAGAACGGCCCCCGCAGGTTGGTGGCGAGAACGCGCTCCCAGATCTCGTCGGTCAGGTCGTCGAGCCGCCGGTGCGGCACCCGCCGGATCCACCCCGCATTGTTGACCAGGCAGTCGAGCCCGCCCAGCTCATCCGCGACGCGATCGACCATCGCGCGCACCTCGCCGTCCCGCGTGACGTCCGCCTGGATCGCGAGCGCGCGCACGCCCGCCTGCTCGGCCAGGCGCACGGTCTCGTGGGCCTCCGCCGCCGACGTGCAGTAGCCGATCGCGACGTCGGCGCCGTCGCGGGCCAGGGCCAGCGCGGTCGCGCGCCCGATCCCGCCGGCGCCGCCGGTGGCCAGCGCGATCTTTCCCTTGAGTCTCATGAGCCCTCGAGCCTCACCGCGCCCGTGGAGCGTCCGGCGGGCGGCTCAGGGGACGTGATACCGGGAGATGTGCAGGTGGACCCCGTGAGAGGATTTCGGCTCCACGGTCAGCTCGCCCGCCCCGAGCAGGAGCGCGGCGTCCGCCCGCTCGAGCCGCTGGATCAGCGGCGGCAGGTCTGGGGCGACCATGGAGAGCGCCACCATCCCTTCCATGCCGCCGACCTCGGTGGCCGGCACCATCAGGAGCGTAGCGCCTCCGGCCCAGCCCAGCATGGTGCGCGGCCCACCGTTCACCTCGACTTCCGGGAGCCCGAAGAGGTCCTGGTACGTCTTCGCGGTGTCGTGCGGCGCCGGCGAGCCGATCACGAGGCGCTTGAAGCGCACCGGCGACTCCGCGCCCGGGTCGCCCGGCTCGGGGGTGGCCAGCTCCACGAGCACGCCGTGGCAGGCGCGCGGGTGCAGGAACGCGACGCGCCCGGCGAGCCCGCGCCGCGGAGCGGTGTCGAGGAGCGCCACGCTCTTGCTGCGGAGCGCGGCGAGATCCCCCGCCACGTCCTCCGTCTTGAAGCAGACGTGATGGAGCCCCTCGCCCCGCTTGGCGAGGAAGCGGCCGATCGGGCTCTCGGGTCCGAGCGGCTCCAGCAGCTCGATCTCGGTCTCGCCCGCGGACAGGAGCGCGGCCCGCACGCCCTGCTCGGCCACCTCCGCCTCGCGCGCGAGCGGTAGGCCCAGGGTGTCCCGCCAGAACCGGTACGCCTGCTTGAGGCTCTGTACCGCGATCCCGACGTGATGGATGTTCGTCACCATGGCTCGATCACCCGATCACGCTAGCCGACGAGCCCCGGATTATCAAGGTCTTTCGGCTCCCGACGGGCCTCAGCCACGCGTGAACAGCTTCGCGACCGGCGCGGGGGCCAGCCCGACCAGGGCCGCGTTTTCCTCAACGTGCGCCACCTGCGTCATCCCGCAGAGCGCGGTCCCCACGCCGGGCGTGGATCGCACGAACTGGAGCGCGCGCTGGGCGTCGGTCCGGAGGCCTTCCAGGACCTGGCTGAGCGCGGGCGGGAGATTCCGGGCCAGCTTGCCCTGGAAGATCGAGGCCGAGGCCATCACGTAGACGCCGAGCTGCTCCGCGGCCTGCAGCACCGAGACTGACGCCTTGCCGATCGGCTGGTTGGGCTGGGCGAGCGCCTCGGTCATGGCGAGGCTGTAGGGCAGCTGGATCACGCCGAAGTGGTGCCGGGTGCCCGCCACCTCGCGGGCGAGCCCGACCAGGTCGGGCAGCGACAGGTAGTCCGGCGCCGTGGCGGGCCGGCGGTAGCCCTCCCAGGTCGCGGTGCCGTACCAGCGGATGCGCCCGTCGCCGACCGCGCTCTCCAGGAACTCGAACGCGGCGCGCATGCGCGTCATGAACGTGGGCCGATCGACCGCCCCGAGCTGCATCTCCGGGTTGTGGACGTAGTAGACGTCGATGGTCTCCACGCCCAGGTTGGCGCGGCTCCGGTCGAGCTGATCTCCCAGGTAGCGGGGCGTGATGCAGTGGCAGCCTCCCACCATGTCGGCCACCTTGAGCACGCCGGGCCGCACGTAGGTGTCGGTGAAGTAGGCGTTCGGGTTGGCTGGCACCGCCCCGTCGAACGGGATGAAGCCGCCCTTGGTGGCCACCACCACGTCCTCTCGCGCGATCGCGCCCTCGGCCACGAGCGCGCGCAGCGCCGCCCCCACGCTGCGCTCGCTGCGCTGGTGGCGGTAGTTCACCGCGGTGTCCACCACGTTGATCCCGAGCTGGAGCGCGCGCTTCACCGCGGCCTCGTAGGCCCGGTCGGTCGCGTCGTCCTCGGCGCCGAGATAGGTGCCGATGCCCACCGAGGAGAGCCGCAGCCCCTGCCAGGTCTTGAAGTGTCCCCGGGCGGCCCGGGTCCCGAGCCGCTGCCGGTAGCCGGCGGTCCCCTCTTGCGTCGCGAAGCCTCGCATGCTCACGTCTCCCGGTACACGAGCAGGATGAGTCCGATGATCGTCATGGCCCCGGCCCAGATCCAGCCGGGCAGCCAGGCATCCGCGCGGGGCAGCCGCACCTCGAGCCAGCGGCCCCAGGCCATGATCACCCCGAAGAGCCCCATCGGGGCGTGCGAGACCTCGGTGAGGAACTCCGATTTCAGATTGAACATGGCGTGCGAGTGGGTCAGCAGCAGGCCGCCGCCCGCCGCGCACAGGAGCGGAAAGACCAGGCGCCCGCCCGGCCGGGTGAGCCGGCCCGAGCGGACCATCCACTCGAAGAGCCCGAGGGACACCACGAGCAGCACGACCAGACGATGCTGGAGCACGTCGGGCAGGACCATGCTCTCCCAGAAGCCGGCGGGGCCCAGCGGCCAGGCCCGCGGGTCGTTGCGGACGAAGAGGAAGCCGGCCAGCCCCAGGAAGAGCAGCGGCCAGTGACGCGCCCAGCGAACGAAGCCCGCGCGGTCCGCGAGCGCGAGCACGCCCATCAGGAATACGAAGAAGCCGGCCGCGTGGTGGTTGTACTCGGACCACGCGTACTCCTCGGGCTGCCGCTGGGCCAGCGTGTCCTCCATGGGCGCGGCCGCAGCCAGCAGCTCGGCCACCGGCGGCGAGGTCAGCCGCGGCATCGCGGGCCGGAAACGCGCCGCCACCTCGGCCGGGGTCGCCCGATCGGCCACCACGTCCACCGAGGGCGGCAGCGAGGTCAGCGAGGCGGCGGCCAGCAGGAGGGTGATGCCGAAGCCCACCTCGGCCTCCATGAAGGCGGGCACCCGCGCGGCCACCGCGGCCGCGCCGCGATCGCCCCCGCCCCGGCGGAGGAGCAGCCCGCGCCCGCGGAGGAGCAGCCCGCCCCCGCGAAGGAGCAACCCGCCCTCGCGGAGGAGCAACCCGCCCCCGCGAAGGAGCAAAAAGTTGAGGCCACCCAGCAGCATCGCGCAGGCCAGCAGCGCCACCTTGGTCAGCACCATCACCCCGTAGCCGGTTCCGACGAGGCCGCCCCACGCGCCGACATAGCTCCACGTGAGCACGATCCCGGGGCCCAGCACGAGCACGAGCGCAACGATGGCCACCGCCGAGAAGCGCGCGAGCACGCGCACGCCCAGCGGCTCCGAGGCGGCCCCCCCCGCGCGGCGCCAAAGCAGCGCGAAGCCGACCAGATGGATGAGGCCGCCCACCCACACGACCGCGCCGAGCTGGTGCAGCACGGTCACCACCATGAGCGGCGCGCGCTCGTGGAGACGGCTCGCCGCGTGCGCGAGCCAGGCCGCGTTCGCCATCAGGAGGAGCCCCAGGCCCACCGCGAGCGCCCAGCGAGCCCGCGTGGCCGCGCCGCCCCGCACCCCGCGGACCGCGGCCACCAGCAGCAGGGCCAGGGTCACGCGCCCGAGCCCGGCGAGGCCGAAGTGCGTGGTCAGGAAGTCGCGGAGCGGCCACCGGCCGGTCTCGTCGGCCAGCGCCCAGGGGTGGACGACCAGCAGCAGCAGCGCGGTGGTCGCGGCGACCAGCAGCGCGCCGGCCTCGATCAGGCGGACGGCCCGGTCGCGCGCCGCCCCCGCGAGACCACCCGCGCCCGGGTCCGGCCGCAGCACCAGCAGGATGTACGCGAGCCCGCCGACTGCTGCGGCCAGCCCCACCGTCCCGAAGCCACGCAGGAGGACGTCGAGAAACCCCGCCAGCTGCGCCATGCTACCGCGGCGGGCCGACGGTGAAGCGCAGTGCGCCCTCGGTGATGTGGCCGTCCACCGCGAGGACGCGGTACCGCAGCACGTAGACCCCCGGCGCGAGCGGCGAGAGGGGGATGACGATGCGGTCGGGCGGGGACGCGTCGTCGTCGCCCGGCAGGGCGACCAGCGCGGGCGGCCGGTCGCCAGCCGCGAGGGTGATCCGGGTGAAGCGCTTCTCGATCTTGCTGTTGAAGCGGAGGGTCACCTGCCCGGGCGCGCGCTCGAGCACCGCGTCGTGGACCGGGGTGGACTCGAGCACGATCGCGTGAGGCGACACCGGCGACACCATCAGCGGCACGAGCGGGGCCGACAGCAGCAAGGCCGCCAGGGAGGCCGGCCGGGACGAGCGGGTCACGGGCCGGTCAGCGCCAGTCGTCCAGCACCAGGTCGCTGGCGTCTTCGTAGTCTTCCTGCTTCCCCCGCTTCATCCGCACCATGGTGAAGTCCACGTGGTAGCCGCGCTCCAGCAGCGCCTGGTAGGCGGTCCAGTAGTACGTGTAGGCGGGCACCACCACGCGCTGCAGCTGTCCCGCGGAGGCCATCTCCTCCACTCCCTGGAGCAGGGCCTGCAGGTGCTCGGGCTTGCGGTGGCGGCTGTCGATGGCCAGGAGCTTCACGTAGGCGCTGCCGTGCGGTGCCTCACTGTTGGGCGGCAGGTGGCAGACCGCGAAGCCGATCACCTCGCGCCCCTTCTCGAGCAGGAGCGTGTCGCCGAGGGTGAGCCCGTCGACGATCTCGATCTCCTTGGCGAGGTCGAGCCCGCGCCAGAAGCCGTTGGTGATGCGCCGGACCTTCTGCATCACCTGCTTCTTGCGCGCCTCCTCGAGCGTCGAGTAGCGGCGCACCGCCAGGCCCGGCTTGAGCGCGGGCCGGGCCGCCGCGGCGGGCGAGTCGGGCCGGTCGAGCGCCTTGCTGGTGACGACCACGAGCCCCTTCGGCTTGTAGCCGAACTTCTGGTAGAGGACCAGGTGCTTGGGGCTGTACGGGTAGGTCGCGAGGCCCTGGAGCGTCGCCTTGTTCTCGTCGAAGAACTCCTGGCACGCGGTGAGCAGCTGCTGGCCGATGTCCTGGTTCTGGTAGTTGGTCAGCACCGCGACCGGGCCGATGACCCCGACCGTGCCCCAGAGAGCCGCGATGGCGGCCCCCACGATCTTGCCGTCGCCCTCCTCGGCCACGAAGCAGCCCCACGGCTCCATGAGCCAGCGGTGGTGCACGTACTGGGCGCCGCCGAAGACCTGGCGCGGACGCGTGCCCACCTGCCGCTCGAAGAAATCGCCGAAGGCCTGCTCGATGACGTCCCGCACCTTGGAGAGGTCGCCCTTGCGGACGCGGCGGATCTTGATGAGCGGCGAGCGGCCCTGCGAGTCGAGACCGGGACGATCGACGGTTGCCCTCATGATTTCTCGGGCACGCCCGCCAGCTCTTCGAGCAGCGTGATCACGCCGGAGTGATCCAGTCCCCCCTTGCCCTTCACCCGCATGGCGTTGAACAGCTCCTGCACCACCGCGGTGCACGGCAGCGGCACCCCGAGCGCGCGGGAGGATTCCATGATCAGGCCCAGGTCCTTGAAGTGGAGGTCGATCTTGAAGCCGGGGTTGTAGGTCCCGGCCACGTAGTTCGGGGTCTTCTGCTCGAGGCACTTCGAGCCCGCGAGCCCGCCGCCCAGCGCCTTCAGGGTGAGCGCGCGGTCGAGTCCCGCCTTGCGGGCCAGGGTCAGGGCCTCGCCGAGCGCGGTCAGGTTCACCGCCACGATGATCTGGTTGGCGAGCTTGGTGAATCCGCCCGCCCCGAGCGGCCCCAGGTGCGTGATCGTCTTGCCGAGGGCCTGGAAGATCGGGAGCGCGGCGTCGAAGTCGGCCTTCTCCCCGCCCACCATGATCGAGAGCGCGGCGTCGATGGCGCCCTTCTCGCCGCCCGACACCGGCGCGTCGAGCATGCGCACGCCCTTGGCCGCGAGTGCCTTGCCGACCTTCTGGGAGACCAGCGGCGAGATCGTGGACATGTCGGCCAGGAGCTGCCCGCGCTTGGCCCCCTCGATGAGCCCGTCCTTGCCGAGAGCGACCACCTCGACGTCGGGCGAGTTGGGCAGCATCGCGATCACCACGTCGCACTGCGCGGCCACGTCCCGTGGCGTCGAGGCGGCCTTGGCCCCCGCCCCCACGAGCTCCTGGACCGGCCCCTGGCTGCGGCTGTGGACAATCAGTGGATAGCCGGCCTTGAGCAAGTTCTTCGCCATGGGACGGCCCATGATTCCGAGCCCAATGAATCCAACGACTTGCGCCATGGTGACCTCGTGGGGACCGGATGGGAGGAGCGACAGCGGCCCGGACAGTGGAATATCACAGGCTCGCGCGGGGAGTCAAGGCATTCGCGTCCTCAGCGCAGGCGGATGGTCTCCTCCCGCGCGCGACGGCGCACCCAGTCCGGATCGAACTCGCTGATTTTCCACGGCTCACCCGGCTGTCGAGCCATGCGGAAGCGGACGGGTCCCTCTCCCGGGTCACGGTAGGAGACCCACGCGTCGGGACCGTCCCGCGAGACCTCGAAGCCCTTCAGCACCGCCACGACGCCCACCGGCAGGACGACCGGGCCCGCCTGGGCTCCGGCGCGCTCCACGCTCCGCCGGACCTCGACCCGGACCCGATCGATCACCTGGGGGCGCAGGCGCCGCTTGGCGAGGCTCGCCACCAGCTGCCGTCCGTTGGCCTCGGCCGGGGTCGCGGGCGCGGGCTGGCGCGCGAGGTAGTCCGCCACCAGCACGTCGGTGGCGCGGTCGGCGATGCG